>PMYE01000148.1 GCA_003171315.1 Acidobacteriaceae bacterium
CCTATTTCAACAAGTTCCTAGTGAATTTGTGAAGTGGTACAGAGAATACTATGGCGCTTGATCGCGTCAAGAAGGTGACCTGATGGTATCGATCTGGCCGAACAGCGGCAAACTGCATGCGGGGCCGGATCCACACCTTCAGGTGAATCAGAGGTCGAATCTTTTTATGAAACACGTTCTAACGATTGTGCTCGTAGCAGCATGACTGGCTGCGAGCAAGGGCGACGAATCGCGCTACTGACGCCTTACAGCGGCGGTAATCTGGGCGATGCCGCAATCCAGGATGCGGTGGTGGCAAACCTACGGGCTCGTATGCGCGATGTTACGATCTCAGGGATTTCGCTCAACTGCGACAACTTCACAGAGCGTCACGGGACGGAGGCATTTCCCCTTTGTGGCCTAGGCCGGCCGTTTTACCGAATGTCTCATGGAAGCGTGGTGGATCCTCCTGAACAAAAGCGGGGAGGCAATGGAGCATTGGATCAGAAAGGCGTGGGTTCAGTCCCGATATGGAAGGCGCGAAAGCAGATGCCTGTGCCTTCGCTGTGTCTGAAGACAATTCACTCCGTGGCCGTGAGCCCCTGGAGAGAGTTTCGGCATTGTTTCAAAGGGTATCAGTTCCTTCGTACTCAGGACCTCCTTATCGTGTCAGGCGGCGGCCAGCTTGACGAGGAGTGGGGCGGCCCCTGGGGCCATCCATATGCGCTTTTCAAATGGGCTGTGCTGGCTAAAATCGCACGAGTGCCCTATGCCATCGCGAGCGTAGGCGCGTGTAAGTTAACTTCGAGCCTCTCCCGCCTGTTTCTGTCCGCTGCGCTTCGCATGGCCCGATATCGCTCATTTCGAGACAAACACAGCCGAGAGCTTGCCGCCGCCCTACTACAGAGAGCCGCGAACGATCCCGTTGTCCCGGACTTGGCTTTTACGTTACCGCCTCCCACCGCTGCGCGGCCTTTGAGCACCCAGCGTATCGCCGATAGCCGGACTGTCGTAGCCATCAGTCCGATTGCATACGCCAAGCCGCGGAACTGGCCTCACCAAAACCATGAGCTCCACAAACGCTACATCCACCAGATAGCACAGGTTGTCACGGATCTCATTAGGCGCGGCTCATTTGTAGTCATTGTCTGGTCGTCCCTCGGGGACGATCAGAGCGTCATTGCGGAACTTCTTGACCATTTAGCCGATGACTGTCGAATGGAAGTAGCCCGTCAGGTCCTTATCCCCACAATCACCAGTTGGCAGGACTTCGTTGCTGCGATCGGAAAGGTTGATTTCCTGATCGCCAGTCGCCTGCACAGTGCAATTCTGGGCTTCATAACACAAACACCCACTGTCGCTATTTCCTTCGATCCAAAAGTTGATTGGCTTATGGAGGACCTCGGAATGACGGAATGCCTACTTCAGATCGAGGACTTCTCCGCCGACGACGTTATCCAAGTACTCGATCGCCTTATGCTTTGCCGGGACGCCGTTCTAGAGCGAATTGCTTCCTACAGAGATGCGGTCCTCCCTATCTTTGCAAGGCAGTATGACGCCCTAGCTGGGCTAGCCCGACAGCAACCCTGTCGCTGAAGGAAGCAAAGCCTCGTGACGTCAAACCCATTCGTAAGTATAGTGACCCCGTTCTATAACACACGCGAGTTCCTGGCAGATTGCATTGAAAGTGTGTTGCGGCAATCCTATCGGCACTGGGAATACGTTCTTGTCGATAATTGCAGCACTGATGGATCCGTAGAAATCGCCCAACACTATGCTTGCGCAAATCCCGAGAAGATTCGTCTGGTGCATACGAAGTCGTTTCTGACACAAGTGCAAAATTACAATTTTGCGCTCTCGTGCATTGCGCCAAATAGTAAATACTGCAAGATTGTCCAAGCTGACGATTGGATCTTTCCGGATTGCATAAGCCGCATGGTAGAAGTTGCCGAGGCGTATCCTTCCGTCGGTATCATCGCTGCGTATCAGCTGGAAGGTAACGAAGTCCGGCTGAGTGGCCTGCCCTACCCCAGCCATGATGTGGCTGGCCGAGATGCGTGCCGGCTTTACTTTCTAAATGGCACATATCTTTTCGGAACGCCCACCTCGTTACTACTCCGATCTGAAGCGATAAGGTCGCGAGTTCCCTTTTACGAAGAGAGATACGCGCCGTTCGAGGATGTGCATGTTTGCTTCGACTTACTAAGGACATGGGATTTCGGGTTCGTTCATCAAGTCCTGACCTATTCACGCAGGGACAATGAGGGAATCCTTTCGGGCGTGCGCGACTTCGGGCTCGAATGTTTCTTGCAGTTGTCGATGCTTGTGGCCCACGGCGGGGATTACCTCTCGAGTGGGGAGTACAAGGAACGGTTGAAGCAGGTCGAGCGGAGATACTTCTTGCACCTCACAAAATCCGCATTTGCATTGCGCGCTGAGTCCAAAGAGTTTTGGGACTTTCATCGGAAGGGACTCGCCTCCATCAACTACGCTTTTGGCTGGAGAAAGCTAGTAAGGTGGCTGCCCCGCGCGCTTGTCGAGAAGATATGGGACACATTTTGGAGGAGCTGGGACAGAGACTCACTGTTATCCAAAGTAGCCAGCTAACATTACCCTCAATGGTTAATTGGCAAACCCGAAGATCGATCGTCAAATGTATCACATCTTAGACAGAGCAGAGCGGTTCGCGGCGACGGTGGTGTCCGCTGTCTGCATTGCACCCACTTTCATTCGCTTACAGGCGCTCGTGCATCGGCGAAACATTTCGGATTACCTGCGGATATGCATGGCCGTGAGCCGCGGCTTTTGGTCGAGACATGCACATGGAGTTGCTATGGAGCTGCCCCCAAAGTCCGCCCGGATTGGTGTCCGAAATCATAAAGCGCATTTTCTCGCACGCATGCAGTGTCCGAGCGCCTGCAAGTGTCACAGCGGAAAGGCAACCGCGAGGTGGAACCATTGAACATCACAGTTGTCCTTTGCACATATAACCGTTGTGAGAGTTTGGCGAAGGCTCTGGAGAGCGTTGCGCAGTCCACGGTGCCTGCTTCTGTTCAATGGGAGGTACTAATCGTAGACAATAACTCTAAGGATGGGACCCAGTCGGTGGTGGAGGACTTCTGCCGCAGGTACCCCGGCCGGTTCCGCTATGTGTTTGAACCGCAGCAGGGCAAGTCCTATGCCCTCAACGCCGGAATTCAGGAGAGCCAGAGCCCGATTCTGGCCTTCGCCGACGACGACGCAACCGTTGAGCCCGATTGGCTGTGGAATCTGACCTCAAACCTCCACAGCGGAGAATGGGCAGGCTCCGGTGGGCGAATTATCCCCGTCTGGACGAAGCCGATTCCCCGCTGGCTGTCTCTTGATGACCCCCATACGATGGGGCCATTTGTAGCATTCGACGCGGGTACCGAGGCCGGAGTGCTTAACTGCGCGCCTTATGGCGCGAACATGGCGTTTCGCAGGGAAAAATTTGAAACGTACGGTGGGTTTCGCACCGATCTAGGGCCTCGGCCGGGCAGTGAGATCCGCGGAGAGGACATAGAGTTCGCTAATCGGCTTCTGGCTGCTGGTGAGCGTTTGCGGTACGAGCCTCAGGCTATCGTTTTTCATCCTGTTCCCGAAAGCCGAATGAGGAAGGCTTTTGTGCTGAAGTGGTGGTTTTGGTTTGGTTACGGTGAAGTTATGCAACTGAGCCCGCCGTCCGACACGCGGTGGATGCTGCATGGGGTTCCGATTTATCTCTTCCGTAGGCTAGTGCGGTGGGCATTACAATGGACGATCACCTTCAATCCGCCGCGTCGGTTTTCCTGCATAAGATATGCATGGTACTTAGCCGGTATCATACGAGCTTGTTACCAGCGGCCACGACACCAAGCAGCGCAGCTCGTCACGGACAGTAATCTTCTTGGCGAGGAGCCGGAGCAATCGGCATTAAAAGCCAACACGCTGCGGTGATTTTTTGACTGCCGTCCTCGCAAAAGAAGCCGAATTTCTACCAGCATGCCTCCAGATCACGTTCAAGACCGGCCAAATATTCTGTTCGTTACCTCTCATTGGCCGCTCGCTGCCGCCTATGGCGCGCAGCAGCGCATCTTGAATATCGCCAGGCTGCTTAACCAGTTCGGAAACATATCCTTCGTCATTGTGCCCACTGAAAAGGAGGATGAAGAAGCGGTACGCCGGTCGGAACGCGAGTTTGATATACGCCGAGTAATACGGCCCTTGCAGGACGCACCAGCAGGTCCGTTTGATCGAATCTCGCGAAGGTTCCAACACGAATTCGATCCGCTGTGTATGGCAACGGATCCTTATGTTGTGAGTGCGAATGAGCGTGCAATCACTCAAGACCTCATCGACCAGCATGACGTTGTCTGGGTCCATACTATGAGGACCGCAAATTGGTTTCGCATCGCCAAATGGCCCCATTCCGTGCTGGATGTAGACGATTTGCCAAGCCGAGTCTACCAATCCTCGGTCTTGTCCTCGGGGAACCCGGGGAGGCGCTTTCTCGATCGTCGAATGCAATGGATCTCGCGAAGACGCGAACTCGTGCTCCCGAAGCGGTTCGATGTGCTCACCGTGTGTAGCGAGGAAGACAGACGTTATTTAGGCTGCCCGGAACGAACTCATGTCATTCCAAATGGCGCCCATGCACAGGCACAGCGTCAGTTCGTCGATTCAGCGCCGCCCAGGATTGGATTTATCGGCAACTGCACGTTCAAGCCGAATGAGGATGGCCTTTACTGGTTCATATCGAAGGTTTGGCCGCGGGTAAAGAGCCGCATTCCGTCAGTTCGGCTTCGGTTAGTAGGCCGTGGGAGCGATGGCTTTCTGGCGAAATCGGGTCCAGATATCGATGGCTGCGGATGGCTTGAAGATCCTGGCGAAGAAATTGCGTCATGGTCACTCATGATCGTGCCCGTCAAAGTGGGTTCCGGAACGCGGGTAAAGATGGCCGAAGGGTTTTCCAGAAAATGTCCAATCGTTGCAACGCCGCTTGGCGCATTCGGATACGAGGTGGAGAGCGGAAGAGAGGTACTTCTCGGGGACAGTGTCGAGGATTTTGCCGCGGCATGCATCCTTTTGCTTGGGAATCCCGACTTTCGCAAGTCCCTCTCGGAAGCGGCGTACAAGCGCTTTCTTGAGCGATGGACGTGGGAATCTTTTGGAGGCACCGTTGGCGCTGCGATTCAAGAGTGTCTCAAAAGAAGCAGTCAGTGCGTAAGATAACTGGATTGTCCTCGGTCCCTTAATTCATATTCCAAGTGACGTTTGTACCCTCAGGCTCGAAGAACCTACCCTATGGCTAGCATCGCAAGTGATCTTAGCGAAAAATGCCTGAATCCATTAACAGTGGTCTAATGCGGTACTATCGTTGCCCCGGCGCATACGAGCGCTTCGGAGTGAAAGGGGCGCTTCCCCCGACCAGCGGCTACTTCCGTTTTGGCAATACGTCGATCTGTTACGGAAGTTACCATCGGCAAAAGCCGTCGTTCAGGTCCTTGGAATCCCTTCAAGATGCACTCCCCGAGGTTTCGATTGAAGATGGCATGGTCTTCTTACCCTTCAACCCCGCTCAGGTTATCTCAAATCTCGGCCGTGAGGCATACGTGGGTGAGTGGCGGAGCGGGCCGATGTCCGCACTGTCAAGGCTTTATTATTGGTTGCGTCCGGCCTTGCCGGTAAATGTCCGCAGGCATTTGCAGATGCTGTATCTGAAAGACTGGAAGCGGCTCAGCTTTCCTTCTTGGCCTGTCGACTGTTCGGTGGACAACCTGATGGAGCGGCTCATGCTACTCTCTATCCGGGCCAGCGGGGCGGACCGGATTCCGTTCATTTGGTTCTGGCCTCGCGGCAGCTCCAGTTGCGCCATCATGACCCACGATGTCGAAACGCGAGCGGGGTTCGACTATTGTCCGGCCATGATGGATGTAGATGACTCCTTCGGCATTAAGGCGTCTTTCCAGATTATTCCTGAGGAGCGCTATCAGACTCGCCCGGAGTTTCTAGAGGAGATTCGCCGGCGTGGGTTCGAAATCTGTGTCCACGACTTGAACCACGATGGCCACCTATATAAGAATCGCGATCAGTTTCTCGATCGAGCCGCCAAAATCAACGCGTACGGAAAAGAATTTGGCGCCGAAGGCTTCCGCGCCGCAGTGCTGTACCGAAAACAGGTATGGTACGACGCGTTGAAATTCTCCTACGATATGTCCGTGCCCAATGTGGCGCATTTGGATCCCCAGCGCGGCGGTTGTTGCACCGTGATGCCGTATTTCCTGAACGAGATTTTGGAGATTCCAGTAACAACGGTGCAGGACTACTCGCTTTTCAACATTTTGCGTGACTATTCCATCTCACTCTGGAAACAACAGACGAAGATCGTCATGGAAAAACATGGGTGCATGAGTTTCATTGTGCACCCGGATTACGTGCAGCATCCTCGGCAGCTCTCCGTCTACAAAGAGCTGCTCAAGTATTTGAATCAGCTGCGCCGGGACAACGGTGTCTGGATCACCGTGCCCGGTGAAGTCAACCGATGGTGGAGGCAAAGAGCGGCTATGCGGTTGGTTGAGACTGAGCTGGGCTGGCGCATTGAAGGTGAAGGCGCCGAGAGAGCCCGAATCGCCTGGGCCAGTGAAGAGGACGGCCATCTTGCACTCTCTTTGGGAAACTCCCAAAGCAGCCCCCTGGCGACAGGAGCTTTCGCAGTTGCGTCGCGCCGAGCCCCGAACGGCCCTGCCGCGAGCCAACCGATCCATTCGAGATCGGTGGAAGATATCGCGCCTGAATCCCGCTAACAAAGTCGAACCTGTGCGAGGACCCTGCCGGCTTCGACAAAAGGCAGCAAAACAGTAACAGTGAATACCTTCGACTGTCAGATTGCTATCGTTGGTGCCGGCCCCTACGGTCTTTCCGCAGCTGCCCACCTCCGCGCATTGGGTATGGAACCCATAGTCTTCGGTGAACCAATGAATTTCTGGGCAAACGGGATGCCTGCCGGCATGCTCCTCCGATCGCCCCGGGAAGCATCCACGATTTCCGATCCACGCTCCGCGTTTACCCTCGAAGCGTACGAGGCCGCCAGCGGAACCAAGCCGGCCAAGCGCGTTGCATGGGAAACCTTTGTTGCATACGGAAAATGGTTTCAGAAGCAGTTAGACTGCAATCTCGATCAGCGAAGCGTCTCCGAGGTTCGCCGCAACGGTTCAGGCTTTAAACTTACCCTCGCCGATGGTGCTGTTATCGGCAGCCGGCGTGTCGTCGTTGCGGCAGGCATCGGGCCGTTCAGGAACACTCCCGATGTTTTTTCGAATCTCTCGCCTAAAAGCGCTTCGCATTGTTATGAGGGCCGCAAGCTTTGCGAGTTAGGCAAGCGCGTAGCGGTCATCGGAGCTGGCCAGAGTGCCCTCGAATCGGCCGCAATCCTTCACGAAACGGGAACAGATGCGGAGGTCATCGCCAGAATCCAGACCCTTCGTTGGATTGGCATGCACAAGCGGCTGCATCAGCTTGGGCCCATCTCAAAGGCTCTGTATTCCAAACACGATGTCGGCCCCATCGGCATTAGCCGCCTCGTCGCCTATCCTAACGTCATGTACCACGTTCCCATGGGGCTGAAGGACCGCATCCGTACACGCGCCGTGCGTTCAGCCGGCGCGCCCTGGCTCATGCCGCGGCTACGGGACGTGAAGATATCGACTGGGCGAACGGTAGTCCTGGCGAATGAGGTTGACGGTGAGGTGCGGCTGCTGCTCGACGATGATACCGAGCGGCGCGTTGATCACGTTCTGATGGCCACAGGCTATCGCGTGAATATCGCGAAGTATCGATTCCTCGCTCCGGAGCTGGTCCGGGAGGTTCGCCAGCTCGATGGATACCCTGACGTTACCGCCGGGTTCGCCACCTCTGTGCCCGGTCTTCACTTCATCGGTGCTACTGCTGCGCGCAAGTTCGGCCCCCTGATGTACTTTGTCACCGGCACTGAATTTGCTTCAAGAGAACTGGCATCTTGGATTCGTCGTAATCGCAACTAAGAGAGACCCATCCGTCGATTGAAGACCGTCACATATTCCGCTGAAGATACGATTCCGCGCAGCGCGGTAGCCTATCCTGCATCGAGTTCCGCCATCGGTGCGGTGGTTGTTGGCGGCGATCACCCGGGTCTTGGTGTCCTGCGCAGTCTCGCCCGTCGGGGTATTCCCGTCTATGTTATTGACGATCAGCCCTGCATTTCTCGTTTCTCCCGGTATGCATCCCGCGTCATTCGCGTGTCCGACATCCTTGACGAGCGCAGAACCGTCGACAATGTGCTCGACGTCGGTAGGCGCTTCAACCTTCGCGGCTGGGTTCTGATCCCAACCAGGGATGAGACAGTCGCTGCGTTCTCGCGCCACCTGGCCGAGCTCGCCGCTTTCTTTAAGGTTTCCACGGGAGAATGGGAGAGCGTCCAGTGGGCTTGGGACAAGAAGAAGACTTATGACCTGGCTGAGACACTGGGCATCCCTTGTCCGAAGACATTTAATCCAAAGAATGCGGATGAGCTCCCATCGCTCTACGCTCGACTGCCCCTGGCAATCAAGCCGGCCGTTAAGGAAAACTTCTTCTACGCCACAGGCGCAAAGGCCTGGCGCTGCGATTCCATCGAACAACTTCACAAGAACTACGAACGTGCAGCCCGCCAAATCCGGCCGGAAGAGATCCTTATCCAGGAAATCATTCCCGGAGATGGCCGCGAGCAGTATTCCTGGTGCGCCTTTGTTTGTCACGGACACCCGCACAGCACGCTGACGGCTCGGCGCCTTCGCCAGCATCCTCGCGAATTTGGCCGTGCCGCGACCTATGTGGAGACGGCAGACGCACCGGAGATCGAAGAGCTCTCCGAGCGTTTCGTCCGGGCTATCCATTACCATGGTCTAGTCGAGATCGAATATAAGCGCGATCCGCGAGACGGCCGGCACAAACTCCTCGACGTGAACGCCCGCGCCTGGGGCTTCCACGCTCTCGGCGCCGCGTGCGGCGTTGACTTCCCCTGGCTCTTGTATGCCGATAAAACAGGGCTTTCGGTTGAACCGGCTCGCGCCAGATGCGGCATCGGATGGCTCAGGCTCCTGACGGACGTTCCCACAGTTCTGTCCGGCCTCGCGCACGGAAGCCTCGGCATCGGCGCTTACCTGAGATCGCTGCTTTCCACGCGCGTGGAATCGGTCTTTGCCTGGACCGACCCGCTGCCGTTCGCGGCTGAGATGGTGCTTCTCCCTTGGCTCATAGCGAAGAAGCTCCCCTCCGGAAGTAAGTGAACACGCAATCGTGCGACAGCCTGTGGCGCAAAGCACAATACCTTGCATCTGCTCGAAAAATCTGGATTTTGGAGCTGCGTCCCTCCGCACTCCGAAGAACGAAGCCAATCAGGGCGGGCCATCTTCTGTTCCATGCATCCCACAAAAGTTCACCCCAAAGTTATCCCACAAAAGTTCACCCCGACGGATCATTGACCAGATCGTCCTTCATTGCTAGCATCTCAAGCATTGTTGTAACTTCATCGCGAGGCGTCATCCGTAGGCAATGATGCGCGCTCAGGATTACGCGGGCCAGTCCCGGAAAGTACGGGATCGTTCGGTTTTTCGCGCGCAAATGCAGCTTTGGTCTTGCAATATCTTCCAAGAGCCCTACAACTCAACCGAGTCGGACATGAAAAAGGAGATTCCGAGTAAGGGCAGCGAACACTGTTCTTTATCAATGCTATCTCACATATGTGCTCCGCAAAGCAGTTCAGAATTTGATGGCGTCACGGGGGTATTTGCCTTGTGTTAAATCTAGACTCGACGACA
Source organism: Acidobacteriaceae bacterium (assembly GCA_003171315.1). Lineage (GTDB taxonomy): Bacteria > Acidobacteriota > Terriglobia > Terriglobales > Acidobacteriaceae > Telmatobacter. Next base: position 9,813 of record PMYE01000148.1, read on the forward strand.
AATTGGGACTCCGCATCCCAGCGGAAGTTCTGGAATGACTGGGACACCACGTACCTTCAAGAAGCGGCCATCGGACCTGAAGCGCTTCGGCGCGGACAAGCCGCAATAACGCTATTACAAAGTTTATCCCTCCTGAAGCCAAACATCATCGAATTAGGCTGCGGTAACGGCTGGCTTGCCGAAAGGCTGATTTCCTTTGGTCCTGTCAGTGGCGTTGACATAGCCGATGCAGCTATCGAAGAAGCAAGCCGCAGGGTGCCAGGCGGAGCCTTCCGTGCCGGCGATATCATGCAAATGAATCTCCCAGCTCAAGCTTTCGATGTTGCGATTACTCTTGAAACATTTTCTCATGTACCAAATCAATCTTCTTTTGCGGAGTTAATCGCCAATATCCTAAGAGACAGCGGGTATCTTATTCTCTCGACTCAGAATCGAACCGTTTACATGCGTCGGAGGGGCATCCACCCACCCCCTGAAGGCCAGTTACGTCGATGGGTCACAATGCGTGAGCTGCGGCGTATCCTCCTACCTCACTTTGAGATTGTTAAGGCATTTACGATGCAACCAGCCGGAGATAGTGGATTTCTGCGGGTTGTCAACTCAAGGAAACTTAACACTTTACTCTCGAAGGCGATATCAAGAACATCGCTCGAACATCTCAAAGAGAAGTGTGGGCTTGGCCAGACGCTTTTTGTGGTCGCACAAAAGCGGAGACGCGCTACATGAGAGAAGAATCTGTCAATGACATTGCGTTCCTTGAGTTCCTCTTCGGAAGAACATTCCCCATAATAACCAACCAACTGGGCTGGAGACGGGCCTCCATGCAAGGTTGCGTCGCAAGGCACAGTCCAAACTCGCTAGGAGTTTCCCATGTCAAGTGAATTGCCAGTGGTTGCTTTTCGTCTTACGCGTCGTGCTTTAATACCAACCCACCTCTATGCTGCTGCTATCACACTGTGGTTGTGCGCTTTGCCCATTGCAGCGCAGTCAGCGCACTTTAGCGGCGTAACAGAAACACTGCCCGGAAGTTATACGCACCCCACAGATGTCGCGGTCGATAGCGGCGGCAATGTCTATGTATCCGATTCTGGGGCCGGTACCGTAAGCGAGATCCTGGAGTCCAACGGCAGTATCGTGACTTTAGGTGGTGGATTTACATCGCCCTTTGGTGTGGCAGTGGACAGCAGCGGGAATGTCTACGTGGCCGATTACGGTGGCAAGACGGTGAAGGAGATGTTGAATACCTGCTACGCGTCCACGTGTGTCACCACATTGGTTGCAAGCGGATCCTACAAACCTGATGGCATTGCCGTAGACAGTAGTGGCAACGTCTATTTCGCCGATTACACTGGGAGCGGGGTATACGAAGTCCCAGCGGGAGGTGGCACCCCCACCCTTTTGGGCGGCGGGTTTTCCTCTCCCGAAGGTTTGGCAGTAGACAGCAAAGGGAACATCTACATCGCCGATGTAGGTAATTCCGCAGTCAAAGAGATGACGCCGGGTTGCTCCAGTACGGCCTGCGTCACGACGCTGGCAAGCGGACTCAGTACGCCTGAAGGTGTAGCCGTCGATCAGAGCGGAGATGTGTTCTTCTCCGAGGTCGGTACGAACTCGTTGCACGAGATCCTGGCAGTTGACGGCAGCATTCCCGCTTCACCCACCATTATCTCGCTCGGTAGCGGGTTCAACCATCCGATCGGCGTGGCGGTTGACGGTGCGGGGGACGTTTTTGTCGCAAACTACAGCGGCCCCTCGGTCTTCAAGGTGATCACTGCGGGCGTGAACTTCGGCACAGTCAACATTGGTACGTCCTCGCCGCCCTCGTTCACGATTCCATTCACCTTCACTGCCGGCGGCACCATCAAGGCGCCCGTCGTCCTCACGCTGGGCGCCCCGGGCCTGGACTTTACCGATACCGTCTCCGGGACCTGCACAACCAACGGTACAAGTTACGCGTATGTCTCAGGGAATACTTGCACTGTCACGGTTCAGTTTGCGTCCAAAGCCCCGGGTCTGCGCCTGGGCGCGGTGCAACTCGAGGACTCGTCCGGCAACCCCATCGCGACGGCGAGGCTCTACGGAACCGGCTCCGGGCCGCAAGCCGTCTTCCCCGGCAATTCCGCTCCTGCCGTCGTGGGCAGCGGATTCAGCTATCCCAACAGTGTTGCCGTCGACGGAAACGGCGACGTTTTCGTCGCGGATAACGGCAGCGGCAATGTCGCGGTGAAGGAGATTCTCGCCGCCGGCGGCCTGGTTTCTTCCAGCTCGACCGTGAACACGGTGGGCAGCGGATTCTCCACGCCCTTCGGCGTGGCGGTGGACGGCAGCGGCGACGTCTTCGTCGCCGACTACGGTACCGGCGCTGTTGACGAAATCGTCGCCGTCGACGGCTTGGTCTCTTCCAGCTCGACCGTCATCGCGGTGGGCAGCGGATTCAGCAAGCCCACCGGTGTCGCGGTCGATGGCAACGGCGACGTCTTCGTTGCGGATTACGGCAATAATGCGGTCAAGGAGATCCTGGTCTCAGGCGGCCAGGTCTCCTCCAGCTCGACGGTAGTCGCGGTGGGCAACGGATTCAGCGAGCCGTGGGGCGTGTCGGTGGATGGGAGCGGCGATGTCTTTGTCGGGGATCAGGGCAATAACGCGGTGAAGGAGATTGTCGCCGTCAACGGCCTGGTTTCTTCCAGTTCGACCGTGAACACGGTCGGAAGCGGCTTCAACCAGCCCGCCGACGTGGCGGTGGATGCCAGCGGCGACGTTTTCGTTGCGGACCTGGACAATAACGCCGTGAAGGAGATTGTGGCAGTCGGCGGCCAGGTCTCCTCCATCTCGGCTGTGGTGACACTGGGCAGTGGATTCTCTATGCCCCTCGGTGTAGCAGTCGATGCGAACGGAAATGTCTTCGTTGCGGACGCTGGAAATAGCTCCGTGAAGGAGATCCCGCTGGCCACGCCGCCCACGATCGCCTACCCCACCGTCACCCAGGAAGGCACAACCGATACAGTCGATGGTCCGCTTTCGGCAACCGTTGCCAACAACGGCAACACGACGCTGACCTTCAACCTTACCGGTGGCGACAACCCCAGCGTACCAACCAATTTCGCCTGGGACGACAGCTCCACCTGCAATCAGACCAACGGCAGCTCGTCCACGGCTTTCACTCTGGACGAAGGCGCAAGCTGCACGGTCGCCGTCGACTTCGCCCCAACAACCGCCGGCAGCCCCCTGACGGGCAATGTGACCCTCACGGACAATTCCCTCAACGCCACTGCCGCAACCCAGCAAATCCCACTCAGCGGCACGGCTGTCGACATCACGATGACGCCGGCGGCGAACACGGCGCTGCCGTCCGGTTCCGTGGGAACCGCCTATTCCGGCACGACCTTCGCGGCAAGCGGCGGTTCCGGATCGTACACTTACTCGGCAACCGGATTGCCGGCAGGTCTGACCCTCGATTCCAGCTCGGGCGCACTCTCCGGAACGCCGACCGCGGTGGCAAACTCCGCAAGCGTGACCGTCACAGCGACCGATTCGTCCAGCAGCGTCCAGATCGGCCAGAACTACACTATCACCATCAGCCAAGGCACAGTCACGCTCAGTTGGACGCCTCCGTCGAGCATCACCTACGGAACCAACCTGTCGACAGTGCTCACAGCGACGGCCTCTGTGGGCGGGACGACCGAACCGCCATTGTTCGGTACCGCCACCTACACCGCGAGCCTGAATCCCAGCGGAACACCGGTTACAGTCACCAGCTTGACTGTCCTTGATGCAGGCACCTACACGCTCACGCTGAGTTACTCGCCGGGCGATACAACCGATTACACAACCCCGGCGCAGGTTCAGCAGACGCTGACGGTCAACCAGGCCACGGCCACGATCGGCGTGAACAACATCCCCGCGAGCCCGGTGTACAACGGCAGCTTCACGCCGGCCTACACCTACTCGGGCAACGGTTCGCCGACGGAGTCGGTCTCCTCGACCACACCCGGCGTTTGCACGGTGAGCAGCGGGGTGGTGAACTTCGGGGGCGTGGGCACGTGCACGCTGACGGCGGCAGCGACGGCCACGACGGACTACGCGGCGGCTACAGGCGCGCCGCAGTCGTTCACGGTGGGCCAGGCCACAGCGACGATCAGCGTAAGCAACATCCCCGCGAGCCCGGTGTATAACGGCAGCTTCACGCCGGCCTACACCTACTCGGGCAACGGTTCGCCGACGGAGTCGGTCTCCTCGACCACACCCGGCGTTTGCACGGTGAGCAGCGGGGTGGTGAACTTCGGGGGCGTGGGCACCTGCACGCTGACGGCGGCAGCGACGGCCACGACGGATTACGCGGCGGCCACAGGCGCGCCGCAGTCGTTCACGGTGGGCCAGGCCACGGCCACGATCGCGTGGGCCCCCGCCGCGACCATCTCCTATGGAACCAGCCTCGCCGGCGAATTGGATGCAAGCGCGGCGTACAAAGGCCAGAATGTTGCGGGCACGTTTAGCTACACAGCTCAACCCACGGGTGGCGCGGCAACGGCGGTGACAGGTGCAACGATTCTGCCGCCGGGAGGCTACACGCTCGCAACCTCGTTCGCTCCAACTGACCCGACGGACTACAACACCGTCACGGACTCCGCGGCCATCACTGTCTCCCAGGCGACACTGACTGTGGCGGCCAACGGCGCGACAAGGGCCTATGGCGTCGCCAATCCGGCCTTCACCGGCAGTGTTATCGGCGCGGTCAACGGCGATACCTTCACCGAGAGCTTTTTAACCTCGGCCACAATCGCTTCCAATGTTGGAACCTACAGCATAGTTCCCTCTGCTGCGGGCGCAAATCTTGCCGACTATACCGTTACGGTGCAGAATGGCACGCTGACCATTGCGCAAGCGGGGACAACCACCTCGCTGAACGTGGGCAGCGGCTCCATTACGCCGGGAGAAAGTGCCACGTTAACGGCCCAGGTTGCATCCACAACCACAGGTACCCCTACAGGTTCGGTCAACTTCTACGACGGAGCCACCTTGCTTGACACTGCAACGCTCGCAGGGGGCACGGCGTCATTTGCCACCACAACGCTCTCCGCGGGAATTACACATCAGTTGACAGCGGTCTACAGCGGAGATATCAACTTCGCCACCAGCAGTACTTCTTCGTCCACCCCGATCATCGTGGCGCCATTGGACTTCAGCCTGACGCCTGTGGCGCCGATAGGCCAGACGGTGAATCCGGGCGCCCACGCAACGTATCAGGTCGTCGTTGCCCCGCTCTACGGAACGTATGCGGGTCCTGTGACGTTCACAGTCACTGGCCTTCCCTCGGATGCCGAAGCCACATTCGCTCCCCCATCCATTCCGGCCAACGGTGGTCAGCAGACGGTGACAATGACCATTCAAACGGCAGCCACAACCGGGGCCTTGCAACCGGCGCCTGAGACCGGGCGGACGAGGATGCCGCTCGCGCTTGCGTTCTTGCTGTTACCATTGCTCGGCGTCCGCCGCTTGCGCCGTCAGGGACAAAGGCTGAGCCGCGTGCTCTGCTTGCTGCTGCTTCTCCTAAGCGGCGCAGCCACTATCGTTATCGGCGGCTGCGGCGGTCACCCCAAGTCCTCGCAGTCGCCCCAAACCTACACACTCACTGTCACAGCGTCCAGCGCCAATTTGCAACATTCCACCACATTCAATCTAACCGTTGCAGCAGAACTGCCGTAGAACACATCACGTCGCAACTTCCAGGGCCGTGCGCACCAGGGCCGGCGGCGCAATGGGGCGAAGTGAACCCCTTTCTGCGCTGCCGGCCCTTCGTGCATTCAGCCGTACTCGCCGGAACTACGGAAGCGTCACGTTGGCCATGTTGGAGGGGGCGCTGGTGACGCCGGAGGCGTCGACACTCTCGACGATGTAGTCGTAGGCCTGCCCGGCCTCAACGTCGCTATCGGTGTATGCCAGCTCGCTGCTGCCCACAGACGACAGAAGTTGGTACGAAGTGCTGCCGCTGGGTGCCCGATAGACGTTATAACCGGCGACCGGGTCCGGCGAACTTATAGGCGCGTCCCAGGTCAAATTGACCTCCTCTAATTCGCCTGTTCCGCTCAAGCTAATCACCGCTGCGCCGCTTGTAAGAGAAGTGCTGAGAATCGTCAGCAGTCCCGTCGTTGCTCCCGCGGAAGTTGGATCGAACGTGACCTCGATCGTCGCCATTTGACCGCCTGTCAACGTGAGCGGGAATGTTGCACCCGAGATCGAGAAGCCGGTCCCCTGCACCGTCGCCGCGGTGACGGCAATCGGCAGCGCCCCCGAAGCCGTCAATTCCACCGATTGTGTCACCTCCGTATTCGCCTGCACGGTGCCGAAGGCTATGCTCGTGGCGTTGATGTTCAGTCCGGCTGCGCCGACGTTCAATTGCACTGAGAATTCTTCTGAAACGCCGCCCGCGGTGGCTGTCAGCATCGCCGTCTGGGCGGCGCCGACCGCCGAGATCGTTGCTGCGAAGACGACAGCTTTTGCGCCTGCCGGCATGGTCACCGTCGCCGGAACCGCCACCGCTGAATTGTTGCTGGCCCCGGTGACGGTGAATCCGCCGGTCGGGGCTGCTGCGTTCAGAGAAACGGTGCAGTTGTCGCTTCCCGCCCCGGTCATCGAAGCCACCGCGCAGCTCAACGAACTCAAAGCTGCTGTGTTCGCTGTACCCGCCGCCGTTCCCATCCCGCTGAGCCCGATCACGAGCGTTCCGCCGGTGGGTGAGTTGCTGAGCACCGTCAATTCCCCCGTCGCGGGTCCCATTGCAGCAGGGGTAAAGTTCACATTGAAGTTGAAAGTACCGCCGGCCGGTACCGTAATTGGCAGATCGCTCGTAAGGCTTGCTGAGAACGGCTGCCCCGTTACTTCGATCTGCGAAACTTGGACCGCCGCGGAACGCTCGTTCACGATAGAGACATCCGAGCTTGCTGTTTGGCCGGTTGACATCGCGCCAAATGCGATCGACGTCGGCGACGCCTGAAGAGATCCTGAATCCGCACCCGCTGCATTCGAGATAATTTGGCCACCCAGGCAGCCAGACAGGACGAAGGGTAGGCAGCATGAGAGCGCAAGAAAGAGCAGAGGCGCCGGCCAACGGTTGCACTTGACGGCGCGAGTTACAGGGTGCGCGTCGATTCGATTCGTGCGCGAAAAATGGCAACAGGCCACATGGGCTGCTGCACAGTCACATCCGAACAGCGCGCAAAAAAAAGGAATGTTGCGCAAATGCCTCACTGGATAAATCCCTTAAGAATCGTGGTACTTCATGGCCCAAGCCTCTCCCCAGAGGCCTGGGACAGGATGTTCTACTTAAGCCCCTCGTTAGATCGCAAGCCAGCGCCCCGAAAGACGCATCTGCGAGTCACGATAAGCATCTTTCGAAACGCCCTGTGTATGAGGAAACAATAGGGGCGTGCAATCCTCTTGCCAAATCGATTGCACAGGGACGCGATTTCCTATTTCCCTCATAGGGAGAAACTTGAGGCATAGTGAGCGGTGGAAAACAAGATTTTCCGCAGGCGCAAAAGTCACCGAGTGCATGTAATTTCTTCACACATGCGTATATATTTCCCGATCGCGGCAGCAGACGCGCGTCCTTGACGCCCACCCCCTCGGCTCCCTCCGTGGCGTCAATTCAGTGAAAGCGCGGAGCCGATCCAAAAAGGACAATTCATTCCTTCGCTGAGGGGCCTCAGAGCCTCCGCGCAGAACTGCGCGAAGATCCGGGTGCTTCTTTGCTTGTCGTTGAAGCGGCTACGGGAGCGTCACGCTGGCCATGTTGGAGGGGACGCTGCTGACGCCGGAGGCGTCGACACTCTCGACGATGTAGTCGTAGGTCTGCCCGGCCTGAACGTTGCTATCGGTGTATGCCAGTTCGCTGCTGTTCACCGACGACAGAAGTTGGTACGACGTGCTGCCGCTGGGTGCCCGATAGACGTTATAACCGGCGACCGGATCGGAAGAGCTGGCCGGCGCATCCCAAGCCAGGTTCACCTGGATTGTCTCCCCTGTGCCGCTCAGCGGGATCGCCGCCGTGGGATTTGTCGAGGAATTGCTGGTGATGGTCAGCGTGCCGGTCGCTGCGCCAGCCGCGATGGGATTGAACTCCACGCTGAGGGTCGCGGTCTGAGTGGGATTCAGGGTCAATGGGAAGCTGGCGCCGGAGACGGAGAAACCGGTCCCGGCGACCGCCGCCGCGCTGACGGTCACTGCCGCAGTCCCCGTTGAGGACAGGGTCACCGACTGGGTTGCGGGCGAATTCACGTACACATCGCCGAAGCCGATGCTCGTTGCGTCAATGCTCAGCGTAGGCACACCGGCGTTCAATTGCAGGCCAAAGGTCTTGGCCACGCTGTTGGCGCTGGCGGTCAGGGTAACGGCTTCGCCAGCGCTGACCGAGGAGACGGTAGCCGTAAAGCCGGCGGTCGTGGCTCTCGCAGCCACGGTTACGCTGGCTGGCACGGTCACGGCGCTATTGTTGCTGGCCAGGCTGACGGCGAATCCGCCCGTGGCGGCTGCTGCGTTCAGGGTCACGGTGCAGCTATCCGTCCCCGCCCCGGTCATCGATCCGCTGCTGCAGCTCAGAGCGCTCAATACCGGCACTCCTGTGCCGCTGAGGCCGACTAGAGTCGAAGTGCCGCTGGAGGAGTTGCTGGTCAGGGTGAGGGAGCCGGAAGCTACTCCTGCTGCCGTGGGGTCGAACTGCACGGTCAGCGTTGCCGTCTGAGTGGGATTCAGGGTCAATGGGAAGGTGGCGCCCGAGACGGTGTAGCCGGTACCGGCCACCGCCGCCGCGCTGACGGTCACTGCCGCAGTCCCCGTAGAGGACAGCGTCACGGACTGCGTCGTGGCCGTGCTTACGTTGACGTTGCCGAACGACAGGCTGGACGGACTCACGCCCAGCGTAGGCACACCGGCGTTCAATTGCAGGGCAAAGGTCTTGGCCACGCTGTTGGCGCTGGCGGTCAGGGTAACGGTTTCGCCAGTGCTGACCGCGGAGACGGTAGCCGTAAAGCCGGCGGTCGTGGCTCCCGCGGCCACGGTTACGCTGGCCGGAACCGTCACGGCGCTATTGTTGCTGGCCAGGCTGACGGCGAATCCGCCCGTGGCGGCTGCCGCGTTCAGGGTCACGGTGCAGGTATCCGTTCCCGCCCCGGTCATCGATCCGCTGCTGCAGCTCAGAGCGCTCAGCGTAGGCGCGCCGGCGTTCAATTGCAGGGCAAAGGTCTTGGCCACGCTGTTGGCGCTGGCGGTCAGGGTAACGGCCTCGCCAGTGCTGACCGAGGAGACGGTAGCCGTAAAGCTGGCGGTCGTGGCGCCGGCGGCGACGGTCACGCTGGCCGGAACCGTCACGGAGCTATTGTTGCTGGTCAGGCTGACTGCGAATCCGCTGGCCGCGGCAGCGGCGCTCAGCAATACAGTGCAGGTATCCGTCCCGGCCCCGGTCATCGATCCGCTGCTGCAACTCAGCGCGCTCAATACCGGCGCGCCCGTGCCGCTGAGGCTGACCAGGGTCGAAGAGCCACTGGAGGAATTGCTGGTCAAAGTCAGTTGGCCTGTCGCCGTACCGGCAGCAGTAGGGTCGAACGCGACGCTCAGCGTCGCTTTTTGATTGGGATTCAAGGTCAGCGGGAAGGTAACCCCGGAGACGGAAAAACCGGTTCCGGCCACCGTGGCCGCGCTCACTGTCAGCGCAGAGCTTCCCGTCGAGGATAGAGTCAGCGATTGCGTTGTCGTTGTGCCCACGTTCACGCTGCCGAAGGCCACACTGGACGAACTAAGGCTCAACGTGATCGTTGCTGCGCCCAGCTCCAGCCCGAAGGTCTTCGTCCGGCCTCCGGCGCTGGCGGATAGGGTCACGGCCTGCGCCGTGCTCACCGCCGTGACCGTCGCTGTAAAGCTGGCGCTGCTGGCCCCGGCCGCAACGGTTACCGAGGATGGCGCCGTGACTGCCGAGTTGTTGCTGGTTAGGCTTACGCTAACCCCGCCGGTCGGGGCTGCGGCGCTCAAAGTAGCCGTACAGCTATCCGTCCCCGCTCCGGTCATCGAACTGCTCGTGCAGCTCAGCGCCGACAGCACTGGCACGCCTCGGCCCGTCAGACCGACTCTCTTTAACGCCCCGTCCGCCGAGTTACTGGTCAGATCGAGCTCACCTGTCGTCGAACCTACGGCGGTGGGATCGAACTGCACGGTGAGCGTGGTCGATTGATTGGGGGCCAGGGTGAGCGGGAAGCTGGCTCCTGGGGCCGAGAAGCCGGACCCTGACAGGGATGACGCACTGACCGTCACTGCCGCAGCCCCTGTTGAAGACAGAGTGAGTGTCTGCGCCGCCGGCGTGTTTACTGCTACATCCCCGAAATCCACACTGGTAGTGCTCAGGCTGAGCGTGGATGCCGCATTGAGTTGCAGAGCGAAGGTTTCTGACACTCCGCCCGCACTGGCGGTCAGCGTCGCGGATTCGGTGGAATTCGCCGGGGAGACTGTCGCGGTAAAGCTGGCGCTGCTTACGCCAGAGGCCACGGTCACTGAAGCTGGCACGGTCACCAATGAATTGTTGCTGGACAGGCTTACTGTGAACCCGCCGCTGGCCGCCGCCGCGTTCAACGTCACCGTGCAGCTATCCGTTCCCGATCCGGTCATCGAGCTGCTCGTGCAACTCAGCGCGTTCAGTACCGGCACGCCCGTGCCGCTCAGGCTGACGCTCGCCGGCGATCCGGTCAACGAGTTGCTCGTCAGCGTGAGTTGACCTGCGGCCGCGCCAGCAACGCTGGGATCGAATTCGACGGTCAGCGTCGCCGTCTGGCCGGTACTCAGCGTTAGCGGCAGACCCCCATCGGAAATCGCAAAGCCGGTCCCCGACAGCGCCGCTGCGCTCACCGTTACCGCCGCGGTTCCAGTCGAGGACAGAATCAGCGATTGTGTCGTCTCTGTGCCCACCTTCACGATGCCGAAGACCAGGTTGGATGCGCTGAGGCTAAGCCCAGGCGCCGAGGCGCCCAGTTGCAGACCAAAAGTCTCTGTCACGCCGCCCACGCTGGCGGTTAATGTCGCCGCCTGCACTGTGGTTACTGGGGAAACAGTCGCCGTGAAGTCGACGCTGGTTGCACCTGCCGGTATGGTCACTGAGGACGGCACCGCCACGGCGCTGTTGCTGCTTGCCAGGCTCACCCCAAGACCGCTGCTGCCCGCCGCCGCATTCATCGTCACCGTGCAGGTATCCGTTCCTGCTCCGGTCATCGAACTGCTCGTGCAGGTCAGCGCGCTCAGCACAGGCACGCCTGTGCCCGTTAGGTCAACGGTGGTGGACGATCCGGGCAACGCGTTGGTGGCGATGGTCAATTCACCCGTCGCCGTTCCGGTTGCGGCAGGATTGAATTGGATGGTCAGCGTGACGCTGCTATTCGCGCCAACCGTAATAGGTAAGCTGCTCTGGCCGCTCAGAGAAAAGGATTGGCCGCTCAAACTAAGTTGAGTGATTGAAACGGACGCCGATCCTTGATCCGTGAGGGTAACGCTCGTGCTCGCTGTTTGACCGACAGCCACAGAGCCAAACTTTACGGTGTTGGTCGAGGCGACGAGCGTTCCGGCCGCGGAATCCAACGCCGCATCTTTCAACACAGCGGAGCCCGTACAACCGCACACAGCAAGGCTGCAACAGAGCACAACCAGAAACCCGATTCGTCTTGGCGTCAACTGGTGCATTTGCATTCGAGCACGCGCACCAGCTTCATCGGCCCGGCGAGATGAAAGTTGATCGGCGGAGAACGCAAAAGTAATCATTATTGTGTTACTCTAGTGGCTAAGTATAGGACAGAATAGGGTACTAAAAAACATTACCATGCGTTACTTCCGGGGTGGTTATTCCAGGATCGGTAATGCCACTTTCGTGTTATTCGGAATAGGACGAAGGGAAAATCCGGTTCCCGCTGGACGGAAGGGAATGGAAAGAACTAAGAAGTAAAGTTGGGAGGCAACTTACAGTGGGGCCTACAGATAGCGTTGGCTAAGTGAATTTAGCGATGCATCTTCGTGCGGCCCGGCCAATAGTGGGCTAACCGCCCTGCGGCATTTCGTATACGCTCTCACAACGTCTTTGCGATCGCCGCCAGTTGCATAAACGGCGTTCCTTCGTAGATGGTTCTGGCCTTGGCGCAGAGGCCGAACTTTTCCACAGGAAATTCTTCGGCGAATCCCGATCCTCCTATAGCGGGTCTCCTGCANNGAAAAAGCCACCTTGAATTCTGTCCGAAATGGCTCATCGTTGCAGGAGAACCGCCGTAGGATCTCGACTGCCAGGCTTGCTACGCGCTCACCCAAGTGCGACGCGAAGTATTTGCACATGGCCGCTTCCTTGCGGAATTCGAGCTGCGCGCCTTTCCGTCGCGCGGCGTCGTATACGAACGGCAGGAGGCGCCGGTTCGAGCACTTCTCCCAATGGATATAGGAATTCAAAGCAGCCAGGTTGACGCGAACGCCAGTGCGCGGCGGCCTTCAACACAGTTGGCGCTCGACAGGATGTGGAGACATGCCTTACGCGCCCGCTAGAGCGGCATGAGCCATGCCGCCGCCGGCGTCAGGCTCGACGTGCGTGACCACTGGCGCCGTGTCGGGAGCGTGGGACAGCTCCCATGCCGAGCGATCCTTCAGCAGCCGCGAGACAAAAGCGGTGTGCATGGCGTGGCCGGCGCGCACCGCCACCACGTGTCCCTCAAGCCTGCGGCCAGCCAGCGCCAAATCGCCGATCAGATCGAGAACCTTGTGCCGTACGTACTCGTCGGGGAAGCGCAGCGGTCCGTTCTCCGGGCCGCTCTTGCCCAAAATAATTGCGTTCTCCGGGCTGGCGCCACGAATCAGGCCCATGTCGCGCAGCCGCTGCTCATCGGCTTTGTAGCCAAAGGTGCGGGCCGGAGCGATCTCGGAACCGTATGTTTCCGCCGCCAAATCAACACAGGTTTTCTGCTGGCCGATGGGCGCGGGGAAGTCAATGGTGTACGAGATCCGGTAACCCGAGCCGGGATAAACGCCGATGAATTTGTCGCCCTCGCGGACTTCCACTGCGTGCAGTACGCGGAGGGTCTCGCGGCGGCGGCGTTGCTCGCGGATGCCAACGCGTAAGAACGCTTCCACATAAGGCATGGCGCTGCCATCGAGGATCGGCAGCTCCAGGTTGTCGATCTCGGCGATCACGTTGTCGACGCCCATGCCGATGAGCGCCGAAAGCAGGTGTTCCGTGGTGGAGATGAGCACGCCTTGGCGCATCAGGCTGGTGGCGTAGCTCACCTTGGCCACGTTGCGGCCGGTAGCGGGAATTTCAAAGTTATCCAGGTCTGTGCGGCGAAAAACAATGCCCGAACCTGCGGCGGCTGGCAGCAGGCGCATAGCCACCGGCGCGCCCGAGTGCAGCCCTACGCCGGCAAATTCCAGCGGTGCTGCAATGGTCTGTTCCAAGTGAGCGGCTTGAGCCAATTCCTCTCTCCAGGGCAGAAAACCTGACCGGAGGCTAGATTAGCCGAGTTGCGGAAATCCTGTCGTGTGGCATTTTTGCCACACTATGCGCCTGTCTGTCCCGCGGAACCTTATGCATTACCCCGGTCGCAGCGCGGCCTAAGGGTCGTAGAATCAAAGAGTCTTTCAGGGAACGAGCGAAGTCGGGTGGGAAGACAAGGAGGGCGCATGCCCGGGACTTCCGATTCCAGCATTTCCATGCGGGCGCTGCTGGCTGGGGCCCGGCTCAAGCAGGCAAGCCTGGTTGAACTCGTCAGCCAATTGGTTCGCTATGAGTCGCCCTCCGATGACAAAGCCGCGGTGGACGCATGCGTTGCCCTCGCCGCCACCCGCGCCAGGCGCCTGGGCGGCCGGGTGAAGCTGTACCGCCAGCACGGCTTTGGCAACGTGCTTGAGGCTCGCTTCGGCCCGCGGAAGCCGGTTGCTCGCGAAAACCCTGTAAAGCCTATCCTTTTGCTCGGCCATCTGGACACGGTTTGGCCGCTGGGCACACTCAAAACAATGCCGTGCCGTTTGAGCGGCGGACGGCTCTGGGGCCCTGGAACGCTCGACATGAAGGCGGGCGCGGCCATGGCGCTCACTGCCCTGGAGATGCTGGCGGAAGCTCGCCTGCTGCGGCGGGAGATCGTGCTCCTGTTGACCGGCGAGGAGGAGATCGGCAGCCCGGTTTCGCGGCCGGTCATCGAGGCGCTGGCCAGAACCTGCGCCGCAGTCTACGTGCTGGAGCCGGCGCAGGGTTTGGCCTGCAAGACGGCGCGCAAAGGAATAGGCAACTGGCGCATCGGGGTCCACGGGGTGGCCGCCCATGCGGGCGTGGACTTTGAAAAAGGAGCAAACGCCATCCGCGAGCTGGCGCGCGTGGTGGAGACGGTGAGCGCCTGGACGGATCTTAAGCGCGGCCTGACGGTGAGCGTGGGGGTAGCGGGGGGCGGCGCCAAGAGCAACGTGATTCCCGCCGAGGCGTGGGCAGAGGTGGACGTTCGCATCGCGCGCTCAGCCGACGGCCCGCGCATCGAGCGCAAGTTTGCCGCGCTCGAGGCCGCGGATTCGCGCTGCGCGCTGACCGTGTCCGGTGGCATCGGCCGGCCGCCGATGGTGCGCAGCCGCGGGGCGGTGCGGCTCTACCATAAGGCTCGGGCACTGGCCCGGGAGTTGGGTTTTACACTCGACGAGGCCGCGACCGGCGGCGCCTCCGACGGCAACTTTACCGCCGCGCTGGGCATTCCAACGCTCGACGGCATGGGTGCGGTAGGCGAGGGCGCGCACGCGCGCCACGAGTCGGTCTTCGTCGAGCATCTGGCGCCGCGCACTGCTCTGCTGGCGGGCATGATGGTGGGCTGATGCGCGCTTGGCTTCGGTCACTCCGGCCTGATAAACTCCCCTGTGGAATCGAGTTGGAGACTCTGCTTACCATGAAACGATTTGTCCTTTTCCTCTTTCTCGCGGCATGTACGGCAGCCGCCAGCGCCCAAACCGCTCCCAAAGCGTCTGCAACCAAATCGGCAACGCCCAAGAGCGCTTCTTCTACTTCCACAACCACCAAGCCCTCCACCGCCAAGCCGTCCACAACAGCCCGCGCGCCGGAGCCGTGGATCAAGCTTCCGCCGGGCGTGCCCAGGGTCGCTCACGGTCCGGTCATGATGCCCTTCGCAGTGCGCTATGAGGACATCAAGATCGGCACCGGCGCTGAGGGCGAGCCGGGCCAGCTCTGGCACCTGAAGTACACCGCCTGGCTCGCGGCCGACGGCGTCGAATTCGACTCCTGGGAGGATCACAACAGGCAGCCGATCGTGGGCAAGGACGGCAAACCCGAGCTCGGTCCCGACGGCAAGCCCAAGATGGGCGATCCGGAGCTCCTTGTGGTCAGGAAGAGCATGCACAACATAATCCCCGGCGTCGATTACGGAATCGAGGGCATGAAGATCGGCGGCAAGCGGCGGATCTTCGTTCCCTGGCAGTTGGCCTTCGGAACGCAAGCCATTCCTGCCCGTCCTGGCCATCCCGCCGTTTCGGCCAAGTCCGACCTGATCTTCGACATGGAGCTGGTGAATGTGACGGAATTGCCGCAGCATGCGTATCCACCGGCGTCCGGCGCCAGCGCCCAACCCAATGCCGCGCCGCCCGCTCCTGCGGTGCCTGCAAGCACTGCCCCGCCCGCAGCCAAACCGGCCACAGCTACGCCGGCGCAGCCTGCGGCGGCTGCTCAACCAGCCGCGCCCGCGCAGCCGGCAGCGCCGGCTCAACCGCAGACGCAGCCGAAGTAGCGCGCGGTTCTCGCAAATCCTTCAGGCCACGCCGGCAGGCAACTCCGGCGTGGCCGCGATGAGCTGCCGCGTGTAGGCCTCGCGCGGATGCGCGCACAGCGCCTCGGCCTCGCCGGTCTCCACCAGCCTTCCATGCTCCATCACCGCGATGCGCGTGCTCAGGTAGCGCGCCAGCGTCGTTTTTCCAGATCCGGATTCGCCCGCCAGACCCAGCGTCTCGCCCTTCTGAATCGTCAGCGACACGTTGTCCACCACGGTCTGCTCCGTGGTGCGCAGTCCCATGCGGCGCGGATAGCTCGTTGACACCGAGTTGACCTCGACCAGCGGCATGTGTCGATGGTAAACGCAGAGAGCCGGCGGCAAGGTGCGCAACACCCCGCTTGAAGCTTCTCAAGAACCCCTGGCTTTGGAGGGATTGAATCGACCGATTTCGGCGCCGTGGATTCAGGCACTTACGAAGGCTGATAATAGGGTGTCATTGGGAGGAGACGAGCGTTCTTGAGACAGAGACACGTAAGGTGCAACCAGGGACTGGGCTACGTGCACCTTTGGCAGTCAATCAGGAGCCATGAGCTGGGTGAGCCGACCAACCAGCAGGGAGCAATGACACTCCTCGGCCGCAAAGTGAAGCACCCTCCGTGCGAAAGCGCTCTGGAAAGGGCGCTGCACTGTTGATTCATGGACGAAAACGAACCGACTCTACCTCACCCTGAAATGCCGGACCAATTAGGCTCACTTTCGCATGTGCAGCCACGAAGGCCTGATCAAGCCAGTTCCATCCATGATTGACCCACCCTCCGGCTGGATCCGTATAGACGACGAATATGTGGTCTCCGGGCTGCGATTCGACCAGTTCAAAGTCCTCTGTAGGAAGCCCCGTAATCCCGCGCATATGTAATGCCGAAATATACTCAAGATCCCTATGGGTCCAGAGCATTTCACGGTCTCTGGAATAGACGAGAACCATGCGCGAGCGAAGCTCAGCGTCCGGTTCATAGTAACTCGCTAAAGCAAACCCAACTGTGTTCTGAAAGAGAAGTCTCTCGGAAGGGCTGGCCTTGAGCACGGCCTTTACTCCAGGTGAGATATCCAAGGACGACAAAGTCTCTTGCCTATTCATCCGCGCTTGACGAACGTGGATCACGCCGCCCAGAGCAACCACCACAAAGAGAAGAATGAGGCAGAGATTGCCCGCACGATCACGGCGAAAGAGCGGGTCAAGACCGATCGCAAGAAGTGCGGAAAAACCTACAACCGCGCAAATCACGTATCGCGACGGGAGGGCGTGCGTAACGGACAGCGCCATTAGATAGCCAAAAAACGGCAATGCGGCGAGCGCGATGAGGAACCCTGCCTCGGCTACCGGGAGTAAAACAGCCGCGCTGCGAACCTGGCGCACGCAGACCCACAGGACGGCAAAAGCGGCTAACGCAAAGACGGCAAAAAAGAAAAGTTGATTGTGAAAGAAATGCGCGTGGACTGGCGCGAGCACCTCGCGAAACGCCACTATTATGAGCTGCGGCCTCACCTGTACCCCGTCGTTGTAGTTGTCGCTAAATTCACTGGCAACTCTCATAAAGGGAAGGGCAAAGACGATCCCCCCTGCACCCGCGCCAACTGCCGCCAGAAGGGGAAGATCCAGCCGCTTTCGCTGAAGAGTGCGAAGAAGTTCCGCAATTGCTATGGGAGCAAAAAGCAAAACCCTGAAGTACTGGGTATTCAAGAGCAAAGCAAGAGCTAGTGCAAGAGTGATGAGTGCGACCGTGCGGTTGGTCTGTCGCCGCGTAGCTGTTTGCCAACTGAGCATCATGAGGGCACAGAGTCCAAGCAGCAGACCATAGGGGCGGCCTTCGACGGAGTAATACAGCGCAGGGGTAAGCGCAGGGAATGCCATCGCGAACAGAGCGGCTCGCTGCGTAGCGATCTGGCGAAGGAAGAAGAAGAGGCAGACCTGCATTGTGAGAAAGCCGAGAAGCGACGGCAGTCTGAGAGCAAACGCGCTTGCGCCGAAGATGCGCATCGCAACATTCGCCATTAAATGGTTGACCATTGGGTCGAGCGAAATGGGGCAGGTCCGCTGTATTTCAAAGAGCTGAATGATGCTTGCGCGGCTGTCGGTCAAAAGAGCCCGCCACTCGTCCACCCCAAGGAGTTTGAACGACGACCATATCAGCGAGATCGCGGCCGTTAGAACGAGGAAAGCGATGCCAGTCAGCGGGATCATGGCAACCAAAGAGTGTCGATCCGTTGCGCAGGCTGGCGACTGCTTGAGACTGGCGGTATTCTGGGCCGCCGTCGAAGGGGCCGATCGTGCCCATAGCCCGGAAGCCGTCACTGGCAGCGCAAGAGCTGCCCAAGGGGGAATGAATCGTGACCTCATGGCCTTCCCCTTTCCTGTCCCCACAACGGCCTGTGAACCGTCAATACGGGCCCGGTCACCTTGAAATTAGCTCACAGAAATGATACCCCTTCTAGGAACATAACAAGAGGGCCACAATAGAAGGGACGGGGATTTCCCGCCCCAGCATTTTTGCGGCTAACGTGGTTGGCAATCGCCATGATGGTAGACTTTGACACGCTGCTCCCTGCAAGTGGCAGGATTTCACAATACCTTAGATCGTGGAACCGGAAGCCCCGAAGCCCCGCCTTCTTTGTCGATGCCCGCCTCGCCATCCACCAGCTTTTGATGTGCTTCGTAGGGCCAAACTTGGTGACGTTGTAAGCTATTACCTTTCCCCGCTGAATTTAAAGTTGGGGACTAACTCATCAACGCCGAATGCGCCGGTTCCACCGTCGGTGACCCCCTCGGAACGCCGCGCAAGCGGCCTGGGGATCTGTTTGGGCTGCTACGGATCACGGCTGTCCTGACACTCTCCTTTCATCACGTCCGCAATCAATTCACTTGCTATTATGCTGTTAGCGCATGAAGACCAGAATGGAATTCCGGATGAACTCGAACGGAAACGCTAGGCCTCCCATTGTGGACCACCGCCGTTTTTTCCAGGCACTGATTTTCCTGAGCCTCACAGTTTTGACGCTTTCTCTGCCCGGGAATGGCAAAGGCCAGAATGTGACACACACCTTCGCCGTGCAAGACGGTCAGTTTGCCCTCGACGGCAAGCCCTTCCGGATTATCGCTGGTGAGATGGAATATCCACGCATTCCGCGAGCCTATTGGCGCGAACGCTTCCGCATGGCCAAGGCGATGGGGCTCAATACCGTCACGACATACGTCTTCTGGAATCTGCACGAACCGCGCCCCGGCGTTTACGATTTTTCCGGCAACAATGATGTCGCTGAATACATTCGCGAAGCGCAACAAGAGGGGCTGTACGTTATCTTGCGTCCTGGGCCTTACGTTTGCGCCGAATGGGAATTCGGGGGTTACCCAGCATGGTTACTGAAGGACCACTCCATGGTCGTGCGAAGCAGCGACGTGAAGTATGTTGCTATCGCCGACCGCTGGATCAAACGGCTTGGCAAGGAATTGGCACCATTGCAGATCGGCAACGGCGGACCGATCCTTCTCGTTCAGCTGGAAAACGAATACGGTTCGTTTGGTGATGACCACGCGTATATGGAGCACCTTCGGCAATCGCTTCTCGATGCTGGATTCACAAGGTCGCAGCTTTACACCGAGGATATCCCCGATAACATCGCCAAGGGATCGCTGCCTGAGCTACCGGTTGGCATCGATTTCCCTGGGGGGAACCGAAACGGCCCGGAGAAGTCCTTTGCCTTGCTGAAGCAGCTTCGCCCGAAAGGACCATTCGTTAGCAGCGAATTCTGGGTGGGTTGGTTCGACCACTGGGGAAGTGCGCACGCTTATACCGATGCGACAAGACAGGCCGCCAATTTGGAATGGATGCTTAGGCGAGGGTACTCGGTCAACATTTACATGTTTCACGGGGGAACGAGTTTCGGTTGGATGAACGGCGCTAATAGCGACGGCAAGAACTACGAACCCGATGTAACCAGCTACGACTATGACGCCCCACTGGATGAGAGTGGCCGCCCAACGCCGAAGTATTATATGTTTCGCGATGTGATTGCTAAAGTCGCTGGCGTCACGCCTCCTTCTGTGCCTGTGATTGCACACGCGATTAACGTGGCTAAATTCGAATTGAACGAGAGCGTCCCGCTTTGGAAAACGCTTCCGGCGCCGATACATTCTGACCAGCCGATCAGCATGGAAGATGCTGATGAAGCGTACGGCTACATCTTGTATCGCGCGCAGATCAAAGGCCCAGTGGCGGGTGACCTCGTGCTTGAGCAACTACACGATTACGCGCAGGTTTATGTTGATGGAAAACTTATTGGGACATTAGATCGTCGTCTGGGACAGAGCCATCTTCCGCTTGCCGTAAAGGGGCCGGGCGAACAGCTTGACATTCTGGTTGAGAATTCGGGTCGAGTGAACTACGAATTAGACCCACGGGAAGAGCGCGAAGGCATCACGAAAGATGTCACGCTGGCCGGCGCGCCTGTCGTTGGATGGGACATTTATCCGTTGCCGATGCTGCAGCCGTCGGAGCTGCCGTTCTCACTGGCGGCTTGCGAGGGCGCTTGCTTTTACCGCGGCACATTCGATGTTGACACGCTAGGTGACACATTTCTCGATACTAGTGCTTTTAGCAAAGGAGAAGTCTGGTTGAATGGGCACGCACTCGGAAGAATCTGGAACATCGGGCCACAAATGACGCTCTACGTTCCTGGCCCCTGGCTGCACAAAGGGAACAACAGCGTGGTCGTGTTCGACCTCAATGGAGGGCCGGGACGTTCGCTCATCGGGCGTGAGAAACCGATTCTCGGATCAATTGCGCAGTGGCTGTATTCAAGGTTATTGCTGCATCGTCGACTTTCGGTCTTCATAGCGGGACTTTTGGTTTTATTTGCAGTGCTACTGATCGGCTGGCGAGCTTTTGAACGAAGGAATAGAAGAGTTTCGCTACCAGCTTAGACAGACAAGCAATGGATCTTCGGGAGCTTTGCATTCCACGATGAGTTCGATCCTCCTATCGCGGCCTATTTGCTCTGCTAGCCCGCTGTCTACAAATTTGCTTCGGGGCTGTATCGTAGCTCGATTCAGGGCCTTGCAGCCGAGTGCCCCTAGACTGTATTGAACAACTCGTAGAGAAGGACAGCTCGAATCTCTAGGAGAATCGAGAACGCAGATCCGGCCAATCAGGATGTCTGATGCGCGTAGAGAGCTTAATTATCTGCAATGTGCAGTAGTACTTTTTCGGGCTCAGTCCGGTTTCGGATGCAGCATATCGAACCCCGTCGCCTCCTCGTAGGCGCAGGCGAAAGCGGCCAACTTCGCATCCCGATCGAGCCCGTCCAGGAAGGTGAGTGAAATCGGCGTATCCGGCCCGCCGATGTCGTCGTGGCCATCGTCGACGATGGGGGGACGGCGCGTGAATTGCACGGCGCACCGCGGACCTCCGGCTCACCCGTTGCCCGGTTTCCGGCCGAGCGGCGCGCTCACAACGCTCAGGATGCCGCTATGATTGGGTCAAGTACGCCTTCGGCGGCTGACGATCCATGACTCCGGTTGTTTTCATCTCGGCGGGGGAGGCCAGCGGCGAGCACTACGGCGCGCTGCTGGCTGCGGAATTGCGCCGCCAGTTAGCGGCTGCCGGAGTCGCGCCTCGGTTCTTCGGCATGGGCAGCGCACGCATGGAAGCGGCAGGCGTGGAGCGCGTAGTCCGCTCGGAAGACATGGCGGTGATGGGCCTGACCGAGGTGGTGCTGCATCTGCCGCGCATCTTTCGTGAGTTCCGCAAGCTGAAAGGGGCCATTCGCGCGCGGCGGCCCGATGTGGCCGTGCTCATCGACTTTCCCGAGATCCATTTCCGGCTGGCGAAGCAGTTCCACCGCCTGGGCGTTCCGGTGATTTACTTCGTCAGCCCCCAGCTCTGGGCGTGGAAGCAGCGCCGCATCCGTCTGGTACGCAAATACGTGCGCCGCATGTTGGTCATCTTTCCGTTTGAAGAGCAGTACTACCGCGAGCGCGGCGTAATGGCGGAGTTTGTCGGCCATCCCCTCGCCGATCTGCCCCAGCCCGCCATCGGCCGCGAGCAGTTTGCGGCGGAGAACCGGCTGGATCCGGCGAAGACCTGGATCGGCCTGCTGCCGGGCAGCCGCCTCCGCGAGATCGAAGATCACCTGCCGGAAATGCTTGAGGCCGCGCGGAAGCTGGCGCAGTCTGCGCCCGGTGCGGTTCAGTTCTCACCCGCGTACGAGTTTCTGGTTCCTTTGGCTCCCACGCTCGATGCAGCGCAGCGGCAGGCGGTGTCGCGCCTCGCGGAAACAAGCGGCAGCGGACTGCGCGTGCGGCTGGTCCACGACGCACGCGCCGCCCTGTTCCATGCCCGGGCCTCGGTGGTGGCCAGCGGAACGGCTACGGTAGAGGCGGCGCTGATCGGCAATCCTTTTGTGGTGGTCTATCGCGTCTCGCCGCTCACCTATGCCATCGCCAAACGGGTAGTCAAGGTGCCCCATGTGGCCATGGCCAACCTGATTGCCGGCAAGCGCGTGGTTCCCGAACTCATCCAGAATGACTTCACCGCGCCAAATATCGTCCAACAGCTTGAACGGCTGCTACCCGACGGGCCGGCTCGGGAGTCCATGAGAAGGGAGCTGGGGGCCATACGGGAGGCGCTGCGAATGCAGCCGGCGAATGGCCTGTGCGAAGGGCCCGGCGCCATGGAACGAGTCGCTGGGATTGTCTTGCAGGAACTCGGAGCACCGATCCCCGTGGCCGCGGCGGCCGCGCAACACTGAGAAAAGTCGAGATTTCCCCGCGAAATGAAAACCGGCGAACAATCGGCGCCAAGAACGAGCAGCGGCATGAGAATGAACATTAGGGTGCGGAGAGACATGAGAGGCTTGCGGTTCGAAAGCAGACGGCTTGTGAGCCGATGCGCGGCGCCCGGCCTGCTGGCCGCGGCCTGCCTGGGGATGGCAACAGCGCCGGCCGCCGCGCAGCAGCGGCCGGGACCGAACATCGCCAGTTACGCGATCGACGCCGAACTGGACACCACGGCGCATCATCTGACGGCCACCGCGGTGGTGGGTTTTACCGCGCCCGCCAATCTGGACGTGGTGACCTTTGGCTTTCACCCGGCGCTCAAGGTCACCAAAATTACCGATGAGACCGGCAAACTGCTCGATGGGGAGCGGACGGCCGACGGATCCATCCGGGTGACGCCTTCCACGCCGCTTGTTCCCGGCCAGACCGTGCACTGGACCTTCGTCTACGACGGCGTCATTACCGGCAACGAGGACGGGCCGGTGGAGGGTTTGAAACTGGCGGCCATCCAGGAACCCATCAGCTATCTGCTGTATCCGGCGCGCTGGTTTCCCATGACCGGCTACATGACCGATCGCTTCACGGCCCAGATGCGCATCCGCGTTCCGCAAGGGATGCGGGTGCTTTCCAGCGGCGCCGTGGGGGCGTCGAAGCCGGTAAAGCTTTCCACCGGCAAGCCGGGCGACGAATACGACTTCAACTGGACGAAGCCGGGGTTTCCGGGGACCGTGATTGCCGGCCGGTTTGTGCCGCCGGTTTCAGTCGGGCCGGGCAGCGTGAAGGTGTACGTGACCATCGGCCATCAGGCCTCGGCGAACCAATTGGCGCAGACAGCCAACCGGGAGTTTGACTTCTTTACAGACACCTTTGGCGAGCCGGAGACCAGCCGGTTGAACGTGGTCGAGCTGCCTGACGGCACTTTGCCTGCAGCCTACGCGCCGGAACTGGCGGCGATTCAAGGCTCGCGGGTGGGCGACAAGTCGGCCGTGCGGCTGCTGGCGAATACGATCGCCCACCAGTGGTGGGGGTGCGAGGTGAGCCCCAAGACGCTGAACGACGCCTGGATCACCAACGGCATGTCGCGCTACGGAGAGCTGATGGTTTTGGAAGACGAGAGCGGCAAGAGCGCGCTGCGGGCCGCCCTGGAAGACGTGAGCGCCGGCGCGCTGGCCTACGACACCGTGCCGCTCTCGAGCTCCGGGCGGCTCGATCCTTTCTCGCCCCAGTTTCAGTCCATGACCCTCGAAAAGGGCGCCATGATCTTCCACATGCTGCGCTGGGAGGTGGGCGACAAGGCCTTTGACGCCATCCTGAAGGGCGCTCTGAGCCAATACACCGACGGCTCCATCCGCACCGAAGACTTTGAGAAGGTGGCCGAGGCGCAGAGCCAGCACCAGTTGCTGCCGTTCTTCTCCCAATGGATCGACGGCACCGGAGCGCCGCGCTTCACCGACAAGTACGCCGTTTACCGGCTGGGCAACAACAAGGGCTTTCGCACCATTGGTGAGATCGACCAGGATCTCGATCTCTTCAACATGCCGGTGGAACTGCGCATCGAAACCGAGGGCAAGACGGAAAACCAGAGGATCGATGTGGTGGGAACCGACACGCAATACGTTGTGGATACCTTCGGCCGTCCGCGGCGGATCAGTATCGATCCCGGCGACTGGGTGCTCAAAACCACACCAGACCTGCAGGTGCGTATCGCCATCCTGAAGGGGCAGCAACTGGTGGCGCAGGGCGATCTGGTCGGCGCTCTGGCCGAATATAAAAAAGCGCTCGACGCCAACCCGTTGAGCTCGCTGGCCAGCTATCGCATTGGCGAAGTGCTGTTTACGCAGCACAACTACCAGGCTGCGGTGAACGCCTTCCGCGACGCGCTGCGCGGCGACGACGAACCGCCCTGGACCGAGGTCTGGAGCCACATCGCCATTGGCAAGATCTTCGACCTGACCGGGCAGCGCGACCGGGCCGTGAACGAGTACCGGCTGGCCGTGCAGACCAACGACAATACCCAGGGAGCCGTGAACGAGGCCCGCGTGTACCTGCAAAAGCCCTACACGCAGCCCGAAAACAACTGATCCACCGCGAATTCGCTTGCGGTTTTGATTGAAAAAATGTATCCTCGGATCGTATTTGCTCCCCGCCTGACTCGTCCGAAAGGGCACTCGGGCGGGGTTATCTATTTCTAGTCTCCTGTCTCCGAAGTTCGCATCAAAAACAAAGCAGTCATCCTGAGCGGAGTCCGCCACGGCGGACGGAGTCGAAGGACCTGCATTTGGGATGCACGATTTATGTGACAAACTTTAGAGACACCACACTAGTGTCCTGAGTCTGAAGTTCGCATCACAAAAAAAGCTGTCATCCTGAGCGAAGTTTGGCCGTTTTTCGGCCAAACGGAGTCGAAGGACCTGCATTTGGGATGCACGATTTATGTGACAAACTTTGGGGACACCACACTAGCAGCCTGTGGCGTAAGTCCGGTTTTGAAAGGGCACGACTTCAGTCGTGCCGTAAAGCATCGAGAATCAACGCGGCTTTAGCCGCTGAGGGATGGGTTTTCCGGGGTTTTGACTTCTACCACAGGCTGATAAGCCCAACAAGCACGAACCGGCGGGGGATCAACGGCACGCAGTGGATCAAAATTGATCGTCAGCTTTACGACGCATGCATTGATCCAAAAGACTACAGATAAGGGTAGCGCGGGGTATAGACCTCCATTTCGTAAAACCCTGGAGATAAAACAAGATCGGCCAGCCCAGCAGGGGGCTGGCCTTCTTGCCCTGGGGGAGGGAGCTTTATCTCCGGGCGCCTGGTTTGCCCAGCGATAGAACCTGCAGATCCACCTTCGCCAGGCCGGCATAGGTCATGCCCAGCTTCTTGGCTGCGCCGTAGGAGAGGTCGATAATGCGCCCCTCCACGACCAAGTCGCCCCGATCATTAATGCGGACGACGACCGAGCGGTGGTTGGACTGGTTCACGACTCGAACGACGGAGCCAAAGGGGAGGGTCGGGTGGCAGGCCGTCATGGCGTACATGTCGTAAACCTCGCCACTTGCGGTCTTGCGTCCATTAAAGACGCCACCGTACCAGGAGGCCACTCCACGAATCTTGCTTTTCCAGTCTTGGGCGGCGGGGGTTGGGGCGTTCTGTGGGATCTGCGGTTCCTGGTCAGCGAGGGAGGCCGGCGTTGCACTCGCTGCAGGGGAAGACGCAGGCGGGGTGAATGCTGGTCTGGAAAGACCCGCATCCGCTTGCACCGTGCGCGCTGAAAACAATACCACCAGCGCGACCAGCGCAACGGCGGAGACACCGGCTACGAGGCAAATCCATAGCGGCACTCTTCGTCTTAAGTTGCGTGTTTTCCTTGTTCTAACCATCTGTCCATTTTACTAAACCGGCACTGGCTGCCCCGTATGCATTGTCAAGATGGATAAGGGGATTTCTGTTGAAAAATGCCCCGCTCCGGAGATTTTTCCGATAAGGCGTTCAGTCTGTTCGAGTTACGGATTGCACTGGAAACAGCTCAAATTTTCCCGATTCGGGCGAAAGAAAACTGTGGAAAATCGTACACAAAAGGCAACCCGGGAGACCCTGGTTGCGGAATGCACTATGTGATTAAAAATAAATAAGTTAATAGACATGTGCGTCGATCTATGAAATTGCGGAGCTGCCAGCCGCCCGCGACGGCCCTCTCAAAAAAATCGCGCCGCGTTTTGCAGATTATTTCCGCGATTCTGCTAGTGTGGTTTTTAGGGTCTGCCGTGAACCCCTCCTTTCAACAGGAGGGTTCGAGGCAGGCCCTTTGGCATTTCTGGCGGAACAAAGGAGCTTTTCATGCAATTGAGCGCGGCAGGGTTGGAATTGATCAAGAGGTCGGAGGGGTTTCGCGGTCATCAATATACCGACGTAGCCGGTTTCCCCACCATCGGCTATGGACACCGGATCGCGGCAGGGCAGTCGTTTCCGGACGGAATCGGCGAGGAGCAGGCCGCCGCGATCCTGGCAAACGACGTGCTGGAGGCGGAACGGGAGGTTAGCCGGCTGGTCCGCGTGGAGCTGGCCCAGGGGCAGTTCGACGCGCTGGTGGACTTCTGCTTCAACCTGGGTGCGGGGCGGCTGGTCGGCTCGACCCTGCTCCGGGAGCTGAATGCAGGCCGCTACGCCGCTGCCGTCGAGCAGTTGCTGGCATGGGACCACGCCGGAGGGGTGGAGAATCCTGGGCTGAAGACGCGGCGCGAGGCGGAGTTTCGGCTGTGGACCGGAGGGGATGGCCGCAACCCAGAAGCTTTACCCCCTACCCCCCTATACCCGGTAGGGGTATAAAAACGGATCATTTCCAGGAATAAGTCCTTCAGAATCAATAAAGGCTCGTCCAAAAACACCAAAACCGCGGCGATTTTCGTCGCCAAACGTCGCCAAAATCGACGCGCAGGCCTGCAATCGATTCACTGTCGCCGCCGTGGCACAGAGGCAAGCCGCTGTTCAGGCCTGCCGCGTCGCCTCGATCACTTCGAGCCGCTCGCCGGTTTTCAGGTAGCCTTTGCGGCGAAACCAGTCCTCCATGGCGGGTTGCAGCCGGTCGAGGGGGACGCGATGGCCCGCTTCGAGCACCCCGTCGGCTGCCGGGAACGTGTCGTCGAAGTCCGCGTCGTTGGTAAAGTTGCGCATGGCAAAGTTGTCGATCCAGCGAATGGGGCAGGCATGACGCTCGCCCGCGGCGTCGATGCGCTGAACGGAGAGACGGCGGGCGAACATGGTTTTACTCTAAATCCCCATGATGACGTCCATTTCGATAGCTGGAGGCCGAGTAACCTGATTCCGGGGCGGGGTGTAGCATCTTAGGGAAGATGAGCCGCGGCAGGATGCTGCGGCAGCTTGAATTAAGAGGACCGGAGGCATTCACATGATCGCACTTCTGGTGCAGTGGCTCTTATACGCGGTTGCTCTGCTGATCGTTTCCAGGCTCGTGCCCGGCTTTCACGTGTCGGGATTGTGGCCGGCCCTGATCGCGTCGCTGGTCATCGGGCTGCTCAACGCCACCGTGGGCTTCTTCCTCAAGATCGTCACCTTCCCGATCAGCATCCTCACGCTGGGGCTCTTCCTGCTGGTCATCAACAGCCTGATGATCCTGCTGGCGTCGAGCATCGTGCACGGGTTCACCGTGCGCGGGTTCTTTCCCGCCTTCTGGGGCGCGGTGGTGCTGGCGCTACTTGGCATGATGATCAAGGCCGTGATGAAGAACGCGTGAGGGGGAGGAGCCGCTGGCTTTACTTGGACGTGGCAGGCTGAACCACGGGCCTCGCGGCCGAGGCAGGCTGATTGCCCGTGGGACCGGCAGCTTTGAGGCGAGCGGCGGGCTTTTTCGCGCCCTTGGGCTGGACGGCGCCAGCGTTGGCAGGTTGAGGCGCCGCCGGGCCGGGAAGGGTTTGCGGGGTACGGATGGCGCCTGCCCCCGAAAATCCGCCCGCGGCCGGTATGCGTGGCGGCATCGCGATCACCTTGGCAGGCTGCCCCGGCTGTACGCGGGTGTAAACGCCCCATCCTCCGCCGACGACCACAAAAACAATGGCCGCCGCGGCTGCGGTGCGCATCCAGTTGCTCTCAGGGACCATCTTCAGGCGCAGATTCGAGGGCCAGGCCAGAACACGCCCCCGTCGCGGTGCAGCGCGGAGTGCCGCATGAACACGGTCTTCAAGACCCGCGGGAGCAGCAAGGCCGGCGATCAGCCGCAGGGTCTCTTCGCCGGATCCGGGAACAGGGTTGGAAGGGATCGGATTGTGAGGGTTCGAGTTCATCGCAAACTCCTCTGGTGATTGAGCAGGCCGGCCATCAGGTTGCGGGCGCGAAACAGGCGCGAGCGGACGCTGGATTCGGTAATGCCCAGAACCGCCGAGATCTCCACGCTGGTGAGCTCTTCAAAGGCCGAAAGCATCAGCACCTGGCGCTCTTTGGTGGGTAGCCGGTCGACGCAGGCAAGCACATGGGCGTGATGTTGCGCCGCGGCGGCGATTTCCTCGGCAGAAAGGCCCTTGGAGGGCAGCACACGCGCCAGTTCCACCACGTCATCGGTTTCCGGCCGGGTCTTGGCGCGGCGTTTGCGGTCTAGCACGATGTTCCAGACGATGCGGATAAGCCAGACGCGATGGTCGCGCACCTCGCCCAGCGTCTGGCGATGGCGCAGGACGCGCAGAAACGCCTCCTGCACGACATCTTCGGCGTCGGCGGAGTTGCGCAGGACGGAGTAGGCCACGCGATAGAGGGAGCCGGCGTACTGGCCGACCAGCGCGGCAAGCGCATCGTCTTCCGCGCGCAGGCGGGCTTCGTCGTTCAACGCGCTCGTGGGAATCTCCATCCACCCTGCGACAATGGCCTGGCTGGTGCTCATCACTCACCAGACGCAGGCAGAGAAGAAAGTGCTCAGGCCCACCCGGCCCCTGGCCCTGGAGCGTGCGAGAAAAGCGCCCACGGCATGTTGTTGTACCGCCAAGCGCAATCCTACTTGCCGGCGAGCTTTTGCGCGGCGATCGACCCGGCCGCGCCGTCCTTGTCCGCGTCTTTCACCTTGGCCCACAGGACGCGCGCGTGGTCCTGATTGCCCTCGGCGGCATAAAGGTCGGCAAGGTCGAGCTGCGCTACGCTGGCTGACACCGTAACGGATGGCTTGGCCGCGATCTCGTTATAGAGCGCGAACGCCTCGCTATCGCGGTTCGTCTGGCGGTAGAGTCCGGCAAGGGCCAGCTTGGCCAGGTTGGCAAGATTAAGATCCCGGGAGCCGGCAGCGGCTTTCAACTCGGTCTCGGCCTTGCCCGTCTGGCCCAGTTCCTCGTAGGTAACCCCGGCAAAGTAACGAGCCTTGGTTCCCTCGGGCAGCCAATTGAAATCGTGAGCAATCGCCACAAACTCACGATTGGCCTCAGTGGCGCGCGCCGCGGCAGTGGTGTATACGCCGGGTTCTGGCGGAGCGCCGGGAAGCGGCAAGGGCGTCGTGTACACATCCAGGGCTGCGCCCAGGGCAAGGTCTGCGGCCGAGGAGCGTACACTCCAGAAGATCAACGCGCCAATCGCCAGAACCAGAAACGCGCCGATACCGATGCTCCAGCGCACCACGCCGCTCTGGTGCTCGCTGACCCAACTGGCGCTGCTGGCCGCAGCCTGGGCAAATTTGTCCTTCTTAAGAGCGTGACGAGTTCTTGTGTCCACGGGCTTTCTTTTGTCCTTCGCTGATTGACTTACGGGCGGGTCCAAACGAATGAAAAGGGCGCCACTCGAACCAGATTAGTCTATCAGTGCGGTTCAAGCAGCGGCAACCGGGCACGGCCCCCGATGCGCGCGGCTTGCCGCGGCACGGCCGGAACGATAGGCTATCAGCATGTACGAAGACTTCCACGTGACCGACCGCTGGAGCGGCGAGGACTTGCACTGCCGCTGGAAAGGGACGATCGTAGCCATCGCCACGCGCCACGCCGACGCAGTGGACGTGCGCTTCGACGTGAACGGCCGGCCCATGTGGATCGCGCTGCCGTGCACTGCCTGGGTGGAACAGAAAGAACGCTCCGGTAAGGTAATCACCGACCAACTGGCGGCGCAGATCGCCGGGCGGCATCTGAAACAGGTCGTCGAGGAAGGCTGCGATGCCCGGCGCGAGGTCTATACCATGACCGTAGCCGAGGTGCTGGTTCACCTGGACGCGGTCGTGGCCGAAGCCAGGGCGCAGGGTGCTATGCCCGCACTGCCGGTGGCGCCGTAGCAGGACAGATGCCATCTCTACTGAGCTACGGGCCAGCAGGTGGGACCGGCGCAGGTGGGAAGGCAGCCGTAGACCGGCGAACCACGCTAGCTCTCCACCTGCGTCTCCTCTGCAGCATCGTTGCGTTGGAGAAGACGCCTCAGGATCACATACAGCACTGGAATGAACACCAGGTTGAGCACAGTCGACAGCAACATGCCTCCGACAATCGTCGTTCCTACTGAGCGGCGGCCAAGCGCGCCGGCTCCAGTGGCGAAGACCAGCGGCAGAACGCCCATGATGAACGCGAACGAGGTCATCAGAATCGGCCGCAAGCGCAACTCCGCGGCTTCGATCGCGGCCTCGGAGATCGAACGGCCCTTGCGCCGCAACTGCTCGGCGAACTCGACGATCAGAATCGAGTTCTTCGCCGAGAGGCCGATGA
>PMYE01000196.1 GCA_003171315.1 Acidobacteriaceae bacterium
AGTTGACGCGAACCCCAGTGAGCGGCAACCTTCGACACAATTGGGCACTCTACAGGATTGGGAGAAATGCCTTAGTCCGGCCATCGCGTGTCTCGGCTCGCGGACGTTCGCCGATTGTCTTCACGCGCAACCCTATTGTCGCTGCTTCGCCGCCCGGCGCCTTTCCGGTTTACATTAGGTTCATCGAAGGCTCGTTAGATAGCTTTAGATAGTTAAGGTGCCTCTCCTAATGGATTTCAGAATTCATGGAGCAATTGCCGTTGTCGCCGTTTGCATTGGCTCGATCTACCTTCCCGCCCAAACCGTCGATCTGCCGTCGAGCAAGCAACTCATCGGCGAGATTCCAGGCCATCCGCAACGGATCAACAGCTTGCCCATCTCGATGGCCGTCTCGCCGGATCGCCGCTACGTGGTCACCGTCAATGCCGGCTATGGAACGTACGAGTCGCAATACGAGCAATCGTTCGCGGTGCTGGATACGCAGACCGGCGCGCTGGCCGATTTCCCCGATGCGCGCACCTCGCCGCGCGCGCGCCAGACGCTCTTCTCCGGCTTGGCGTTCAGCCGCGATGGCAGCCGTCTCTACGCCAGCATGGCCTCGCTAACCGACGCAAAAGGGGACGGCGGAGCCGACGTGGGCAGCGGCATCGCAGTCTACAGCTTTGCCGAGGGAAAGGTCACGCCAGAGCGCCTGATCCCTCTGCCGGAGAACCAGCTCCCTACCGGACGAAAGACTCGCTTGCCGGAAGGTGCGGATAGCGATGAGGGGCTCCCGTATCCGGCTGAGATTGCGGTCCTCGGCGAGACCGGCCACGAAAAACTACTGGTCGCCGAAAATCTTTCCGACGATGTTGTCCTGCTCGATGCCGCGACGGGCGCGGTCGAAAAGCGCTTCGATCTTTCTGAGAGCCAAACCGTCCCCTCGATATACCCGATCGCTCTCGCCGTCACCAGAGACGGCAAGCGCGCCTTTGTTGCGCTGTGGAACGCCTCGGAGGTCGCCGAACTCGATCTCAATCGCGGCACGGTGGCGCGCAAGCTGGCGCTGCTCAAGCCGCTCAGCCCGATTGCGCCTGGCACGCATCCCTGCGCGTTGGTTTTCTCGCCGGATGAAAAGACGCTCTATGTCGCGCTGGCCAACCGCGACGCCGTTGCGGCCGTGAATGTTGGCGCGGGGCATTTCACAGTGAAGGGGTACTTCGACACGCGCCTGCCGGGTCAGAGCTATTTCGGCGCCGAGCCCGACGCGCTCGCCGTCAACGTAGACGGCAGCCGGCTGTATGTGGCGAATATGGCCACCGATGCGGTCGCGGTGATCGACACACGCAAATTGACGCCGAAGGCCGCGAAGACAGGGATGGTCGAGCCCATCGGTTTTGTGCCCACGGAGTGGATGCCCATCTCGATAGCATTCGCCGGCTCGCCCAGCGGCGGCAGGCTTTATATTGCGACCGACAAGGGGAAGGGAACCGGGCCGAACAACTTCCCCCGGCGAGTCATCGAATCGCTGGCGAATGGCGGGCATGGCAGAAGCACCTACATCGCAACGCTGCTCTACGGCTCGCTTGCGGCGCTGGACGAGCGGGAGATTGCGAGTGACCTGTCGGAATGGACCTCGAATGTGCTGGCCTCGAATCGCATGAAGGCCGCGCAGGAACAGATCGCCTTTGCCGGCGGAGAGAAGAACCGCATTCGCCACGTAATCTACATCATCAAGGAAAACCGCACCTACGATCAGATCCTCGGTGATCTGAAGCAGAATGGAATGCCGGTGGGCAATGGCGAGCCCAGGCTGGCAATGTACGGCGAAGCGATCACGCCGAACGAGCACAAATTAGCGCTGCAATTTGGCGTGCTCGACAACTTCTTTGACTCCGGCGAGGTCTCCGGCGACGGCCACGTCTGGTCCACAGCGGCTATCGGCACCGATTATCTGGAGAAAACCTGGCAGCAGAACTACCGCGGCGAGCAGCGCGCCTACGACTACGAAGGCGTGGTGGCCGACGGCTATCCGCTGCTGCAGAAGATTCCCGATGTGAACGAGCCGGCCAGCGGTTATCTCTGGGGCGATCTCGCCCGCCACGGCAAGACCTACTACCATTTCGGCGAATTCATCTCGTCGACGTTTTGCGGCCAGGAGGCGGTAGCCGATCCCACCCTTGGCCCGGTGCTCGCCGGACCAAAGTGCTCTCGCAAGGCGATTGCGCCCGGTGAGCAGTTGCCCGCGGAGTGGGGTGGCGGCGTGAACCAATGGCCCTGGCCCATCCCGCTCCTCGCCACCAACATTGCCACCAAGCCGGAGCTGGTGGGCCACTTCGCTCCCGAGGCGCCGGACTTCAATCTGATGATCCCCGACCAGATCAGGGTCAAGATCTTTTTGCGCCACTTGAAGCAGTGGGTTGCGGACCGCGAACAAGGCCACGACACCATGCCCAACTTCGTGATGCTGCGCCTGCCCAACGATCACACCGCGGGAACGCGCCCGGGCGGGCCCACGCCCAGGTCTTCCGTCGCCGATAACGATCTTGCTGTTGGCCGCGCCGTGGAAGCGGTCTCCCACTCGCCGTACTGGGACGACACGGCCTTCTTCATCCTCGAGGACGACGCGCAGAATGGAGCCGATCACGTGGATGCGCACCGCAGCATTGCGCTGGTCGTCAGCAAGTATTCGCCGCAAGGCCCCAACGGCGCGCCGTTTGTCGACAATCGCTTCTACTCGACGGTCTCCGTCGTCCGCACCATGGAGGCGCTCCTTGGCCTGCCCCCGATGAACAACAACGACGCCTTCTGCTCCATGATCTCGTCTCTCTTCACGGGTCCGGGCGATCAGCCGCCCTACGCTGCCGACGACTCGAATCGCGACAACGGCCTCATCTATCAGGCCAATCCCAGGAACGCCGCTGGCGCGCGGGCCAGCATGAAGATGGACTTCAGCCATGCCGACCGCGCGCCCACGGAGAAGCTCAACGTCATTCTGTGGAAGGACGCGATGGGCAACGCGCCGGTGCCTCCGATGCTGAAGGCGCGCGTGAGGAAGACTGCCGGCGACGACGACGATTAACGTGCGAAAAGCTGGTCAGAACGCCGGCGCCGTATTGTTCCGGAGCACGGAATTGCTGCGCCCGCGCCCTCCAACCTGCGCACGACCTCGGGGCTGACAGGTATCGGGTTCCATCGGGCGTGCTGACCGAGCGGCGGTCGGCGAACGGTTCACAGGATGGGATAAATGGGGTTAAAGCTGCCTGAACTGCAGAAAGCGGCGCCAACCCCTTCGCCAAAACCCGCCCCAAACTGTTAGCTTGAAAGAGTAGGAAACTCTTTCCCGCGATGGCTTCCAGTCCCTACTTTTCATTGGCGATTCTGTTCGTGGCGGCGCTTGCCTTTGGCCTTGCCCCGTTGGGGTTGGCCTGGCTTTGGGCCAGGGTGTTTTCGCCGGCCAAACCCAACGCGGTGAAGAACGCCATCTACGAGTGCGGCCTTGAATCGAAGGGCGATGCATGGATGCAGTTTCGCTCGGCTTACTACCTCTACGCCATCATCTTTCTCATCTTCGACGTGGAGGCGGTATTTCTGCTTCCGTTTGCGGTCGCATTTACAGGTTTGGGAGCGGCGGCGTGCATCGCCATGCTGGTTTTCGTACTCCTATTAATTGAGGGGCTGGCCTGGGCCTGGGCTAAAGGTGTGTTGACGTGGTCCTGATCCGCCGGAGGCGGATCGGGACCAGCCGCTAGCTTCTAGCCGCTAGGGCCTGAATTGGAGCAGATGGGACGAGTTCGAGATGCCTGCGTGAGAAATGCGCAAATGGGGCCGGGCGCGAATCACGCTTGTGCGCGGCAGAGCTAGAGGCTAGAAGCTAGCAGCTTGAAGGAGCATAGCGGCTCATGGCAGTTGATCAACAACTGAAAATCGAACTGGGCAAGCAGGGCGTTTTCGTCACCACCATCGAGGAGCTCTACAACTGGGGCCGGCGCAGCTCGGTGTGGCCCATGCAGTTCGGCCTTGCCTGTTGCGCCATCGAGATGATCGCCACCACCATGGCGCGCTACGATATGGCTCGCTTCGGCGCCGAGGTCTTCCGGCCTTCGCCGCGGCAGGCCGATCTGATGATCGTCTCCGGCACCGTGACCAA
>PMYE01000042.1 GCA_003171315.1 Acidobacteriaceae bacterium
TCATATAATAGAAATATAGTTGCGCATTACCAATACGAATGTTACTTTCGTACATACATTGGGCTTATCTTGTTGAAATCTCGTCCGAATT
The DNA here is from genome assembly GCA_003171315.1 of Acidobacteriaceae bacterium. Classification (GTDB taxonomy): domain Bacteria; phylum Acidobacteriota; class Terriglobia; order Terriglobales; family Acidobacteriaceae; genus Telmatobacter. The sequence continues at coordinate 92 of PMYE01000042.1, forward strand.
TCCGCTAAATTGAATTCCTCCCTCAATTTTCTTTTTGGGGGGTTCTTTTCTTTGAGCCTCCTGAGGTGTTTGCATGATCTGCCCCAAGTGTCAATCTGCCGCGGTTTCCGTCGTCCCGGCAGAAGTCCGGCTCTATCGCAACAGCCCTCGCACATTGAGTCACCCGCCCATGACTCCTTCCCCCGACATTCGTGTTTGCCTCGATTGCGGTTGGTCGGAGTTCATTATTCCGCGTGCCTGGCTTTCTGCTGGTTGGTTACGGTCCCTGCGTCCGCAACCCGTTGTGAATGCGACGGGAATTGCGCCCGCCGGCGTATCCGCTGTCGTCATGTAGTGCGGAGACAACTCGCTGCCCCAGTTCCCGGCCGGGCCGCTCGGCGGTATTTCCACAAGTGCCGAGCATCATCAGGTTTTTTGCGTGAAAAAGGCCCCCAGCCGAAGCTGGGGGCCTTTGGCTTCTGCGGCAGTGGGCGGATTGAGCAGCTGCGATTCTTTTAAAGGGGAACTTTTCCCAGTGGCGCGATGAATCCTATGCCCGGAACATTCAGTTTGTGCAGATTTTGGTCGTTGGTGATGAACAGATCAACCCCAAAATGAGCTGCGCAGGCCAGTTGAATCGCATCCGCGTTTCGGATCGAGTGAGTGGCGCGCAGCGAGGCATAGCGCCAAGCAATTTGCGCATCGAAACTCACCACCTGCGACGTAGAGCGTATTGCCCGGTCATACTGTTCAATCAATGAGGTCTGCCCGAGCTTCGTAGGCCTCACCAAAACCTCGCCAAGCGTCATGGCCGAGGTGACGATGCGGTCTCCACGGTCCAACATGCGCTTGCGAATCTCAAGCACCCGGCTGCGGTTCGGTTCCGAACCCTCGAACATGTAAATGAAGACGTTGGTGTCGAAGAAGACCTTGCTCAAATGTCCTCCCTGCGCAGATTCTCGACGTATTCGTCGGCATGCTCGTCGGCCCAGATATGTTTCCCCGACCCGATGAGACGAATGAGAGGGTCATCCTCGTAAGAGGTCGTCGAGCCAGAGGGACTGCCTGAATCCGGAGGAGACGATGAACAAGAAGAAATGCTCCAGTCTGCATACCAGTCAAGCAGAGGCCAATATTTGGAAGGGATCTCCTCGCGCCTCGGGATAGTCTTCGAGGGTTTGCGCGGTTGAACCCGTGCTGGATGGGTCAGATCACCGGGGCGAAACAGGCGGAGCTTGCCTGGCGCAGGCTCGAAGAGCATTCGATATTTTCCAGAGGAAGGCGGAACATTTGCAACGCAATGCTCTTTTAGATGAGCGTTGATAGACCCCTCCTTTACTCCTTCGTCAAGTCCTTTTTCGTTAAGAATTTTGCGGATCTCAACCTTCGTAAAGCTTTCAGACATCGGGTGGGCCTGATGCAGGAGCGCTGTCGCGATCCATAGACGGTCGGCAATGAGCATTTCCTCTACAGCAGCTAATACCATAAAGCCTCCAGGTTCCATGGAATCCAATAATACCATTGGTATAATGATTGTCAAGAAAATAAGAAGCCCCCGGCCATAGCCGAGGGCTTCTTCCTTACGCTTGAGTCAATTACCAGCGATTTGGTCAGCGCCAGCACGAAGACTGACCCCTGATCCCTGTTCCCCACCTTTAATACATTCCGTCCATGCCGCCGTGCCCGCCGGCCGGGGCTGCCGACTTGGGCTCCGGAATCTCGCAGATCAGCGCTTCGGTCGTCAGCAGCAGCGCCGCAATCGAGGCTGCGTTTTGCAGCGCAGTCCGCGCCACCTTCGTAGGATCGATGACGCCCGCTTTCACCAGGTCCTCGAACTTCCCGGTCAGCGCGTTGTAGCCGAAGTGGAGTTCCTTGGACTCGAGCACCTTGGCCAGCACCACCGCGCCTTCTTCTCCGGCATTACCAACAATCTGGCGCAGTGGCTCTTCAAGCGCCCTCAGCACGATCTTCGCGCCGGTTTTCTCGTCGCCGCTGAGCGTGCCGATCAGCGTCTGGACCGCGGGCATGCAGCGCACCAGCGACACGCCGCCGCCGGGCACGATTCCCTCTTCGACAGCCGCGCGCGTTGCGTGCAGCGCGTCCTCCACGCGAGCCTTCTTCTCTTTCAGCTCGGTCTCGGTGGCCGCGCCCACCTTGATGATGGCCACGCCGCCCACCAGCTTCGCCAGCCGCTCCTGCAGCTTCTCCTTGTCGTAGTCTGAGGTGGTCTTCTCAATCTGCGACCGGATCTCCTTCACGCGGCCTTCGATGTCGCTGGCCTTGCCGGCACCGTCGACGATTGTGGTGTTGTCCTTATCGATGGTGATGCGCTTCGCCTTGCCCAGGTCCTCGAGCTTCACGCCTTCCAGCTTGATGCCCAGATCCTCGGTGATGGCCTTGCCGCCGGTCAGGATCGCGATGTCGCCCAGGATGGCCTTGCGCCGATCGCCAAATCCCGGAGCCTTCACGGCAGCAACGTTCAGCGTGCCGCGCAGCTTGTTCACCACCAGTGTCGCCAGCGCCTCGCCTTCCACATCCTCGGCGATAATCAGCAGCGGCTTTCCTCCGCGGGCAACCTGTTCGAGCAGCGGCAGCAGATCCTTCATGGCGCTGATCTTCTTCTCATAGATCAGGACGTAGGGATCCTCCAAAATCACTTCCAGCCGTTCGGCGTCGGTTACGAAGTACGGGCTCAAATAGCCGCGGTCGAACTGCATGCCGTCCACGGTCTCAAGACCAGTGTGCATGGTCTTTGACTCTTCGATGGTGATCACGCCGTCCTTGCCCACCACCTTCACCGCCTCGGCAATAATGTCACCAATCTCCTGGTCGCCGTTGGCCGAGATGGCGCCCACCTGGGCCACCGATCCCTCGTTCACCGGCTTCGACAGCTTGCCCAGCGCGCCGTCCTTGTTCCACTTGCCGTCCTTGTCGCGCGTGCCGTTTATCGCAGTCACGGCCTTCTCGATGCCCCGCTTCATCGCCGTCGGATTGGCGCCCGCGGCCACCATCTTCACGCCCTCACGGAAGATCGATTGCGCCAACACCGTGGCTGTCGTTGTGCCGTCGCCGGCCACGTCGCTGGTCTTGGAAGCAACCTCGCGCACCAACTGCGCGCCCACGTTCTCCATCGGGTCCTTCAGTTCGATTTCCTTGGCCACCGTCACGCCGTCTTTGGTGATAGTGGGCGATCCAAACTTCTTCTCTATGACAACATTCCGGCCCTTTGGCCCGAGCGTCGCCTTCACGGCGTCCGCCAGCGTGTTCACGCCGCGCAGAATCGCCTGACGGGAATCCTCACCGTACAGAATTTGCTTTGCCATGTCCTCAAAATCTCCTTAGTCAGTTGTCAGTCATTCGTTGTCAGTTGTCAGCTTTTCCGTCCCCTCGTCATCGGTTGCGGCCCTTCAGGCAATGGACCTGCCGACAACCGAGAACTGAAAACTGACAACCCGTCCGCCGGGCGGACGGTTTACTTCTTCACGATCCCGAGGACTTCTTCCTCGCGCATGATCAGAAACTCTTCGCCGTCAATCTTGATCTCGGTGCCGGAATACTTGCCGAACAGGATCTTGTCTCCAGCCTTCACATCCAGAGGGAACACCTTGCCCTCGTCGTTCGACTTGCCCTTGCCCACGGAGATGACCTCACCCTCCTGGGGCTTCTCCTTGGCGCTGTCGGGGATAATGATGCCCCCACGAACCGTCTCGCCCTCTTCCACTCTCCGGACCAGAATCCGGTCGTGGAGCGGTGTGAACGAGATTGCAGTCTTTGGTTTGTATCCTGGAGGATGTCCAATTCCATGTTTCACGGTTGCTGCCATTGTTTCGCTTCTCCTTGTCGCGCGACCGGGCAATGCCCGGCTCGCGGGTCTCAGTGATTGGTAAAAACAAAAGATTCAGAAGTTTGCGGAGTACCGACCGCCGAGGATACCGGCAAATCCAGTGAGCGCTCCCACCAGAGGATTGCTAGCACTCCAGCCTTCCAATTGCTAAGGATAGGGAAATCCTCGACTGTTTGTCAAGTCACTTTGTGTAACAATCTGAGTGTTTCTCGCTCATATTTTATGGAGTCTCGTGAATTTCGCTTCCATTCCCAACCACTACACCGATAGGCGCTCTTGACTCCAGGCGTCCGTCCTTCCAATCTCAGACCCTTGCCACCCTCCAGGCTCTCGTGCTGGCTTCCGTTTACAATGTAAGGCATGCTCCGCCGTTCCTTTCTCCGTTTCTGCCTTGCTCTGGCCTCTTTCAGTCTCATTGCCGGTTCTTTTGCTCTTCGCGCGCAGGACGACAACTCCCGCCACGGGCGCAAATACAAAGCCCCGCCGCCTTCGGCACGGATTGAAGTCACCGTTGTGCGCGACTATAACGGCAAGCCCATCGAACAGGCTCATGTCATCTTCCATCCCATCGAGGGCGACAAGGACAAGGGAACTCTTGAACTCAAGACCAATGAAGACGGCAAGGCCCTTATCGACGTCATCCCGATCGGCGACACCGTCGCACTTCAAGTGATTGCCAACGGTTTCCAGACCTACGGCCAGGTGTACAAAATCGACAAACCAAACATGTCGATGGAGGTTCGTCTCAAGCGGCCCGCCCCGCAGTATTCCGTATACAAGAACTCCACCGCAAACCCCGGCTCAGGCAGTAGCTCCGGCACGGGCAACAATTCCGGTTCCGGCAAACCCTCCGGCTCTGGCGGTCAATCGGACGCTCAACCGAATGCGTCCCAGCCACAGTCTCAGAGCAAGTGATCGGTATCCTGCCGCACGCGCCGATGGTCGTGCCCTGCGATTTACAGATTTTCCCGCGCCCGGGATCTGGAGGCGTTTCGCTATGGCCACTGAACCTCTCGCCGGTAAATCGGCGCTGGTGACCGGAGGCGCGCGCCGCATAGGCCGCACCATCGCTCTGGCGCTTGCCCAAGCCGGGGCAGACGTAGCCATCTCCTATCGCACTGCCCAGCCCGAAGCCGGGCAAACCGCCGCCGAAATCTCTGCTCTGGGCCGCCGCTCCCTCGCCATCCCCTGCGACGTCCGCTCCGAAGCCTCAGTCCGCGCCGCGGTCGGCGCTGTTGTCTCCGCCTTCGGCCGCCTCGACATCCTTGTCAACAACGCCGCTGTCTTTGCCTCCGCGGCCCTCGAGAGCCTGCCCCTCGATCAGTGGGACGCCGTCTTTGAGACCAACGCCCGCGGCCCGTTCCTCGCCGCCCGCGAGGCTCTGCCGCATCTGCGCGCCGCCCGCGGCAGCATCGTCAACATTGGTTCGCTTGGCGGTCTGCACGCATGGGCCGGGCACGCCCACTACTGTGCGTCCAAGGCCGCGCTGCACATGCTCACGCAAGCCATGGCCAGGGCCTTCGCCCCCGAAGTCAGCGTGAACTGCGTCGCTCCCGGCTGGATTGAAATGAATGATACGCCCGATCAGTCCAGCGTAGCGCCTCGCGGCGCCGCCGATCGCACGCAGGCCGCCCGCTTTGCAGCCAAAACACCCATGGGCCGCAACGGCGACGCCAACGACGTTGCCCAGGCCGTTCTCTTCTTTGCCACCGGTCCGCACTTCATCACCGGCCAAACCCTCGCCGTTGACGGGGGCCTCGGCCTCTCCTGACGAGCCCGCGAACAAGTCTTGTTCTGAAGGAACGCGGCCCTGCTTTGTACTGTATGAGAGATTTCGCATGGCCAATCGAACAGACGATGTTTTGAAGCGCACCGGCTTCAGCCGTTGCAGGAACGATGGCTGATCCGGAGTTGTTCAGTGGCTGCGAACGCGACGCCCGCTGACCAACCTCTACCGCCCAAACAGCCGTTTCCAGAATCCCGCCGACGTTCCGCCCTCCGCGCTCCGTCCGGCCCGCGCCTTTTCCACCGCGGACCGTTCGGCAAAGGCAAGCGGCACTTTCTCCCAGAGCCCTTCCGGCTCCGGCTGCTTCGGCCACGTCGCACCCTCCACCGCAGCCCGCGGATTCGTGACGCACAAGCGTTGGGCCGTCTCCTCGCCCATCCGCTTCGTCACGTAGTCATAACCGTTTTTCAAGTGTGCCGGGCGCCATACCGGATGGTGCGCATCCGTCGCCAGAAAGTGAACCCAGTTGCGTTCCAGCAGTTCGTTGGCAAACGCCTCCTGCGCTTTGCCGAACCGCCCGTAAAGCGAGCCGCTCGTCACCTGCGTCAGGCATCCATGCCGCATCCAGTCGCCCAGCAGGTGCGGCTGCCGCAACACCGCCGCATAGCGTTCCGGATGCGTGATGATCAGCGTGTACCCCGCCGCCTGCAGCCGGAACATCGCCTCATTCATGCTTGGCGGAATCACTTGCGAGGGAAACTCGATCAGCAAATATCCCTTCCCATCGATCGAGTAGCGCAGCGGATGCATCACCGCATCCAGAACGTTGTCCGCCGTCAGGTGGAAGTCGCACCCCAGGCTCAACTCCACCACGCCCTTCAAGCGCTCCTTGAGCTCGGCAAACCGCTCTTCGATCACCGCAGCCCGGTAGGGGAACGCATCGCTCGCATGCGGCGTGCAAACAATGTGCGTCACTCCCTCATCCGCCGCCGCGCGCGCCAAGTCCAGCGACGCCTGCAGATCCGGCGCGCCATCGTCCACTCCATAGATCAGGTGATGATGAATATCGATCATGATTCTATCTGTTCATAAATTGGCCAAACGTATTCTTGGATCTCCTTACTGAGCTGTCCGGTCGTCTCAACACGCCCGAGCAGCTCACTTTGCCGCCAGCGCCTCCATCACCGACGCAAAAATCCCCCAGCCGTCCGCCGACCCCAGCAGCGCCTCGCTTGACCGATCCGGATGCGGCATCATCCCCAGCACATTCCTGCCCTGGTTCAAAATTCCTGCAATGTTGCTCAACGAACCATTCGGGTTCGCGTCCTGCGTAATCTCGCCCTTCGCCGTCGCGTAGCGGAAGGCAACCCGATCCTCCGCCTCCAGCCTGGCAAGTTCCTCCGGCTCGCAGAAGTAGTTCCCTTCCATGTGCCCGATAGGAATCTTGAGCACCTCGCCTTTCTTCAGTTGATTCGTAAACGGGCTGTCCGTCGTCTCCACCCGCAGGTGCACCTGTTTGCAGATGTACTTCAGTCCCGCGTTGCGCATCAGCGCGCCAGGCAGCAACCCCGCCTCGGTCAGTATCTGGAATCCGTTGCAGATCCCCAGCACCAACCCGCCGCCAGCGGCAAACCGCTTTACCGCCTGCATCACCGGCGAAAAGCGCGCAATCGCGCCCGTCCTCAAGTAGTCGCCGTAGGCAAACCCTCCGGGAACCAGCACGGCATCCACGCCGTCCAGCGCCTCGCTGTCATGCCACAGAAACGTCACCGGCTGCCGCGCCACTTGGGCAATCACGTCGTAGGTATCGTGATCGCAATTCGACCCGGGAAACACCACCACCCCGAATTTCATAAATTCAGAGTAACAGCTTCGCCATTGCGCATCGGCCACCCGGCAGGCGCAGCCATCACGCCGCGCCGCCCGCATCTGCCGGATGGAAATCGGATTCAGTCTGCCAACGCGCCGGCATCCACGAGCAATTCGCCGGCCGATGCCCGTTCCCGCACCGCCCATCCGGCGATCAGCAGGCTCGGCGGCGCAGCGGGCTCGATCTCGCCCAGCGCGCCCAGGGTCGTGTGGACTGCCTGTTGGCCGGGTTGCGCGGCTCGCGAGACCACCGCGCACGGCAAGTCCGCGGGCAGTCCCTCCGCCATCCACTCGGCGGCAAGCAAGGTCAAGTCCCGGCCGGGCATGTAAACGACGCGGGTTGCGTCTTCCAGCGCGGGCAGCGCCGCGCGGTTGTGCGACTGCGCGTGATGGCCGGTGGAAAAAATCACATTCGAGGCCCAATCGCGATCGGTAAGAGAACAGCCAACCGCCGCCGCGGCGGCAAATGCCGCCGAGACGCCGGGCACAATCTCAAACGGCACATCAGCCTCGGCAAGCGCTGCCAGTTCTTCGGCGGCTCGCCCGAAAAGCAGCGGATCGCCGCTCTTGAGCCGCACCACGCTGCGGCCAGCACGCGCGTGCTCCACCATCAACGCGTTGATCTCCTCCTGCGTGATGGTCTTCGCGCCGCAGCGCTTGCCTACGTTCACCACTTCGGCGGAGCGCGTTGCCAATTCGAGGATCGCCTGCGGCACCAGATCGTCGTGCAGAATTACATCCGCGCTCTCGATCAGCCGCACCGCCTTCACCGTCAGCAAATCAGGATCGCCCGGTCCGGCGCCAACCAGATAAACGCTTCCGGCGACCGCCCGCGCCGCTTCCCTGCCCGTCCGCGCCAACTGCTTTGTCGCACACAAAGCCGAATCGCAAATCTGCCGGCTGGCCAGCTCGTGCAGCAACAGCCTGCGTTCCTCGCCGCGCGGATGTGTTGCGAGGACTTCACGCCGCAGCTCACCTAACTTCGCCAGCCACGGCCCCAAATCCCGTGGCAGTTGCTCGTCGATCTCACGCCGCAGCCGCTGCGCCACGGCCGGGCTCTCGCCGGCCGTCGAAATTGCGATCTGCAGATCGCCGCGGCTGACCACCGAACCAAAGAAGAAGTCACAGTTGGGAATATCATCCACACTGTTGCACGGAATGCCGCGCGCCACGGCCTCCCGGTAGACAGCCGCGTTCCTCTCGGGCACGTCGGTCGCGGCGATGACGATGAAATTGCCGTCAAGATCGTCAGGCTCAAACGCGCGCCGAAGCCATTCGAGCTTACCCTCCGCAGCCAACTCCTGAATCTCCGCTCTCGCTTTGGGCGCGACCACGCGCAACCGTGCGCCCGTTTTGAGCAGCGACCCGATCTTTTCCAGCGCCACCGTTCCCGCGCCCACCAACAGCGCAGGCCGGCCCTCCAGCTTCAGGAATACTGGCAATAAGCTCATATCGCGGTTCTCACTCGCAGTTAACAGTTCTCCGATGATGCTTCCCTCCCTGTTCCCTGTTCCCTGTTCCCTGTTCCCTGTTCCCTGTTCCCTGCTTTTCTTACTCCGCCATCGCGTGCGGCACAGGCCCAGCCGGCAGGTCGCGCTCTACCGGTACGAGGATCTCGCCGGCAAGCTGCGCGCGCAGTTCGTCGTTGCTGTGGCGCGCGAACCAGGAGCGAAGATTCTCTTCCGGTTCGCGGCCCGCCAGGTACTTGCGCAACAGCCGCTCAACCGCTTCGGGCACCAGAGGCGCGGGGCAACGGTAGCCCACCGGCCGCGCCACGCCCGCATTCTGACCCACCGCTCCACCGAGACAAAAGTAAAAGGCGTCGGTGAGCTTGCCCTCATACTTGATCTTCTTTCCCTCCAGGCCAATGTCGGCAATCCAGTGCTGGCCGCAACTGTTGGGGCAGCCCGTGACGTGCAGTTTGAGCTGTTGATCGAACTGCGGCAACCGCTCTTCGAGCTCGTCAACCAGCCATCGCGTGAAACCTTTCGTTTCTGAGATCGCAAGCTTGCAGAATTCAGTTCCTGTGCAGGCGATGGCCCCGCGCCAGAACGTCGACGCCTCCACGTGCAGCCCAATCTGGCCTAACTCCCGCGCCAGTTCTCCGGTTTTGCCGTAGGGAACGTCGATGATGACCAGGTTTTGCGAGACGGTGGCGCGCAGCGCCCCGCTGCCGAAGCGCTCGGCCAGCTCCGCGGCAGCCTCCAGTTGCTCGCCTGTGACGCGGCCGCGCAGCACGGAGGCGCCGACATAGGCCAGCCCCGGCTGGCGCTGCGGATGGATGCCCACGTGGTCGCGCAGAATCTCGTCGGGAACCCTCTCGTCCGCAGCAGGATCGAGCCTGAACCCGATCTTTGCGTGCAGCTCGTCAAGAAAGCGTTCCGCCGTCCACCCTTCGCGCATGAACAGATACTTCAGTCGCGCCCTGTCGCGGCTCTCGCGCAGTCCCTGCTGCTCGCGGAAGATCTCGGCAACGCCACGTGCCACGCGGATCGCCTGGTCGGGTCGCACAAAAACATCGAGACGGACAGCCAGATGCGGCTCGCAGGAGAGGCCTCCGCCCACACGCAGCGAGTAGCCCACTTCGCCGTCACGCTCTACCGCCGTCAACGCGATGTCGTTAATCTCCGGATAGTTGCACCATGAAGGGCAGCCGCTCGCAGAGATCTTGAACTTGCGCGGCAGGTTGTAGAACTCAGGATTCGCCGTGAGCTCGTGTGCAATGCCACGCGCAATGGGCGAAGCATCGATGAGCTCGTCAGCGGCAACTCCGGCCAGCGGGCAGCCCGTCACATTGCGTACTACGTCGCCGCAAGCGCCTTTGGGCGAGAGCCCGATGGCGTTCAGTGCGTCCACCACTTCGGGCAGCGACTCGATCGTCAGCCAATGAAGCTGGATGTTCTGCCGTACCGTAATGTCGGCCAGATTGCGCGCGTGTTGGCGCGCAATGCCTCCGATGGCGCGAAGCTGGCTTGCCGAAACGATGCCATTCGGAATCCCAATGCGCATCATGAACCACTCGGTGGCCAATCCCTCGCCGCCCTTGCCGCCGGTCGCGCCCACGCCATCGCCTTGCGTGTAAATGCCCCACCACTTGAAGTACGCCGAGGCCCACTCCGGCGCTACGCTCGACCGTCGTGCGCGCGCGAACGCACGAACTTCGTCAAAGGCCTCCCATGGATTCTTTTCGCGCTTTAGGCGCTCCATCCGCTGGGCTTTGGTTTCTTTTTGTTGAGCAGCTTCGGTCATTTGGTCCTTTTTTCGAGCAAGAATGGAAAGCCCGCGAGAGCTTGTCGCTCAATCGCGGGCATCGGGAAGCCGTGGACTTATATTGCGAAGTTCAGACCCAGGTCACCGTTGCCGCGCGAGCAGCATACAGCAGCGACAACAGGTCATCCCTTCCATAACAACAATAGTAGACCAAATTGGTCCAAATTGCAAACTCGGGCGCAATCGCAGCCATCTGTGGAAATTGGCTCGGGGCAACTGCCGGCCCGAAGGGCGGTAGCTGCGAGCATCGGCGGGAGCCAAACCTTATGCTGAAAGAGAAAGCCCTAACTTTCTATCTTTTTGATGTACATCCGGAGCCCAACCAGCATGATGGCGATGGCGATGAGGCAGATGCCGAGGCCGATGCGGCGATGGTTACGCTCCACCATGGCGTCCTTGCCGACCCTCAGGTCCGCGTCCGCAATTTTCATGCCGGTTTGAACATCCGCATCCACCAGGACAGGCTGGAACGTATGGATGGTGACGCGAGCCTTGGTGAGCGCATCGCGGGCCTGATCCTGGGTGAGGAGAGCCGTGCTGACTTCCATGCCCGAGGACTCGGCAAGGTGGAGGGCCTGGTCGGCATTGTCGATGGCGCCATTCAACTGCGTCAGGTCGGCCAGCATAGCGGCCCGGTCGCGATCGCAATGGTCGCCCCGCGCATGACAGGTCAGGCAGACGCCGGCGGGCCCGGCGCCAAGCATGGCGTCGGAAGGCTTGTGGATGCCGTGATTGCTGTGGCAGACCACGCAGCCGGGAAGGCCCTTGTCCTGAAAAGCCTTGAAATGCGAACTTTTTCCGTACATCTGGGCCTGGAAAACGTGACAAGTGGCGCACACATTCTGAACTTTGTCCACTCCCGGCGGGACCGCGCCGTGGTTTCCATGGCACGTTGTGCAGGTGGGCGCGCTGAGGTCGCCGCGGACCGCCAGCGCGTCGTGGTGCACGCTGGTGTTGTACCTGGCAAACTGATCGGTGGGAATCCCGTACTGCTTCATGTATTTCGCGTCGGAGTGGCAGCGGGAACAGGTCGTGGCCACGTTGACGGGGTTCACCGTGGAACGGAGGTCGCCGGGCGGGCGGATATCGTGAACACTATGGCAATCCGTGCATACGGCAACTTTCATGTCTCCGGCCGCAAGGCGCTTGCCGTGGACACTGGTGTGGTACTGGGCCAATTGGTCGGTGCGCAGGCTGGGGTCGTACTGCCGCATATAGGCCGGATTCGCATGGCAGCTTCCGCACAACAGCGGGATCTGCCTGCGATCGATCTTGCCCTTAAAACCCGCCTTGCGGCCCATGGCCTGATCGGGATCGTAACTGGTGGAATCGCCGCCGTGGCAACTGGTGCAGGTCAAACCTTTTTGCGTGTGTATGTCCTGGCTGAACTTCTCCTGGGCGACTCCATAGGGCGCGGGCAACGCAGAGTGACAATCCAGGCAGGAGTTCACGGCTTGCCCGTATCCCAGGCTTGCCGCGAGCACGAGGAACCCCGGCAGCCAGACGGCGCCGGCAGCGGGCAGTCGCAGCAGCTTATTGCGCAAGGTAGCCATAAACAGTCATCCCGATTACGTAAACAAGGGCAAAGACTCCAACACCGGTGATCCACGTCTTCGCGCGCGTGAGCCGGTCACTCTCAAGGAAAGGCAGCAACAGCCACAACAACGCGACCAGGCCGCAGCCAACGATGCCCAAAACCTCTCCGTCGACCAACCACACTTTGGCGGGGATCAACTTGAGCGTCTGGTACATGAAGAGGAAGTACCACTCGGGCTTGATGCCTGCTGGGGCAGACGCAAATGGATCCGCCTTGACGCCCAGGTTCCAGGGGAAGATGGCAGCCAGCGCGCCCAACGCTCCCATGGCCGCGTACCACGCCATCAATTCGCGCATCAGGAAGTTGGGAAAGAATTTCATCTCCTGGCGCAAAGCAGGGTTGGCCGTCCACTTAGCTTCAACTTTCGGCGGCACGCTCATGCCCTGGCGCTGCACCAGAAACAGATGGACAGCGATCAGCACCGTGACCAGTCCGGGCAGAACGGCGACATGGAAGCCGAAGAAGCGGGTCAGCGTGGCCCCGGTCACCTGCGGGCCGCCGCGGAGAAAGACCATCATGGGCTGGCCGATGACGGGAACCTGCCCGGCCATCTGCGTGCCGACCGTGGTGGCGAAGAAGGCCAGCTTGTTCCACGGCAGCAGGTAGCCGCTGAAGCCAAATCCCATCACCAGAAAAAGCAGCAGCATGCCGCTCACCCATGTCATCTCTCTGGGCCTGCGATAGGCCTTCAGAAACAGCACGCTGAACATGTGCAC
>PMYE01000016.1 GCA_003171315.1 Acidobacteriaceae bacterium
CTGTTGTCCGCATAAATCCACATTAGCATATTTATTGATTTATGGTCAAAGGACGTTTTTCATTTTCAATGGAGTGGGCTCCCTGGGCCGCCCGCCACCTGCCACTTCACGGCGCCACAATCCGCTCTGCCAGATCCGGCGCCACCCTCTGAAAGTGCCGCACGTTCCACGTGTAGATCCGCTCGGCGTTCACCTTTCGGGCGCAGGCGACATGCAGCGCGTCGTAAATCGTTCCTCCTGTCAGCCCCGCGGCCGCGCAAGATTTGAGTGTCTCGATGTACTCGTTTGCGGTGAGAGCAATCGGGGCGATTCTTCGCAGAAACGTTTCCAGCGCCAACATCGCGTCGCGTCCTGACAACCGAACTCCTGGCGGCATCGATGTCACCGAACTGTAGAACTCAGCCAAAGTGTGGGCGCTTACGGCAGTCTCTTTCGCCGCGCACCCGTTCCATAACTCACGGCTTGGCACATGATGAACGTGATCGACCTGCGCGATGGCAACGAGTACGGAGGTGTCGAGGAAGATCACTCTTCCTCCGGATCCAGGCCAAGAATGCGCCGCTCACGCTCCAGCCTCATCTGCGCGATGGACTCATTCACCATCTCGACCGTGATCTTCTGCGGATTCGACCGGTCGGCGGAGAAAATCAGGGGAGTTCCATTTTCGATTACAAGCTGAGCTTCAGGCTCCGCGGGCGTGAAGGTGAGACTGTCGCCATGCTGTTCCGCCCGCAACCGCGTTCCCGGATTAAGGCGCAGGGCATCGCGAAACTTCTTCGGCACCACTATCCGGCCCGCCCGGTCGATCTCCACAATGGCATTCATAGTGCCATTTTACCATAAAAAATGGCATTATAGTGCAACTTGTTGAATCAAATTCATTAAGCGCCAGGCGACTATTCTCATGAATGCCCCTCCAGCCGTTCAGCCACTTTTCTTGAAACATTCTTCTCCCATCCAAACCGCCTTCAAGCGAACTCTCAGGCAATCTCGTCTACTGCAACGGAGCGTCCTGTTCGAGCCAAAATTCGATGAACAAATGCCTCTTCCACAGCGCTGCGTGGGCCGATTTCCTGGCCGGCGCCGTCTCAGTGCCGTCTCATGGGACCAGTCCGGTACGAACCCGTGAAAACCGCTCTCCGGGTTATTGACAAAGATTTCGTGCCGGGCCTATTGTTTCTAAGTTTTGGGGTAAGAAAGGAAGGAAGTTCAGATGGTTGCCTATTTTCAGCTCCAGCCCGCGGAAGCGGAGCTGCAGCAGTTGGCAGAGCAGTATTGGCAGGATTCCGGCGAAAAGGATCGCGAGTTGGAAAGGATCGCATTCGAAGCCGGCGAGGCAATCCGTAACGGCGATTACACGCTGACAAATCTCGAGGCCATCGTACGCTGGAAATCGGAGCGCGCGGTGCATTATCTCATTGGCAACAGCAACGAAAAGATCAGGCGCGCGCTGGCCATCGCCGCCTCGCCTGACTCCACAACCGAGGCGGCCGTTAGGGCCCTGCTCGACTTGCACGGCGTGGATCTTCTCGTGGCGTCGGCGATTCTGGCCGCAATCTTCCCCGAGCGCTACACCGCACTGGACTACCGCGCCCTGGAAGCCCTCGGCCATGCTCGCCACGACGTCAGGTTCTATGAAGAGTATCTGGACTTTTGCAAGCGCCTGGCAGAAAGCAACATCGTGAAGCCGCAGGGCAATCTGCCCGGCCCCACGGCGCTGCGCGCGCTCGGCCGCGCGCTTTGGGAGTGGTCGCGCAGCCACGGCGGGTAACCGCCGCTCGGCTCCCATCCTTGCCGTTCACTGCGTGAGTCCGCGGTGAACGGCGGTGCAGGAACTCCATATCTCCGATCCCTCCACGAACGGGCCGGCTGGAAGCTCCCCGGCCTCTCGCTGCCTCTGGCGTAGAAGCTCCGCAGTTGGAATCTGGAGTGGACGCGTCAGCCTGCCCCGCTGCCCACTGTACAATCGCCTTCGTGAGTCTTTCGTTCGAAATCGGCCCGGTGCAAGTGGGCGTGGGCCGGCTCTTCTTGATCGCCGGTCCCTGCGTCATCGAGTCCGAGGCCCACGCGCGCTCCATCGCCGAAGCGGTCCAGCGCATCGCCTCCGACCTGGGCATTCCCTACATCTTCAAAGCCAGCTACGACAAGGCCAATCGCACCAGCGTCAAGAGCTTCCGCGGCCCCGGACTCATCGAGGGCGCGCGCATCCTCGGCCGCATCGCCAAAGACACCGGCCTGCCCGTCCTCACGGACGTACACGAGCCCGCCCACTGTGAGGTCGCCGCAGAAGCGGTCGATGTCCTCCAGATTCCCGCCTTCCTTTGCCGCCAGACCGATCTGCTGGTGGCCGCGGGCAAAACCGGCCGCGCCGTCAACATTAAAAAAGGCCAGTTCGTCGCCCCCTGGGACATGACCCACGGCGTCGAGAAGGTGCGCTCCACGGGCAACGAGCGCGTCTTCCTCACCGAGCGCGGCAGCGCCTTCGGCTACAACAACCTCGTCGTCGATTTCCGCTCGCTCGCCATCATGCGCAGTCTTGCGCCCGTGGTCTTCGACGCCACGCACTCCGTGCAGCAGCCCTCGGCGGCCAACGGCGTCAGCGGCGGCCAACCCGAGTTCATTCCTCTGCTTGCGCGCGCCGCCGTAGCTGCCGGCATCGACGGCCTCTTCCTCGAGGTCCACGACGATCCGCCCAACGCCAAATCCGACGCCGCCAACGCCCTCGACCTCAAGCTCCTCAAGCCCTTGCTCGAAACCCTGCTCGCCATCCACGCCGCGGCGGCGCGATAACCAATCACTGTGTCCCGCACCCCACCGTTCCCGTCGCCGTCTTCCCATCCAGCACAAAGCACGAAACGCCGTTGACGTCCGTCCGGAACGTCCGCACGTGCGCATCCTGCAGTTCTTCGAGTACCTCCTCGCGCGGATGGCCGTAGCGATTGTGCAAGCCACACGAAATCACCGCCCATTGCGGCGCCACGCGCGCCAAAAACTCCGGCCGCGTCGAGGTGATGCTGCCGTGATGGCCCACTTTCAGCAACGTACTCTTGAGATCCGGCTCGGCCAGCATCGCCTGTTCAATCGGCGCCTCCGCGTCGCCCTCCAGCATCACCGAAGTCGCGCCATAGGCCACGTGCAGCACCAGCGAATCGTTGTTCGCGGGCTCCGCGCCCGGCTGGTAATCGCGGAACGGCGCCAGAACCTCTACCTGCGTGCTGCCGAAAGCGAACGCATCGCCCGCGCGAAAGCTCCGTACCCGCACGTGCAGCGCCGCGGCTTCGTCCAGTAGCGCGTTATACGCTCCAAACCGCGGATTGTTGCCCACCCACAACTCATCGGGATGAAAATTGCGAAGCACTGCGAACAATCCGCTGATGTGGTCGGAGTGCGCATGGCTCAGCGCCACCGCGTCCAGGTGCCGGATGCCGCGTGCCCACAGCGCCGGCGACACCACCTCTTCGCCGATGTCAAAATTCTGCGGAGCCTGGCGCGGGCCGCCGCCAAATCCCCCTCCATCCACCAGCAGCGTCTTGCCGTCGGGCGTAATCACCAGCAGCGAGTCGCCCTGCCCCACGTCGATCGCCTCCATCAGCATCGCTCCCTTCGGCCGCTCCACCGGGCGCGGCGCGACAGCCACCAGCGCCGCCATCACGAGCGCGGCCCATGCGCACCGGCGCGGCCAGCGTCCCGCCCGCCGCAGGCTCTCGTGTGCCAGCACAATCGCCGCTCCCAGCAACGCGCAAAACGCCGCCGATTGCCACAGCAGCGGCCCTGGAATCCGGAAATCTCCCAGCGCCATCGAGCCGAAAATCCGCACCAGCCCGACCCCAAGGTGCAACACCAGCGCCACCGCCATCGCCGGAACTACCGCCGCCGCCGGCCACACAACCAGCAAGAGCAGAGTGAGCAGCGCCGCCGGCATCAACACGGCCAGCAGCGGCAGAATCAGCAGATTCACCGGCAGCGCAAAGATCGTGATGCGATGGAAGTAGACGGCCATGGGCAGCGTCATTGCCAGCTCCACCACGCACGAAACCACAAGCAGCTCCACCACGCGAATCGCAAAGCGTACGACCCATGGAAAAATGCGCCACGCGATGGACTCGGCGAGGCGGCCGTGGAAGGCGGCTTTTGTCTCCGCGACGAACATCCTCAGCGCGTCCCTCGGTAGCGCCATTGGCGGTTCCATTTTGGCGTCGACGTGCGGACCGAGATCCTGGGGAGCGGGGAACCCGGGGTGAATCACCGCTTGCAGCCGCTCGGCAATTATTCGCAAGCTCACGCGGAACTCCGCCAGCTTCGGCGCAAGCTTGATGTCCATCGCGGCCAGCCGCAGGTCGCGAGTCGCGGCCGCGTAGGGATGAATCGTTCCTTTGAGCAGCGGAGCGGCCACTCCCGCAATCGCGATCACCGCCAGCAGCGTCATCTGCAGGCTCGAGTCGAACAGGCTGCGCGGGCTGACCACCAGCAGGCACAGCGCGGCAAATCCGATGGTGTTCAGCGGATTGCGCTCGCGGTAAATCAGCCGTCCCAGCAGATAAAGCGTCACCATCCACAGTGAGCGCTGCACCGGAGTGGCGAAGCCGGTGAACAGCGCGTAGGCAAACGACGCGGCGATGGTCAGGAATGTGGCCGGCACGCGCGGCAGGCGCAACCGCCGCGCGATCCAGAAGATGCACGCGGCCACAATCGCCAGATGAAACCCTGAAACCACCAGCATGTGAAAGGAGCCTGTGCGCTCGAAGCCCACGCGCAGCGCATGAGTCAGATACGTGCGGTCGCCGGCCACCATCGCGGCCAGCATGATGGCGTCGTCCTCGCTCAGGCGCAAAGGCGCCGGGAGCCGGCGCATGGTCGCGGGCAAGGCCAGCAGCTTTGTCGTCGTCAGGTGCTGCCAGCCGCTCACCCGGCACGAAAGAAACGCGCCCGGAGCCTGCCCCAGCCGCTCCACGCGATCCATCGCAACCGTCGCCGTGGAGGTGATTCCCTGGCCCAGCAGATAATCCGCGCGGCTCCAGACGCCTGGATCGCGATAGGTTTCGGGCGGGAGCAGCCGAACGACAGCCCGTACCCGTTCGCCGCATCGAAAGGCCTGCACGCCGCCCTGCGCGGCCGCATCCACTGGCCAGCGCACCGTCAGCCGGATGCCGCCGCTCACCGGAGCCTGCGCATCGTTCTGATCGGTGGCCACTTCCAAGGCCGCCACGCGCACGTCGATCCGCTGTGACGGCGCAGTGGCGGAGATCTCGTCCACATTCTGCTCCAGCTCGGTGCGCACCGGCCCCGCGTCCACTAAGGTCCCTTCCACAGTGCGCAACAAACCATCGGAGAGTGCGGCCATCTCCGGCGAAGGCGCGGGTTGCGGCTCCATCTCCCCGCACCAGGCGCCCAGCATCAGCCACAACACGGCCAACGGCAGCCACGCAACCCGTTGCGCGCGCAGCGCCGCCGCGCAGCACAACGCCGCAACCAGCGCCAGCAAAATCAGCACCTGAGGAGGATGTAGCCAGATCCTGCTCGCGACAACAATCCCCGCCGCAAACAGCCACGCCGCATGAAACAGCGGCACGCTGGTCAGGTTCGCGTTCAGCCCGACCGACACGACCGGGCCTTTGCCGAATGGTTCGAAGTTAGGCGGATCCGATTGCATGGGGCCCGAAGATGAAATGTGTCTTTGGGCATCAAGCCTATCAGGAATCGGGATTCCCGGCACACAGCTTCCCGCTTTGGCCCGTCACCGCCGTAACTCGACCACCGTCTCCAGGTGAAACGTCTGCGGGAAAAGATCCGCGAGAGTCACGCGCTCGATCGAGTAGCCTTTGCCAAGCAGCCCGCGCAGGTCGCGCGCCAGCGTCGCCGGGTCGCATGAAACATAGGTCAGCGCCGGCGCCGCAATTTCCCCCAGAAGCGCCGTCGTCTCCGCGCCCAAGCCGCTGCGCGGCGGATCCACAATGACCACATCCGGCCGCTCACTGTTTCGCGCGCCGCGCAAAAAATCAAGCGTCTTCGCCTTCACCGCCGTTGCCCGCGTGCCGCGCAGGTTTTGCTTGAGCGGAGCCGCCGCTGCCGGCGCGGATTCTACTGCAACCACACGATTAAACTGCTCCGCGAGCCGCCGCGCAAACAATCCCACGCCGGCAAACAGATCCCACGCCAGCTCGCCGTAGTGAGCCAGCCCGCCGTGGCGTCCACCCGTCACGCAGTCCACCAGTTCGTCCACCAGCCAGCGGTTCACCTGGAAAAACGCGCCTTGATCCACGCGATACTGGAAACCGTCCGCGGAATAGAGCAGGGAACTCGTGCCCCACTGCGCCACGTTGCGCGGCTCTCGCCCCATCCCGCCCGCCGCCAAAAGCTCCACGCCTCCGGTCTCAGGAATCCTCTCCGCAAGCGCCCGCGCGAAATCCTCAAACCGGCCTTTCCCGCCGCCCGCAACCGTCACACACGCCAGCAGCGCCGTCTCGGCCGCATCGCAAAACAGAGAAATCTCGCTCGGGCGCAAACGCGATGGCATTTCGTGCGCAATCTCCCCGGCGTCAAGCGCTGCCCGCACCAACAGCGGCGCGGCAATCGGGCACTCCGCAATCGGAACCACTGCGTGGGACCTTCGCCCCCGATAGCCCGCGCGTCCCTCCGCATCGAACGCGACTCGAATCCGATTCCGGTACGCCCACGGCGCGCCCGCCAGCACGGCCATCTCCTCCGGCGCGCGAACCCCGCCGCGCTCAAGCGTCTCGCGCAGGATGGCCTGCTTGTAGGCAAGCTGCGTTCTGTACTCCGCGTGCTGATACTGGCAGCCGCCGCACGCGCCAAAGTGCCTGCACGCAGGCGCAACCCGCGCCGCCGCGGCAGCAACAATCTCCTCCACCTCGGCCGTCGCGTAGCCGCGCTTCTCCTCCACCACGCGCACGCGCGCCCGCTCGCCCTTGAGCGTGAGCGGCACAAACACCGCCTTTCCTTCTACGCGCGCCAGGAACGCCCCGCCATAAACCGGCTTCTCAATTTGAACAAGGTGTAATGGCAGGGCACTGTCTTTCGACTGCGCGGATTTTGTATCGGCGCGCGTCGTGGCGCCCCTTGGGCCTCGTGCCGTACCGCCAGCAGAAAGAGTGGGCTTTAGCCCCTGGCGGTCGCGTTTCTCGTTTCGCCGCGCCGGCTTCTTCATTGCTGGCTCATGTAGAACAGGCTCAATCGCGGCAGATTGTAGTGAACCAGCAGTTGCTTCTGCACAAACTGCCGCTCCACCTGCCGCAGTTGCACCACGCCCATGCGGCTGCGGTAGGGCGCCAGTTCGAGCGCAGCGTGCTCCTTCAGCCCCACCAGAAGGGCCTCCGGCGCAGCCGCCCTGAGCGCGTCATACAGCTTTTCTTCGAGCACCGTAAGCAACCGCTCCAATCCTTCCAGATCCGCCGGCACCGGCTTTTCTCCAGCCGGAGCCATCACTTCCGCGGCCAGCTCGCGCAGCCGTGCAGCCGTCGCCCGGCAAGCCTCGGGAGCCACCGTCGCTCCATCCAGTGCCTCCGCGGCCGCTGCCAGATGCGCGGCCACGCGCTCATGCTCAAACCCCGATTCCTGTGCCGTGGCCGCCAATGAAGCCGACCCGGTCGAAGCCTCGTTCAATTCCACAGCCGCCTGCATCACGGCCTGCGCGCACCACGCCAATCCGTTGATCCGTTGCATGCGGGCGCGCTTTTGCCGCGCCTCATACTTGTCGAATGCCGCGTCAATGCCGCGCAACACCGCCTCCAGCGGAATCCCCGCCTCGCGCCAGGTCTCGATCAGCGCCCAATCCAGCGTCGAAAGCAGCAACAGCGATCCCCGCCGCTGCTGAAAGCGCTCTTCGATCTCGGTAAAATAGTTAAAATAGTTGCGCACAGTCTCATCTTAAATTCAGCGAACGGAGAAGAACGATGGCAACGGTTGGATTTGTCGGCCTAGGTATTATGGGCCGCCCCATGCTCAGGAATCTCTTGAAGGCCGGCCACACGGTCATCGCTTACGGCCGCACCCCCGCAAAGCTCGACGCCTGCGTGGCCTTGGGCGCCCAGCGCGGCGCATCGAACGCCGACGTCGGCGCGCGTGCCCCCATCGTCATCACCATGCTGCCCGACGGGCCCGAAGTCGAAGAAGTCGTGCTGGGACCGAACGGAGTTCTCTCCGGCGCCAAGCCCGGCTCGCTGATTATCGACATGAGCTCCATCAGCCCGCTGGTTTCGCAGAAAATCGCCGCGGCCTGCGCGCAAAAGAGCGTGGATTTTATTGACGCGCCGGTGAGCGGCGGCGAGCCCAAAGCCATCGACGGCACGCTCGCCATCATGGCCGGCGGCAAAGAGGAAGTCTTCCGCAAGGCCGAGCCCATCCTCAAGTGCATGGGCTCGAGCGTCACGCTCACCGGCCCGGTAGGCGCGGGCAACACCACCAAGCTCGCCAATCAGATCATGGTCGCGTGCAACATTGCCGCCATGGGCGAGGCCCTCGCGCTGGCTATGCGCTGCGGCCTCAATCCCGAAGTGGTCGTCAACGCTGTCAAAGCCGGCCTCGCCGGCAGCGCCGTGCTCAGCGCCAAAGGGCCCATGCTCATTGCGCGCAACTTTCAGCCCGGCTTCAAAATTCAGCTTCACCAGAAGGACCTGCGCAACGCCCTGCAAACCGCGGAGGCGAACCACGTCTTCCTGCCGCTCACGGCGCTGGTGCAGCAGATGCTCTCGTCGCTCATCGCCGACGGAAAAGGCGGCCTCGACCATTCGGCCATCGCTACGTTCGTTGAGAGCGCTTCCCGCATCGAAGTCAAAGCGCCGGCGGCCTAGCCCGAAGTGCCGGCCTTAGCTCAAAAACTCCGCAATCGCGCCGGCCACCGTCGCTTGCTCGTCCTCGCGCAGTTCGGGAAAGATGGGCAGCGCCAGCACTTCGCGCGCGGCGCGCTCCGCCTCGGGAAAATCTCCCTCGGTGTAACCCAATCCCTTCAGGGCCTCCTGCCGGTGCAGCGGGATGGGGTAGTAGATCTCCGAGCCGATGCCCCGCGCATTCAGAAATTCGCGCAGTGCGTCGCGCCGCGTCACGCGAATCACATATTGGTGCCACGCATGCCGCGAGCCCGGCGCCTCGCGCGGCAAAACCACCCCATGCGCGGGATACGGACCGGCCTCAGCCAGCCCCGCCTTGGCGTACAGTGCGTGGTACCGCGCCGCCAAGGCGCGCCGCGCCTCGTTCCATCGGGCAATGTACTTCAGCTTCACGCTCAGGACCGCCCCCTGAAAACCGTCCATGCGCGCGTTCCAGCCCAACTCGTCGTGGTAGTAGCGCCGCCGCATCCCGTGTTGGCGCAGCATCTTCACCCGCTCGGCCACGTCGTCCCGGTTGGTCGTCACCATCCCCGCATCGCCCGCGGCGCTCAGATTCTTGGTGGGATAAAAGCTGAACGCAGCCGCATCGCCCAACCCGCCTGCCTTCTTTCCCTGCCACTCCGCGCCCCAGGCCTGCGCCGCGTCTTCGATCAGCATTAACCCGCGCTCCCGCGCCAACCGCGAGAACCCGGTCCAATCGACGCACTGCCCATAGAGATGCACCGGCAGAATCGCCCGTACATCGGCCCTGCGTTTCCCATTCAGCACGTTCTCTACGGCCGCGGGCGACAGGTTAAAGCTCACCGGATCGATATCCGCCAGCACCGGCGTTGCGCCGGCGCGCAGAATCGAGCTCGCGGAAGCAAAAAAGCTGAATGGGGTGGTTACCACGCCGTCACCGGGGTCCCCAGCGACGGGTGGCTCGAAGAGCCGGGGTCGCTGGTGTGACTCACCGGGGCCGATGCCCGCCGCGGCCAGCGCCAGCCAAAGAGCATCCGTGCCCGACGAGCAGCCCAGCGCGTGCGCCACTCCCAACTGCTCTGCCGCGGCCCGCTCGAACGCCGCCACATGCTCGCCGAGAATAAACTGCTGCGTCTCCAGCACATGCCCCAGGGCTTCAACCAACTCCTGATGAATCGGCCGGTACTGGCGTTTCAGGTCCAGCATCGGCACAGGCGTGTGCGCGGCCTTACCGCTCTTTGCTAAAGCGCGGTCCGCAATGGCAGTCTTTTCCACATCAGCCTCTTTCACACATTGATGCTACCAGCCGCGGAATATGCACGGTCCCACCCCGGATAAAGCGCATCTCCCGGCCCGGAAAGCCGCCCAGTCCGGCCTTTTCCGTCCTCTCGCCTATTCCATGGCAAACACACGGTTTCGCCGCCGAGCCTCCCCTCAGCCCGCCGGCAAAGCCATTTCCGCACCGGACGTAACCCCCCGTGGAGTTGAAATAGACTGAGAATCTCTATAATGTTGTCACATTGCGGGGTTTGCCGGCGCCGGGGATTCCGGAGCCGTCCCCGCGGATCTGAAGTCCGACGAAAGAACAGTTGCACCCCAAAAACCTTCACGAAGAATGCAGGAGATCGGCACATGGAGAACAAGCCGGCACAAAATATTCAGGACACCTTTCTGAACACGGTTCGAAAGGACAAATCCCCGATTACGATCTATCTGGTCAGCGGTGTCAAGCTGACAGGGAAGATCCGGTCCTTCGACAAATATTCCGTGCTCCTGGAAAACAATAGCCAGGAACAGTTGATTTTCAAACACGCGATCTCAACCGTGGTGAGCAACCGGAGCGTGACCCATAGCGAACACCGTCCGGCTGCTGTGTCGTCGGGCATCGGACCGTCGGCGGTTCCGGCGCCGGTGCAATCGATATCCCAGGCGGCAGCGGAGTAACGTTAGCGCGGGAGCGTCCTCGATTTGGCAGGCGAGGCGTACAGGAACGGCAACGACGCTGGCCAGCCGGGCTCCCAGACGGCAAATCCTCGTCGTTGGGGTGGTCGGTTGCTCTCTTCAACAGAGGGTCCGGGCCGTTGGACCGGCCGGTCAGAGCGTGCCGTTCTGGTCGGAGTGGACCTCGCATTCCGTTCGCGTGTTCACCTCGCGGCTGGGAACAGCGCGAGAACGGTAGTAGTGTGCCCTGACGCCGCCTTTCCCGTCGAACCCACTCCGCAAGCGGCTCGTTCCCAGGGTTCCGCGATTCCGGGGCGCAAGTTCGTGGGCCTCGACGCCGGGGAATCTCTCGCTGAGTTTCGCGAGTTGCTCCTGAGCGCCGGCGGACAGGTGGCGGCAGAGCTCTTGCAGCGCCACGTCCGTCCCGATCCGGCCACTCTCATCGGCTCCGGCAAAGTGGAGGAGGTCGCTGCCGTCGCGGCTTCAACCAACGCCGATCTCGTCCTCTTCGATCACGACCTTTCGCCCACCCAACTGCGTAATCTCGAAGCCGCTCTGCCCTGCCGCGTGCTCGACCGCACGCAGCTCATCCTCGACATCTTTGCCCGCCACGCCCGCACGCGCGAGGGCCAATTGCAGGTTGAGCTCGCGCAGCTCGAATACATGCTTCCGCGCCTCACCGGCCGCGGCAAAGCCATGTCGCAATTGGGCGGCGGCATCGGCACCCGCGGCCCCGGCGAAACCCAGCTTGAAACCGACCGCCGCCGCATCCAGCACCGCATCGATCAGCTCAAGCGCGATCTCGAGGCCGTCCGCCGCGTGCGCCGCCAGCAGCGCCAGCGCCGCGAGGCGGTTCCCGTGCCCACCGTCGCCATTGTCGGTTACACCAACGCCGGCAAGAGCACGCTCTTCAATGCAGTCACCGGCGCCGAGGTGCTCTCTTCCGCGCGCATGTTCGCCACGCTCGATCCCAAATTGCGCGCTATCGAACTGCCCAGCCGCCGCCGCGTTCTCCTCTCCGATACCGTCGGCTTCATCCGCAACTTGCCCCACACGCTGGTCACCAGCTTCCGCGCCACGCTCGAAGAGGTCGCTCAGGCCGAGGTGCTCATCCACGTCCGCGACGCCGCCTCCACTTACGGCGAAGAACAAAAAATACAGGTCGAGAAAGTGCTCGGCGAGCTCGAAAGCCTCTCCAAGCCCCGCATCGAAGTCCTCAACAAGATCGATCTGTTGCCTGAGGACGAGCGCGTGGCGCTGCTCTCTCGCACGAAAGCCGGTCCAAAAGGTGAAAGCGCGGTAACGCTCTCCGCGCTCACCGGCGAAGGCATTCCCGCACTGCTAGCTGCCATCGACGCCGCGCTCCGCTCCGATCCTATCGTCGAAGCCGAGCTCCGCGTCCCTCAGCACGAGGGCGCCGCGCTCGCCGCCATCGAGGCCGGCATGATCGTCCACTCGCGCGAATACGAGGGCAACCTCGTCCGCCTCACCGTGAGCGGACCCGCCTCGCTCGTCGGCCGCATGAGGCGCTTCCGGCAACGCGACAGTTGAACGTCCGCCTCCGCAAGAGACTACGCCGTACTGTTGATCAGTCCCAGTACCTTAAGGCATTTCTCCCAATCCTCAAGAGTGCTCAATGGTTCGAAGGTTGCCGCTCACTGGGGTTCGCGTCAACTATGCGGTCTTCAATCCCTATACACCATTGGGAGAAATGCGTTAGCGCCCATCAGGCCGTCTGCGGCCAATCCGCGAACCACCGCTCGACGATCGTCGAGCGCTGCATCCCAGAACCAAAAACCTTCCCAAGAATGTAAAGGATGTCCAGAGACGTTTTGGAAACCATTTCCCGGAACTTGACACGCAAAGAGCGCGTTTAGGATAGGGCACCCATTGCCTCTATGAAGAGCTGCGCGGGTCAGATGCGCATGGGCATGAGGACGTAGCGGTACTTGTACTCGGCGTCTGGATCTTCGGGGCGCATCTGGCCGGCGGATTGCGAATCCTTGAATTCGAGGCGGACCTCGCCGGAGTTGTCAAGGGCCTTGAGGAAGTCGAGGATGTAGGTGGAGTTGAAGCCGACTACGATGGGCTCGGAGGAGTAGGGGGTGTCGATGGTGTCTTCGCTCTCGCCGGATTCGGTGGAGTTGGCGCTGACCTTGAGCTCGTTGTCCTCGAGGCGCATGCGGATGGCGCCGGAGCGTTCGTCGGCAAACTGGGCGACGCGCTGAATGGCCGCGGAGAGCTCCGCCGCACGGACTACGGCGAACTTGGTGTTGTCGCGCGGCATCACCGCTTCAAAGTTGGGGAACTGGCCGGTGAGCTTGCGACTGGAGAGCGTGCGGTGGCCGATGCGGAAGAAGAGCGTGTGCTCGTCGTCGGCGAACTCGACCTTCTCCGCGTCGGAGTTCGCGAGCAGCAGTTGCAGCTCCTGGAGCGCCTTGCGGGGAATGAGGACACGCTTTTCGCCACTGATGCCTTCGAGCGTCTCGGCCGGCTTTTCAACGAAGGAGAGACGATGGCCATCCGTGGTGACCATGGCGATGGACTCGGCCTTGAGGATGAGCAGAGCCCCGTTAAGCGTGTAGCGCGACTCCTCGTTGGAGATGGCGAAGATGGTGCGGGCTATCAGAGTTCGCAGCGATGCAAGTGGAATGCTGGTGGCGGCGATCGTAGGAAACTCAGGAACCTGGGGGTAGTTGGCGCGGGCCATGCCGACCATCTTGGTGTTCGACCTGCCGCTGCGGATCTGTACCCAGTGGTTTTCAAGAAGCTTGATGGAGATTTCGCCATCGGGCAAGAGCTTGATGTAGTCGTAGAGTTTGCGCGCTGGAATCGTGCACGCACCGGGCTTCTTGACTTTGACCGCTGTGCTGGTGTGGATGGCCTGGTCCAAGTCAGTGGCTGTGATGCTCAGACGCTCTTCGTCGGCCTCGATCAGGAAGTTGGACAGAATGGGAATTGTGGTCTTGCGCTCGACCACACTTTGCGTGGCCGTGAGTTCCTTCACCAGCTCCTGGCGGCTTACGGTAATCTCCATCGCTGCCCCCTGCGCGGCCGGCTTCTCGACTTCGGCTTCCACACTCGGCATACACCCACCCCTGCTCTCGAAGCCGCGCCCTATGTCCCCACTGTATAACACCTTGCAGGTCGCTGGAAGCGGCTGCTTTTCTTCCTCCCGATTGTAGTCACCTCTGGACTAGTGCACGCGTGGAAAACAGGACAGATTCTCTGAATTCCAAGGGAGAATCCCCGTAAGGTCCGTGGAGCTGCAGCGGCGCTCCGGTCTTATTCCGCGCAAACGGTTCTTACGCTAACTTTCCACTCTCACTTTACGGGTAGTGGAAAAGGAATATAAGAAAGGAATAAAGCTAGAAGCACCCGTAGTTCGCATAGGAAAAGTGGGAATCCGAGCGAAGTGGCTTGCTGGGAGCGGGTTGAATGGCGGGCCAGTTTTCTAAATCGGGGCTGTGCAATTCAGGAGAAAAGGAAAACAGGTGCGGAGGATGGGAGTTGTGAGGGTATTTCCCACGGCTCCCACAGGCAGCCGGAAAATGGCTGTGGAATGCGCCGCTCTTGTGTGCAAGCAGCGCGAAAGAGTAAGGAGAAGAGAGGGTTGCAGTAGGCGCGTCTTGCACAAAAGCTGGCGTTCTAACGGCCAATGAAGTAGTGGGCGCCAGTGTACTTTTGGGGCGGCTCTTATACTGAACTATCCATGTCCTACGCGGCGGCAATCGATCAACTCAACGCCCTGGCGCCAGAGTTGTATGTGCGCGTAGGCCAGCAGCGCCGAAAGTTTTCTCTGGATGAGGTTCGCACGCTGCTTTATGCATTAGGCGACCCGCAGCAGAGATTCCCCGCCGTGCTGATAGCCGGGACGAATGGAAAAGGATCGACCGCGGCGACGCTGGCGTCGATCCTGACAGAAGCGCGGCTGCATACGGGGCTTTATACCTCGCCGCATCTGGAGCGGCCCAACGAACGGATCCGAATCGATCACCGGGAAATCGCCGACGCCGACTTTGCCCGCCTCTACTTTCGGGTACACGACACCGCTCAGGAACTATTGCTCAGCGGCCAATTGCCACAACTGCCCAGCTACTTCGAGTTTTTGACTGCAGTAGCATTCCTGCACTTTGCCGAGAGCAAGGTGGACGTTGCCGTGCTCGAGGTGGGTATGGGCGGCCGGCTGGACGCGACCAATGTTGTGGAGCCGCTTCTTTCGATCGTCACCGACATCTCACTCGACCACATGGAGTGGCTCGGGTCAAGTATCTCAGCGATTGCGCGCGAGAAGGCGGGAACTTTGCGGCGCGGCGGAACGATGGTCACGCTGCCGCAACATCCCGAGGCGAGCCAGGTTCTAGGTGAGGTTGCCGCGGAGCTGGGCATACGCACAGTCAGCGCGGTTCCGTATGTGCCGGGAGACGGGACGACAGGCGCCTACGGGGTTGAAGCGCTTGGCGCAAGGATCGAGGTCGATTCGCCGCTCGCCGGCGCGCACCAGCAGCGCAATGTAGCGCTGGCCATTGCGGCAGCGGTCGAACTCGGCGCGCAGCACGGCTTTCCCGTAACTGCGGCGGCGATCGAGGAAGGCATCCGCCGGACATACTGGCCGGGACGAATGGAACGGATCGGCGGGAGCGGGGTGGAGTGGATTCTGGATGTTGCGCATAACCCCGCCGGCGCGTGGGCGCTGCGCGCCGCGCTGCGCGCAACCTGGCGCGAGGAGAAGCCGCACACGCTGATCTTCAGTTGCCTGCGCGATAAGCCGGCGGCTGAGATGGCGCAGATTCTTTTTCCCCTCTTCGACCAGGTGATCATTGCGCCCATCCATACCGCGCGCGCCACGCCTCTCGACGATCTGCTGGCCGCGGCAAGGGCTACAGGAACGCCGGCGGTTGCGGCAGAATCGGTACGCGAAGCCCTCCGCATGGCGCGGGAGTACGCGGCCGGCGGCGTTGCGGTGGTTTCAGGATCGGTGTACCTTGTTGGCGAGGCACGCAGCCTGCTGCAAGAGGAGCAGCCGTCATGAGCCCGAGGCCCAACCCGCTGCCGCGGTTTTATGTCTGGCTGACCAATGGGCTGCAGGCACCGCTGCTTTTGGTGGTTACGGCAATCTGCGCCAGCACCGCGTTTGCGGTCTCATGGGTAGACAAGAAGGGCCGCGTGCAGCATCGCATTGCGCGGATCTGGGCGCGCTGCGCGGTGCACATTACGCTGTCGAAGCTGAGGGTCGAAGGCGCGGAGAACTTCCACAAACACTCCGTCGCTGTCTACGCGTCCAACCACACTTCCTACATGGACACCCCGGTGATTTTTGCGGGGATTCCCTTTCAGTTCCGCATCCTGGCGAAAAAGGAATTGTGGCGATGGCCGCTGATCGGCTGGTACCTGGGGCGGTCCGGGCAGATGCCGATCGATACTGCGGATCCGCACGCCACGCTGTCGAGCCTGGGCGGGGCAGTGAAGGCGCTGCGCGCGGGGATGCCGCTGTTTGTGTTTCCCGAAGGCGGGCGGACGGCGGACGGCGAGCTGAAGCCGTTTCTTGCGGGCGCGGCGTACCTGGCGATTCGCGCGCAGGCGCCGCTGGTGCCTATGGCGTTGACCGGGGTGTTCGATCTGCTGCCGATTCACACGCGGCACTTTTATCCAAGCAAGCTCACTCTGCATGTTGGCGAACCGATCGAGACGAAGGGAATGACCGTTCGCCAGAATGGCGAGTTGACGGAAAAGCTGCGCGCGGCGATTGAAGAGATGGTGGGGCGCGCGCAAAGCCGCACGGAAGAGGCCGCGCCTGTTGCTTGAGACGACGGCCGATTCCTGCTGCGGTGCCGCTGCGACTACCCACAGGCAAGGCGAAGTGAAGTAGTCGCGCGGAACCGGCACGCGCTTTACACTGGATTCATGCCTGTCCGCATTGCCATTCCCGAACCCACGAGCGGCGATCCCGAATACAATCGGCGCGCGTTGCCGCAGTACGTGAAGGCGCTTGAGGCCGCGGGCGCGGAGCCGGTGGTGGTGCGGCTGACCGACGCGCAGGAACGCGTGGCAAACCTGCTGGCTGGAGTGCAGGGCGTTCTGCTTCCGGGCAGCCGCTTCGACATTGATCCGCAACGCTACGGCGAAGCGCGGGCTGCGGAGTGCGCGGACGACGATCCGGCGCGGACGGCGGCCGACGAACTCTTCCTGCAGGACGCCTTCAACCTGCGCAAGCCGATCCTCGCCATCTGCCAGGGCGCACAGAGTTTGAATGTGTGGCGCGGCGGCACGCTGATTCAGGACTTGAAGACTACGGTCAACCACCGGCCCGGCCGGGATGTGGTGGAGGCGCACCCTGCACACATTGCCCAAGAGTCTCGCTTGAGCGGACTGCTGACTCCGGCCGATCGTGCGGAGGTACTGGTCAACTCCAGCCACCACCAGGCGATTGGCACGCCGGGGGACAACCTGCGGGTTACAGCAGTCTCTCCCACGGATGGAGTCATCGAGGCCGTGGAACTGGATTCGCCGAAGCACTTTGTAGTTGCGGTGCAGTGGCATCCGGAACGCACCTACATACAAAGTGAATTTTCTCGCGCGATTTTTTCTGCGTTTGTGCGGGAGGCCGCTGCGTGGAGGACGCCGCAAGTGGATGGACCCGCGAGCGGGAAGTGAGCGATGAGCGCGACCAGCACAGGCCTGCGGCTGAATGCGCTGTTGGCAGAGGCCGGTCTTGAGCCGTTGGACGGTGAGACGACAAGCCGGTTTGAGGTTTATCTTTCACTCTTTATTCGCTGGAATGCGCGCATCAACTTGAGCTCGGTTCGAAACGAGGAAGGAATTCTATCTCTACATCTTGTTGAATCAATTGCAGTTGCTCGTGTGCTGCCACGAGGGATCGCGACCTTGCTCGATTTTGGCTCCGGCGCCGGTTTGCCGGGCATTCCGATTGCGATCTGCCGGCCGGAGATCGCTGTGACGCTAGCAGAGTCGCAGGGCAAGAAGGCAGCTTTCCTGGAGGAAGCTGTCCGCGTATTGGGGATCTCGGCGAAGATTCACGCGGGCCGGGCCGAGGCGCTTTGTACGGAGTTTGATTGCGTGGTTTTGAGGGCAGTGGACAAGATGCCGAAGGCGGTTGCGGCCGCAGTGAGACTGGTCGCGCCGGGAGGCTGGCTGGCATTGATGACCACCGGCGCGGAACTCGAAAAACTCAAAGCCGCAGCCGGCCCGGAGTTCTCCTGGCCCCAACTCCTCCTGCTTCCTGGCAGCAGCGACCGCCTGCTTGCCCTCGCAGCGCGCGGCTGAAGATTCACTTCGAAGTAGGCTCTGTGCTGCCTTCTTGCAGGATGGGAAGGTGAAAGCGGGAGAAGCGACGATTCGCTTCTCCCGCTCTCGTTCACGTCTAAGGTTTGGAGCTGGTAACCGTAAAGCTGTTAACCGTAAAATTCTTGCTTAACCCGCCCGTGGAGCTAATTTCGAAGCCATATTCGGTCGAGGTCATAGTGGAACTCGCCTTTAGGCACGCCGAACCAGGACCACTCGAGCTATAGCACGCGGTGGAGTTCTCCAGCCACTTGAGCATGGCGTACATGTCCACGCTCCCGGAGCTGAAGCCAAAATTCTTGCTGCCGCTGGCACCTGTGATTTCCCAGATGAGCTCCACACTACCGGAGCCCTCGTTGCCAAATTGACATAGGTTCCAGGTATTTGTCGGGACGCCGTACGACCCGCCGAAGCTGACGTTGGTGGCTGGTACGTGGGTGGCGAACGTAGTGCAATTGGGAATGTTTATTAACTGGTGTTGGATCATGACCTCGTTGCCCCAATTGTTGAGCCACAGGTCGTAGCCAATATCGGAGACGGTAGTCGACGAGGTGTCCGGGCTTACCGAGAACGAGGAGTACATGTAGCTGTAGCTATCCAGCGTCACAGCGTCGAGTTGATCAAATCTAGTGCTGGGGTAAGTATGGATAGCTCCCGAGCTGTCCGTGGGGTAGTTAGCTGTTACATACCAGTTCCCGGGGCTGGTCGAGTACAGCGTCTGACTCCACGATGAAGGGGGGTTCCACACGTCCTGTTCCGTGATGATAGGGTAAGTGCCGTTTGCGGTGATCTGCGGGTAGTTATACGGTCCGCACGTGCCGGTTGTGGTGGATGTTTGACACACCGATCCCGACGTCACGGT
>PMYE01000180.1 GCA_003171315.1 Acidobacteriaceae bacterium
GGCGACGGCAAGCCGGAGCTGGTGCACACGCCCGGATGCGCCGCGATCGCCGACATAGCCGCGTTTTTCAAGATTTCGCCAGCCTCGGATATCAAGTGCGTGGCGTACATGGCGAATATCTTTGGCCAATGGCGCCCCGCAGTCGCTTTTTTGCGCGGCGATCATCAGGTCAATGAAACCAAATTTATGGGAATTCTGTCCTCGAGTGACCTGAGGCCGATGCAGCCTGATGAAATTGAGAGGTGGTTTCACGCGCCGGCAGGCTATCTTGGCCCCGTGGGCCTCGATCATGCAGGTCCAGGCCTCAGACTTGCCGACCTGCTCCCAGTGAAACCTGGACAACGGGAGAGGTCAGCCTCCTTGGCGGATCAGGGCGTGATCCCCTATGAGAGCAACCTGATGCCGTTCGTCATCGTCGACCACGCGCTCGAAGGCCGCCGCAACATGGTCGCTGGAGCCAACCAGCTCGACTACCACCTGCGCAACNNCGCCGACATCCGCAGCGTGAACGAGGGCGAAGGTTGCCCGAAGGAGAACTGCGGCGGCAAGCTCGTTGTCGGCAAAGCCGTCGAGGTCGGCCACATCTTCAAGCTCGGCTACAAGTACTCCGAGTCGATGGGCGCGCGCGTGCTCGACGAGAACGGCAAGGAAGTGACGCCCATCATGGGCAGCTACGGCATCGGTATCGAACGCATTCTCACGGCATCCATCGAGCAGTCGAACGACGCCAACGGCTTCTGGCTGCCGGCTTCCATCGCGCCCTTCACGGTCGTCGTCACCATTACGAACGTTGCCGACATCGCGCTGCGTGTGGCCGGCGAAAAGCTTGCCGTCGAGCTCGAATCCGCGGGGCTCGACGTGCTGCTGGATGACCGCGCCGACCGCGCCGGCGTCAAATTCAAGGATGCGGACCTGGTCGGCATCCCCTACCGCATCAACGTCGGCAAGAAAGCTGCCGAGGGCAAGGTCGAACTGGTCGTGCGCGCCTCCAGCGCCAGCGTGGATGTACTCTTGAGCGATGTGGTGGCGCTGGTAAAGAAGCGCGTACAGGAAGAGCAGCTTCTAGCTACCAGCTCCTAGCTTCCGGCTTGTCGCACGCGGGATCGATGAAGAGTTTGTCCGGCACGCTGAGGTGTATCGAGGCAGGAACAGCTAAAGGCTGGAGGCTAGCAGCTAGAGGCTGTTTTTTGAGGTGCGGCGATGGCAGTAAGAATCCGATTTGCGAGGCCCGCGTCGGGCCGTCACCTCAGGTCGCGGATTCTGTGGGCCCTGCTTGCGGCCTTCGGCTGCGTCGTGCTCGTGGGCATCTCTGTCTTCACCTACCTCAACATCGAGTACCAGCACATCGTGGACGAGCGGCTTAAGCAACCGATCTTCGCCAACACCGCCCAGATATATGCTGCGCCGCGCGAGGTACGTCCGGGGCAAAAGCTCACCGTGCACTGGATCGCCAACGAGTTGCGCGAGGCGGGATACACGGGCGACGGCGCCCCGCAGCCTTCTCAGTTGGGAACCTATAGCGAAGGCGTGCAGCAAATCGCGGTGCGGCCCGGCCCGCAGTCCTATCACGCGCCCGACAGCGCCACCATCCACGTCAGCGCCGGCGTGGTGGACTCAATCACCGACGCGCAGGGCCAGCCGCTCTCCAGCTACGAACTCGAACCCCTCCTCATCACCGGCCTGAGCGAGAGCGCGAACCGCATTAAGCGCCGCCTGCTCACCTACGACGAGATTCCGCCCAACCTGGTTCAGGCCGTCATCGCCATCGAGGACCGCCGCTTCTTCGAGCACAGCGGCATCGACTATTGGCGCATTCTGGGCGCGCTGCGCAATGACATCTTCCACCTTCATCGCTACCGCGAAGGCGCTTCCACACTCACGCAGCAACTGGCGCGCGGATTCTTCCTCACCCCCGAGCGCACCTATTCGCGCAAAGTACGCGAGGCCGTCATCAGCATCATCCTCGAGCACCGCTTCGATAAGAAGCAGATCTTCGCCATGTACGCCAACGAGATTAATCTTGGGCAGCGCGGCAGCTTCTCCATCGACGGTTTCGGCGAGGCGGCGCAGGCCTTCTTTGGCAAGGACGTGAGCCAGCTCGACCTGGCCGAATGTGCGCTTCTCGCCGGGCTCATCCAGAGCCCCAATTACCTCAATCCCTTCCGTCATCCCGATCGCGCCATCGAGCGCCGCAACCTGGTGCTTGACTCCATGGTCGAAACCGGCGCCATCACCAAGGAAAGGGCCGAGGCCGCCAAGGCCGAGCCATTGCACCTTGTCGCGGCCAGCGTGGACGAAAGTGAAGCGCCCTACTTTGTCGATCTGGTTCACGATCAGCTCACGCAACGGCTGGGCGACCGCGACTTCAACCGCGAGGGACTGCGCATTTACACCTCTCTCGATCCCGATTTGCAGCGCCTGGCGACGCAGGCGGTCGACTCCACAATCCATGTCGTCGACGCACAGGTTGACGCCGTCCACGCGCGCGACCGCAAGCTGGGCAAGCCGTACGTTTATCCGCAGGTGGCGCTGATTGCGCTCGATCCCCACACCGGCCAGGTGCTGGCGCTGGTTGGCGGGCGCAGCTACGGCACCTCGCAATTGAATCACGCCGTGGCCATGCGGCCGACGGGCTCGATCTTCAAGCCGTTTGTCTATGCTGCTGCGTTTCAAACCGCGGTTGAGGGCACGCTGCTGCCGGGGCAGACCAAGCCGTTTTCACCGGCGACGATCCTCAACGACGCGCAGAACACCTACGGCGAAGGAACTCCGTACGAGTACACGCCGCGCAACTATAAAGGCGAGTTTTACGGCCAGATGACTGCCCGTTTAGCGCTAATGCGATCGGACAACAACGCCACCATCAGCTTGGCAAGCATGATTGGCTTCGATCGAGTGGCGTCGCTCGCTCGCGATGCCGGGATTAAAAGCGCGCAAGGCACGCCTTCAATGGCAATTGGCTCCTACGACGCCACGCCGCTCGACATGGCCGGCGCGTATACGACCTTTTCCAATGGCGGCGTGCACATCGATCCGTGGATGCTGGCCAGCGTTCGCACCCCAACCGGCGATATCATCGACGACTACACGCCCACCACACGGCAGGTGCTCGATCCACGCGTCGCCTTCCTCACTAGCTACATGATGGAAGCTGTTTTGCAAGGCAACGGGAGCGATCCCTGCGAAATCGGAGGACGAGATTTCTGCGGAACTGGCGCCGGCGTCCGCAACATGGGATTCATCTCTCCGGCTGCGGGCAAGACCGGCACCAGCCACGACGCCTGGTTTGCCGGCTTCACCAGCAGCCTTCTCTGCGTAGTTTGGGTCGGCAACGACGACTATACAGACTTGAACCTCGAAGGAGCGCACGCCGCTGCGCCGATCTGGGCCGATTTCATGAAGCAGGCAGTGGAACTGCCGCAGTACTCCGACACCAATGAGTTCACGCCGCCGGACGGCGTCCAGATCGACACCCTCGATAAAAACACCAACCTGTTGGCCGACGCCGCCTGCCCCGACGACTACACCGCGGCGTTTCTCGACGGCACCGCGCCCACCGAGGCATGCGACCACAAAGGCCTGAGCGGCGATGACCACCGGAACATCTTTCAGAAGATCTTCGGGATCGGCAAGCCGGCGAACTGACAGAATCCGGGCCAGG
Source organism: Acidobacteriaceae bacterium (assembly GCA_003171315.1). GTDB lineage: Bacteria > Acidobacteriota > Terriglobia > Terriglobales > Acidobacteriaceae > Telmatobacter. The sequence continues at coordinate 3,662 of PMYE01000180.1, forward strand.
ACAGACGGCCCCGAAATGCAGTATCCATGGTTGCGCCTTTCGCCGCGCCGCGAGCTACCAATCCAGTTATGAATTCTGGGCGATGCGGAACGACGCGGTAATCGGCGTCCCGGACTTGAGCATGTTCCACACCGGGCACAGTTGCTCCTCAGAAATTGCGAGGGACTTCGCGACTGCCTCAGGATCGACGGAGCCCTTCACAACAAATTCCAGAAAAATCCGGGTAAGGACCGTGGGGTGCTCGGCGCGGCGCATGCCGCGAGCGTAAACTTCAAGGCCGTCCACTGGCTGATTCATCTTTCGCTTCAAGAGGGCGATCACGCTGTTTGCAGCACAAGTCGCAAGACTGGCCAATAGCAGTTCCAGGCTGGTAAGTCCCTCTACTGTTGCGCCCGCCGGCAGCGGATAATCGGTTAGAACCTGGTGGCTTCCGCTCCCGGCGAGGACACGCATTCCGCCTTGATAGACGGCATGAATGGAGAGTTCGCTTGCCATTCGGAGATCTCCTCGGAGATTATCTCTATGATATTCGACCGGCTGAGAAGCCGCAGCGATTCGAGCAGCCGTCTACGGTCGATCCATCGGGCATGGTCACGGCAACTTCGACCACCTCGCGCCAGATTCAGTTGGGCGCGAAGTTGCAGTTCCGACCATCCTCTTTGCGGTGGCGGGGAAATGTCCATCAGTGGCTTCGGTCATTCTCCCCGCCTGCGCGCGATTCAGATTCCGTCAACTCAGAAGGATCCGGCGAGTTCGCTGTGTCCAGATCCACAAACGTGTTTGCGGCCTGGGGCAAACCGGGCGCATAGCAGTTACCGTCGGCAGCCGGTTTGGCGAGACAACTGGCGCTGAACTGCGCCCGGCGCGGCGATAGCGCGTACTGCCAGACGGTTGTGAAGGGCGCTATTTCGGGCGAGAGCGCCGCACTCAGCGGCGGAGCTGTAAGCGTGCACCCCGGCGCAGGCGGGCATTGATCGTTTGCGATCCACAGCGCCAGGCGGCCCTCTGGGTTTTTGTTTCTCGAGGGGCCGCTTGCCGCCATGCGTGCGCTCTCCCGCGCCGCAATGTCCTCTGCCGTGCTGATGGTGCTGTTGCCGTCGGGTACATCGATCCCGGAACAGTAAACGCCCGCCCGCGCGCCCGCACCGCGCACCGCATCGATCCACGCGAACACATACGCAGCCTGTTCCGGAAAAAGCCTGCCGCCTTCCTCCTGATCGAGAAAAATCAGCACATTCCGCGGGAACCCTTCGCGCACCGCAGCAGCCGCGGCTGCCTTCCCGTCTGCCGCGCCCAGATCCTCGACATTCCGGCCCTTCAATGCCGCCGGCTTTAGCTCAGCATCCGTGCGCCCGTCATACAGAACCAGGAAGCCGAATCCATACCGTCGAAGGATCGCGCGTTTGCCTTGCCATCTGTTTATTTTTTCGCCGGGCGGCGGATTGAGCCAGTAGCTTGTGTAGCGAAAGCTCCTACGAAGGGCAGCGAGCGCTTCATCGCCCGGATAGCCGTTCCTGTCGAATCCCACATAAGACGCTCGTTGATCCGAGTTTTCGTGCCCGGTGCGCTGCGCCATACCCATGCAAACCGCCGTCGTCAACAGCAGCACGGCAACGCCGTTTCTCCCACTCCGCGCACTCGGCCGCATCGGTCCCGTGGTTTCAAGCATGCGTACACAGTTTAGATGGCTGCCGGCGGCGAGCCTGCCGCCCCGTCTGCGATCATCTCTAAAAGTGCGCGTCTTCGGCGCGGAGGCCGATCAGGAATGAGAGAGATTGTTGCGTTTATCTTCGGGCTGGCTCTGCTGGGCAATGCGGCTCTCTTTGTGCCGCAGGCACTTGCTGTCTGGCGCAAAAAGAGCGATGAGGACATTTCGCTGGTCACCTTCGGCGGCTTTTGCATTCTGCAGGTTATCGGGGTGGTTCACGGCGTCTACGAGCACGACAACTCCCTCATTGTCGGCCTCGGCGCCAGCTTTCTCACTTGCGGAACCGTCACCCTGCTCACGATCGTCTACCGTATCCGCCGTTTGCGCGCCCTTGACGCCCATCCGTCGGCCTGATGTGCCGGATCGAACAACGGCATACGATTTCCGTCAAATCGCGGGCTGTGGAAAGACCAGTACGACAGGGTTGTGCAAGCCGGGGTATACTGCTGTTCCACAGCGGCGAAGTCCCTTGGGGACCGCGCGGAGGCGCCCCGGCATTTCCCTGGCTCAGGCCAACGGAGGTCTCGATGAAGATTACGGACACGGTCGATCAGGTTCTCAGGAACAAGACATTCAACAAGATTCTGCCCATTGCCCCCGAGCAAAGCGTTCACGAGGCCCTGTGCCTGATGGCGGAGTACGATGTCGGCGCCTTGATAGTCATGTCCGGGCCCAAGCTGGTGGGCATCGTGTCGGAGCGCGACTACGCGCGCAAGGGCATCCTCCTGGGCCATCACTCCAAAGACACACAGGTGCACGAGATCATGACCAGCCCGGTCGTTTCCGTCACTCCGCAGCACACTGTGGACGGTTGCATGAACCTGATGACCGAGGGCCATTTCCGCCATCTCCCCGTGCTGGAGGGCGACAGGGTGGTGGGCATCGTGTCCATCGGAGACATGGTGAAGTGGGTGATCTCCGGCCAGGAGCACAAGATCCAGGAGCTCGAGGGCTACATCACGGGAGCGTACCCGGGATAAATGCAGATTCTTCACTCCGGTACTCGCTAGCCGTGCTCAACCCCGCGACATTCTAGTCGTTGAGCGGGGGCCGTAAGCACAAATCCGTGAATCTTAGTTCACGGAGCCGATCACTGGACAAATCGGGTGTTTCTCGCGTAGCGCGTGGCCGCGAGCTGAAAGCCCCCGTTCTCGGTTTTGGCGCAACTCCAAAACTGCTTATCTAAGGCATCAAAGGGCAGTTTTGTGACCGCTTCCTGGAATGCGAGGTAAAGGTTCTCCTGCTTCTTAAATATGCGTTTTAGCTCTCGCGAACTATAACCGGATGCCATCAGTATTGCGTCCCAGCGTTCGTTCCGATCGCGAGGGTATGGAAACCCTAACGGTCTTGCCGCCTCCTCAATCAGAGTTGCCATTGTCGGCATTCCAATTGCCGAGAACCCCTCGATCCCCTCAGGAACAAGCACGCCTGTAGTGTTCCAGAAAAGCTGAAGAAAACCGCCGTTGTGGATCTCGGCAAGGCACATGTGCGCGGAGAAGAGAATGACAGAGCTGTAGGGTAACGGGGCAATGGATCGTGCAAACACCTCGGGGCTATCGCCATAATCAACGGTCTGGAATAGCGGCTCGATAACTTCCCAGTACGACACCATCAGCTCACCTCGCGCACACCGTGCCCTATCCCAGAAACATCCCCGCAATCGAGGCGGAAATCAGGTTGGCCATGGTGCCGGCGAGCATCGCCCTCACGCCCAGCCGCGCCAGGTCGTTGCGCCGCTCGGGCACCAGCGCGCCGATGCCTCCGATCTGCATCCCGATCGATCCCAGGTTGGCGAAGCCGCACAGCGCGAAGGTGGCAATGGTGAACGAGCGCGGCAGCAACGTCGCTTTCTGCGCCCCGAGTCCGATGTAGGCCACCACCTCGTTCAGCGCCATGCGCGTGCCCAGCAGATTGCCGATGGCCGGGCAGTCGCGCCAGGGCACGCCGATGAGCCATGCCACCGGCGCTCCGACGAACCCCAGAATCTGCCCCAGGCTGCTGGGAAGCCAGTGCATGTAGGCCAGCCCGTGCGCCCAGCCGAGCATCATATCGAGTAGCGCCACGAGCGCCAAAAAGCTGATCAGCATGATGGCCACATTCAAGGCCAGCTTGCCGCCGTCGATGGTGCCGCGGGCAATGGCACCGACAAAATTCTCTTCGGCGTGCAGCTCGTCTTTGGGGATGACGACCTTGCCTTCGGTGGCCGGCACTTCGGTCTCGGGAACCAGCATCTTGGCCATCAGAATCGTTCCCGGCGAGGTCATGATCACGGCCGAGAGCAGGTGCCGCGCCTCCACGCCCTGCGAGATATACATGGCCATGATGCCGCCCGAGACGTGCGCCATGCCGCTGGTCATGATGGTCATCAGCTCGCTGCGCGTGGCCTTGGAGAGAAACGGCCGGATGGTGAGCGGCGCCTCCGTCTGGCCCATGAAGATCGAGGCCGCCACATTCATGCTCTCGGCGCCGGAGATGCGCATGGTCTTGAGCATGAGCCACGCCATGCCGCGAATCACGATCTGCATCAGCCCGATGTGGTACATCACCGCGAAGAAGGCGGAGATGAAGATGATCGTTGGCAGCACCTGGAAGGCGAAGATGGCGCCCTTGTTGGCCCCCAGCAGGTTGCCCAGAGCGCCGGAGTTAGGAAGGCCGAGCTGGCCGAACAATATCTGCGTCCCCGCGAACGTGGCCGAAAGCATTTTGGTGACTACGGCGCCCGCCCACGTCATTGCTTCCTGTCCGAAGCTGAACCGCAGCACCAGATAAGCAAAGAGAAACTGCAGGGCGAGCCCCCAGGCAATGGTGCGCCAGCGGATGCGCCTGCGGTCCGTCGAGAAAAGGTACGCGGCCAGCAATACAGCCAGAATTCCCAACAATCCGGTGAATCGCTCCATTGCAGTTGCCCCCTGAAGGCAGCTTCTAGCCCCTAGCCTCTTGCCTTTAACCTGGGCTCGCAGCGCCAGGCATTTATTGCATTCCAAGTCCGGCTCAGTAGGAGAAGGCTAGCAGCTAGGAGCTGGAAGCTGAAAGCTGTTTCTCGCGCAGGTACTCCTCGGCCTCATCGCGCGTGAACACGCGGATCACCAGCGGCACCACTGCGTTCGGCGGAGTCTTGGAGAAGTGAATCGCCCGCTTCAGGATTGCCGCCGGCTCGGCCAGCAGCTCGGGCCGTGTCGCGTACAACGTGGCGAAGGGTTGCCCGCGCTCCACGCGCGCGCCACGCCGCGCATGGAACAGAATGCCGGCGTGCGGATCGACCGGCTCCCCGGCTTTCTCGCGGCCCGCGCCGGTGCGCTGCACCGCCCAGCCCAGCGCGGTGGTATCCATTTCGGCCACGTACCCGCTATCCCACGCGGCAACGATCTCCGTCGCGCCGGGCTTGTGAAACGCGGCGGGATCGTCGAAGACGCTTACGTCGCCGCCCTGGGCCTCGATCATCGCGAGAAACACGCGCAGCGCGGAGCCATCCATCAGCGCCTTCTCGGCGCGCGCATAGCCGGCTTCGGGCGTTTCCGCCTGCGTGCCGAGATGGATCATCCAACCGGCCAGAATGAGCGACAGTTCGCGCAAGTCGATATTCGTTTCCGGACTCCACGCGGGCCGCTCGCCACGCAACAGCTCGACGGACTCAACCAGTTCGATCCAATTACCCGCAGCGCGCCCCAACGGCTGGCCCATGTCGGTGAGCAGCGCCACGGTGCGCGTCCCCGCGGCTTCCGCCGTGGCCACCATCAGAGCGGCCAGAAACTCGCAGTCTTCCCGCTTGCGCAGGAAGGCGCCCGAACCAGTCTTCACGTCCAGCACCAAGGCGTTCAGCCCCGCCGCCAGTTTCTTGCTCAGGATCGATGCGCAGATGAGCCCCGGATTCTCGACGGTTGCGGTGCGGTCGCGCAACGCGTAAAGCTTGCGGTCGGCGGGCGCCAGTTGGTCTGTCTGCCCGATGATCGACGCGCCGCACTTCTTTATCACCGTCTCGAACTCGGCCAGTGTCAGCGCTGTTCGGTAGCCGGGAATCGCTTCGAGCTTATCCAGCGTTCCGCCGGTGTGGCCCAGCACACGCCCGCTGATCATGGGCACAGCCACACCGCAGGCCGCGGCAAGAGGAGCAACGAGAAGGCTAGTCTTGTCGCCCACCCCGCCCGTGGAGTGCTTGTCCACGGCCTGCTTGCCCAGCCGCGTTGGAGCAAACTTCTCGCCCGAGTCGCGCATGGCCAGCGTCAGCGCGCGCGTTTCGTTGAGCGAGAGCCCCTTGAGCCACGCGGCCATCAGCCACGCGGCAAGCTCGGCCTCCTGAATCGAGCCATTGGCCGCGCCTGCCGCCACAAACGCGAGCTCGCGCGCGTCCAGCTCTCTGCCGTCGCGCTTCTTGCGGAGAATGTCGATCGTGTGCAGCGTAGTCACGGAGCCGGATTGCATGGTCTTTGCTCTGGAGCGCAAGGCAATAAGAATATCGCACAGGGCCTGCCGCGGTGCGCTGGTTTTGCATCACGCCACACCTGGCGTGGGGCGAGCGCCGCTGCATCTGCGGAACTCGCCGAGGTGTAAGATGCTCGCAACAATCCTAATGCAAAACGGAGGATGCTATGTCACTGCGCACATTGTTCCTCAGCCGGCTGATTGGACTCTATTTTCTGGTTTGCGGCCTGTCGATGATCGTTCACAAACAGGTCTTTACGGATGCGCTCTCAACAGTTTCGGGCAACCCATTGGCCATGTGGTTGATCTCGATGGTCATTTCGCTCTCCGGATTGGCGATGGTTCTTGCCCACAATGTATGGTCAAAATGTCCGGTGGTGGTCATCGTTACTCTTTTGGGATGGCTGACGCTCATCAAGGGCATTCTCTATTTGCTTCTGCCGGCGAAGTGGCTGGAGGGATTCTTCCAATCGGTGCTCAACTGCGGGGCGTGTTTGTATTCAGTGACGGCATTTTTGCTGGTGCTGGGCGCGTACCTGACGTATGAGGGATTCAAGTCAAAGCCCGCATAGACGGCCCGAGTCGAGCGCTACTTCAATTTCATCTCAGACCCCAGCGGCAGCAGGTCGCTGAAGGTCATCGTCCGCACGCCGTCCGCGGCCGGAAAAAAGATCGGCGCATCGGGCAGGATGAACTCGGCCAGCACCTGGCGGCAGGCGCCGCAGGGAGGACTGGCAAGCCCGTTCCGATTCGCAATGGCTACGCCGCTGATTCGAATCTCTGGCCCGAATTGGGAAACCGCCCGCACCAACGCCGCGCGCTCCGCGCAGATGGTGAGTCCGAAACTCACGTTTTCGACATTGGTCCCCGTTACGATTTCGCCGCTGGTGAGCTGGAGCGCGGCGCCCACACGGAATCCCGAGTAGGGAGAATAGGAGTGCTGCGCGGCCTGCCGCGCGAGTTCGAACAGCTTTTCGAGCTCGGTCTGAGCCAAGTTCGTCATGGACAATCCGTTCCTCGCATCCGCAAATGGGCTGAAGATTAGAGGCTAATGCATATGAACCTCTCATGTACACCCGCGCCGCGGCCGGCGCCACGCTCCAGAACCACGCACGCGAACCGACGCCCATCGCAAGCCCGGAAGCTACTCCCTATCCCCAAATTCCCTACTCCCTATGTCCCTACGTCACCACCTTCCTCAAGTTGAGAGCCGTTTTTCCGATAGAACCCATAAGTGCTTGCCGCACCGGGACAGAGATTCCGGCCGGATGAGTGTGAGCGATGGACGATCTGACAAGAGAGTTCCTGATCGAGAGCCAGGAAGGACTGGATCGCATGGAGCGGTGCCTGACCGACCTGGAGGAGAAGCAACGGGATAAGGCCCTGCTGGCCGAAATCTTTCGCTCTGTACACACCATTAAGGGAACCACAGAGTTCCTGTGCTTCAAGCGCCTGGAAAAACTGGCCATGCTTGAACTGGTGGAGGGCTGACCGATGGCGGCCGGCTGCCGCGCCATTCGCGATCAGGGAGGCAGCGTGCTGGCCCAGGATCAGGCCACGAGCGCGGTTTGGAGCATGCCCGGCGCGGTAATGCAGGCAGGCCTTACGCACAAGGTACTTCCGCTTGCCGCCATCGCCTCTGAGATTTTGAGAATCGCCAGCTGCGCAGCCGCGGCCGACCCGGCCTCGACGGTGGGGCCTACCACAGTCTTCGGCCGTCGCCTCGCCTGACCGAATTTTCGCTCGCAACGCCATCCACCCCAATATGGCGAACAGGCCCTAACGCCCCCTGGCCCTCTTCGCGGGTCTGGCGGGGTTCGCCTTTTCGCCCGGCAGGCGCCCCACCGGAATCGGCGCAAGGTCCGGGCCGATACGCTGCACTCGCGTGTCGATCATTTCGTAGCGGATGGTGCGGGGAGCCGTGGGCCGCGTGATGCCGGTCGCGGAATCCGTGGTGACGTCGTTGTTGTTCGCGATCAGGAAACTGAAGGCGGGAACGCCGCCACTGGCTGTGTTCGCGGAAAAGACCCGGACCGGCAGATAGCCCTGGATGGGATGGAGCCGGAAGGCCGTCTCGTAGCGGTGATGCCGCGTGCTCCAGGTGAAGACGCGCACCTGATCGAAGTCGAAGGCCAACCCGGACTTGAGCGGAGCGAGAACGGTCAGGTACTCGGGGACCTGGCGATCCGGCGTGTTGGCTTCCGGATCGGTGACCTTGGCCAGCATCCAGCAGCCTATAAAGCGCTGATCTTCGCCGTACTGCGCAACATCGTTCGGCACATCCACATCCAGGCGGCTGCCGAGCAGCCAGCCAACCCGGCCCTGCGCATCGCGCGCCAGCCACCAGTCTTCCATTAGGGGCGGTTCCGTCTCCTCCCTGCCGGCCGGATTCTTTTGCGCTTCCGGTTTGGCGCCCGAAGCCGATGTCGCGCTCCCGCCCTTTTCAACGGGTTTGGCCGCAGGCAGCGGCCCGATCATCTCCACCGGTTTTTTGGGAGCCGACGCCCGCGCCAGAAGCTGGACTTTCGTATTTCCCGCCAGCAGGTAAAATCGCTCCGTTTCGCGGCCGGGGAGCAGGTGCATGGCGAGGTCGTCGCGCAGAGTAGCCGTGGCCGCCACGGGATCGTCTTTGTGTTGCTGGGCAAGGCGGATAAACGCGTCGTGGGTCTTGGCGTCGATCACCGCGCGGTCCTCAATCCAGCCGATTTGGTTCTTATCCGTCTGGACTTTAAGAAAGCGCCGGCTATGCTCCAGGACTTCGAGCGCCTGCCCGTTTACCACCTCGCACACGCGGTTCGAAACCGGCGCGACGCGATCGTGCAGGTAGGTTTCGCGGATGGAAACGTACACCGTTTCATGCTGTTGGTGCCGGAATCGCCCGCATCCGGACAAGAAGACGAGACCGCACAACGCTATCGAAGGCAGCGCAAACAGGAGTGGGGGGCGCCGGAGAAAAGGAACAGAATGAATTGAGAGTGGAATGAGCACAGCTCGTGACGATTACCTCGAGAATAGCACTTTCTCTACGGCAGTGCCGCGACTGCAACCGCTCCCACGGGATCGGTACCGGTTGTGGAAGCGATCGCCGAGGTGAGTGCGCCAGAGCTCATGGTGTAGGCATCGAGGTCGGGGTTGCCGCTCGACGTGGAACCGCCGGTCGCCACCGCCAGCACAAAGTGATCGTCGCTATCCTCGGCAAGGCCCATGGGCTCAATGCCCGATGCGATGGTGCTGCCCGAGGCGATGGAGTAGGTGGTTCCCGAGGCCGTGATGGGAAACCAGGCGATGTTGCCCCTGGAAGTAGTGCCCTGGCCGTTGGCCACGTAGACGTATTCGCCCGAGGCAATGGGCAGGATGGCGTTGGGCGCCAGCCCGCCGCTGGCAATGGGAGAGCCGGAGGCCTGGGTCAACGTGCCGCTCGAGAGCGAACTGTAGTTGAAGACACGTAAACCGCCGGAGTTGGCTGAAGAGTTTGCCAGCGTCTCGCCGATATAGAAAAGGCGGTTGGTGGGATCGACCGCTACGGAAAGCGCGGAGCCTCCGCTGTTTGCAACGTTAATTGTTTTAGCCGTCGAACCCAGCGGATTCGAATTACCGGAGGTGAAGGGAACCACGATGGTGCCGCCGGCTCCAAGAGCAACAAACAGGTTGTCCGCGTCGGGTGACAGAACCATCTGCTTGACCGTCGCATTGGAGGCGATGAACGTCTGGTAGGGCGGCGCGACGCCAGCGCTCGCGTTAAGCCCGGTCGACGAGTTGATGGGAATGGCGTCGAGCTGCACCTCGCCATTGGCCGGGATGAACGCGTCGATGAGCCATGAGCCAGTTTTGTCCACTTCCATGGCCAAAGCCGGATCGGCTGAGATGGCCTGCCCGCCGTTCCCCACAGTGAGCGCGCCTCCCGAGGCGATGTCGTAGACAAAGATGCCGCTCGCCAGCGTACTCACGTACAAAAAGTTGCCGTCCGGGGCGATGGCAATTGCGGTAGGCCCGGTAATCGCATAAGCGCCGATTTTGTTCAGCGTACCGGACGAGATGTCATAGGCGACGATTTGGCCTACCGTCTGGTTCAGCACATAAAAGACGCCGCTGGAGAGCGTAGTAGGGGTGGTCGTCGTTGTCGATGTCGAAGGCGGCAGATCCCAAAAGCCCTTGCATCCGGCCAGGAGCAGGGCGGGAGCCAGGCTCAGTACTTTCCACATTCCGCTCTTCATCGTCACTCCTCGAGCATCGCCAATCCGCGGCCAATCCGTACAGACAGAGATCGCAAAACGATTCTGCTCAAAGGGTAGCGCCTGGGCGCACCTCTTGTCCCCTCGCCGGATGCGATTCACGCGAGCGAAAGCGCGCCTTCAGATAAATAGACGAGGGCAGAGGGATATCGTTCGACGCTTGCAGCTCTTTTCAGTGGACAACGAATCCCGTATGGGGACGAACGAAATTGGCCGTGCGCAGGTGCATACACTCGCGCCGAACAAGGGTATGCACTTTGCGCGCACAAGCGGATTATGTTGGCAGGCCAGACGTGCGGAGGGATCAAGCGCCTCCGCGAAGAACTCTCTCCATAGGCAGCGTGTCTATGTCGAGTTAGATGGCCCGCGCTGCGCATGGGTTTACCGAGGTTGCCGGGCCGCATGCTGCTTGAGGATTTCGCGCGGAGGGCCTGCGAAGAGGCGCTAATTGGGACGGCCGCCGGAGGCGGCGCGGCGGCGAAAGCTCTCATCGACCGGCTGGCGGCCCTGAAAACCGGCTTCTAGTGTATGCCAGTGCTCGATGGCGGGCTCGCCCATGCGCCAGCAGAGCAGGACGACCTGGTCGTCCACCCGGCAGGGGAAGTCGAGCAGTCCGGAGTCGAGATCCTTCACCTGAACGCCGATGGCATCGATTTCAGCAATGCTCTCGCGGACTTGCGTGAGGTGCGCTTCCATCTCAGCGCGCTGCTTGGCGACGTCAGCAGTATCCACCCTCATGCCGCCCGAAAGATAAATGCGCTGCGCCAGGGTGTTAAGATACGCCTCGACCGATTGCGCGGAACGCTTGCCCTCCATGGCGCGCTTCAGCAACGATTCGAGCACGGGGAGCAGGGATTGCGCTTCGTCGAGAGTGAAGGTCCTCATGGCGGAATTCCTGAATAGCTACAGGATACGACGAAACCCGGAAAGGCGCCCCGTGAGCTCGTTCGCGGACCGGGATGCTCTTCATGCCCGTTCGCGACGGCGGTTGACCGTCAGGAGAGCGGGCACGCAAAACCAACCTTGGGTTCGGAGGAAAACAAAAAGGGGCTCGCCGATGGGGCAAACCTCAAGCCACTCGAAGGCTGGCGTTGTCACACGGAGCGGCAGGGTCCTGCCCACTGAACTGAGCGCAAAATCAGGCGCAGAATGGGCAATAAATAGCTTTGGATCTGATAGATGCATGATGTTTACAAATCGATTAACCCATATGGTTACGAGCGCGTGTTACCGGGGCGCGTGACTCGTGACCATTGTGCCATTGACACCCCTCCTGTTCTCCCCTATTGTCAGGGATAATTGCAAGGTCGCAAGTATCGTCAGTTCGCTCACCTTTTTGAAACCTGTTCAACGCTCTTGGGGATTTTACGTAAGATTTCACTTTTTTCCCAGGGAGGTTGCCCGCTAGGCGACGTGCGAACGGAGTGCAATGGATCGTTGGACGATGCGATAAACCAAGGTTCCTCAAGCGGTTATTTTTGATAGCCGATTAAGAGGCTAAATACCCCATTCAATCGCTCATTGCTGCTGCGCGGGCAACCGTTCAGCCAGAGTTAGGGGTGTCCATCCTATTGCAAACGGTCTTGCATTCATCGCATCTCTTGGATGCCTCAAACGGGTGTCTATCTAGTAGGGCGCGAACATGCAATGTTCAAGGTTAGCTTGGTCTTTGTTGGCTTCATCTTTTGAATAAGACTGCAGTCCCAGAAAGAGGCCTTGGTGAGACCGCTGCTGCTTGTTCTGACTGTTATACAGAATGCAGAAGCCCGCGCCTTTGTCAGGATGGTCCTGGAAGGCGCAGGCCATAGGGTGATCGAAGCGGCTGGAAGCTCGCAGGCCCGCGCGCTGCTGAGCAACGGTCTTGAACCCGATTTATTGCTGTGCGAGGGTTCGCCGATCAACTCATCGCGGACATCTCCGTTCCGTGAATTTTTGAAATTCGCTCCCGCCCATAAAATTTGCCCGATTCTGAGATTGAACGAGCAAGGGCTGCGTAGTGAAGCCGTTGAGCTCGGCATTAATCGTACGCTTATCATGCCGGTTACGCGCGAAGACGTCGAGTCGGTCATCGAGTCGCTGGCTCCCGCCGCGGCGCAGATCGGTGCGGCTCGCGACCTATCGTGCGATTGTGGAAATCCTGCTGCCGGACCGGGCGATTCCGCGAAATGGGCGAGCGATCCCCCCGACATGCCTGCCGTTCCGTACGTAGAAGAACTCGGAGGCAAGAGCTTCTTTCTGGCGGCATCGCCGCAGATGCTGGAAATTCATCGCCAGGTCAAATTGCTTGCCGATATCGATGTCAATGTGCTGATCCTTGGCGAAAGCGGTACGGGCAAGGAAATCATCGCGCAACTGATTCACAAGAATTCGCGGCGGTCCAGGGAGAAATTTCTGAAGGTGAACTGCGCGGCCCTGCCCGCGGACTTGCTCGAGAGCGAGCTTTTCGGGCACCGGCAGGGCGCTTTCACGGGAGCCATTAACGATAGGGCGGGCAAGTTCGAGCAGGCGAATCGCGGCACTCTGCTGCTTGACGAGATCGGCGACATTGGAGTGCAGATGCAAGCGAAGCTTCTCCATGTTCTGCAGGATGGCCAGTTCGCCCGCCTGGGAGCCCAGGAAACCACCAAAGTCGATGTGCGAGTTCTTGCGGCCACGAATGTTGAGATGGAAGATGCGCTGTTCAAAGGAACATTCCGTGAGGACCTGTTTTACCGTCTCAGTGTGTTCACCATCAAAGTTCCTCCGCTTCGCGAGCGGCGCGAGGAAATTCCTTACCTGATCGAGGAGTTTATCCGCCGGTCACCGGCGGAGATGAGGAACGGGTTTGGAAGCAGCCTTCCCTCGCGGCTGATGGATGTTGCGCTTCTTTACGATTGGCGGGGAAACCTGAGGGAACTGCTTAATTTTGTCACCCGGGCCATTGTCATGCGCGACGCAGACGCAGCCACCCGGGAACTGGAAGCCAGGGTCGCCGCATTCGCAGCGACAGATGTGCGGGATCGCTTCGTTGACGCAGCGCCTCCGTGCGTAGGGTTCCGATCCGTTGTGCGCGATGTAAAGGCGCGCACCGAAGCGCAGATGATTCAGAGCGCGCTGGAAACCTTCGGTTGGAATCGCCGCCGCGCCGCGCAATATCTGAACATCAGCTACCGCAGCCTGCTTTACAAGATCCAGCAGCATCATCTTCGGCCTTGGCCGGGCGGCGATCCCCAGCAAGCATTCCAGAAGATCCAATCTGCCCGGAACAATGCGGTCTAGCCGGCAGGCAGAGAATCGCAGAGGAACGCTCGCAGTCTCTGTAGCTGGTCATTCCTGATGGCCGAGCGGGAAGCGACCCTGTTAGGTTCATCCTGTCAACCCTGCCGCTAACGCCGCACGACATGCGCGGCTCGTTTGTCTCCGTGCGATGTTGAAGGCAATCCGCTGCAATATAACGTACTCCCTATCGTTCGGAAGAACTTACGACCGAAGCAGACACATGAGTTAAGCTTCAAAAGTGGATGAGAGGAGAGCTGTGGCATTGAAATTCTCAACGCAAACGAACGAACTGAAGCATCGCATCGAGACCAGGGAGGCGCGGATCGGCATTGTCGGAATGGGTTATGTTGGGCTGCCGCTCGCGCTCTTGTTCACTGAAGAGCGGTTCAACGTGACCGGCTTCGATATCGATGCCCAAAAGGTGGAGACTCTCAACCAGGGCGGTTCGTATATTGTTCGAATTCCTGGCAGCGCAATTCAGGCGGCGCGGGAGAACGGGTTCGGGGCCACCATAGATTTTGGCGAGATCGCGCAAATGGATGTTGTCATCTTGTGCGTGCCGACGCCCCTTGACGAATATCATGAGCCGGACCTCAGTTATGTTCGCAGTACCGTTCGGAACATCGCGCCCTACGTCCATGACGGACAGCTCATCGTTTTGGAAAGCACGACATATCCAGGTACTACGGAAGAAGTCGTTGTCCCGCTTCTCGAAAAGGGGAATCAAGCCGGTCTCGGCCTGGCGATGGACGATGACCGCCGCGGCTTTTTCGTGGCGTTTTCTCCGGAACGGGAGGACCCGGGCAATGATTCCATTTCACGGCGCGATATTCCAAAAGTTGTGGGTGGATGCGGCGCGGCCGCGGTCGAACTCGCGTCGGCTATATACGCATCAATCTTCAACCGAATCGTTCCGGTCTCTTCGCCCGCGGCCGCGGAGATGACGAAACTGCTGGAGAATATCTATCGTTGCGTGAATATCGCGCTTGTCAACGAATTGAAGCAGCTTTGCATGCGCATGGGGATTGACATCTTTGAAGTGATAGAGGCTGCCAAAACAAAGCCATTTGGTTTTCAGGCGTTTTATCCCGGCCCTGGCCTGGGCGGGCACTGCATACCCATCGACCCGTTTTATCTCTCATGGAAGGCCAGGCAGTTCGACTTCCATACGAAGTTCATCGAGCTGGCAGGCGAAGTGAACATTGCCATGCCCTATTTCGTTGTCGAAAACATTATTGAGGCGTTGAACCAACGGCATCAATCGCTCTGTGGTTCGCGAGTGCTGGTTCTAGGACTCGCCTACAAACGCGATATCGATGACCTCCGCGAGTCCCCATCCCTCACGATCATTGAGCTGCTGCAAAAGCGCGGGGCATCTGTCGCATACAACGACCCCTTCATTCCATCGGCAGGCCAGGGACGCAAGTATGCGCTCAATATGACCAGCACCTCCCTGGACCATATTCCGGAGTTTGATTGCATTGTCATCTCTACGGATCATTCCCAATACAACTATCCCGACATCGTTTCCAAGTCGCGGTTGGTCGTGGACACCCGCAACGCCACTAAGGGCATCGCGGCAGGGAATATCGTCAGATGTTAGCTGCAAATGATGGGACAGGATCATCACCGCTTCTAGTGAACCCCATTGTTTAAGGACGGGAGCCACTGCGTTTTATCTTTCCTTTCACATCTGTGCGGCCGTTGCTGTGAAAATCTAGCCCAGTAAACCGGATTCGGGATGACCTCAGGCATTTGATTTTTGGCGTTGACCAAACCAGGTGAAGCGAAATGCATAAGAGGGGAGTTTGCAAGGCACTAGTAAGAAGTGTGCAAAGTTTTGCACATCCGTGAATGCATCCAAGTAGCGCCAGCATCGGATCGGGCTATAACGACCCACAAAATCAACAACATAATCTGTAATCGAACATTTACGCCAGAGCCGGATTGTGGCCACCCGCGTGCAACCTGCAGAAGCGTGTTTCCCCCAGTCTTCCCGAGGTTTATGTCCGCAGACCTGAGCCAGAGCTTTCGTATCGACCCGGCGGATTTGCCGGGTGAAGCTGTCATTTTCGGCAGCACGACGGCCATGCGGGAAATTCGAAGCAAGATCGATTGTGTCCTTTCCAGCGATCTTCCTGTTCTTATACAGGGAGAAAGCGGAACCGGCAAGGAGGTCGTTGCAAGATTCCTGCACACGCGCTCGAACCGGTGCGATGCCCCGTTTGTCAAGCTGAACTGCGCGGCAATCCCGGCCAGTCTGCTAGAAAGCGAATTGTTTGGTTGTGAAAAGGGATCCTATACGGGAGCCAACGGAGATCGGCCCGGCCTGGTTGAGATCGCAGATGCCGGCACGCTCTTCCTGGATGAAATCGGCGAAATGAGTTGGGAACTGCAGGGCAAATTGCTTGGCCTGCTGCAGAACGGCTCCTATACGAGGATCGGCGGCCACGAGGAGCGAATGGGGCGCGTACGCGTCATCTGCGCAACCAACATCGACTTGCAGGAGGCTGTCGAAACGGGTGCTTTTCGCGAGGACCTCTTCTATCGCATTGACGTTGTGTCGCTGCGCCTATCGGCGCTGCGCGATCGCAAGACCGATATCCCGCAGCTTTGCGAGTACTTTCTTCAGAAGATGTCCCACGAGTTTCGAAGGAGCATACCACAGCTGAATCCAGTGACGCTGCACCTTCTGAAGCAGTGGGACTGGCCCGGGAACTTGCGCGAACTGGAAAACTGGATTTCTCGGGCCATCATTCTCGGCGACGACGAAGCTCTAGGCGCGGAACTCAAGCGTCAGGTAGAAACGAACAACGCGTTAGCCAGCAGGCAGCATCGGCTGGGCTCTTTGAATGAGGCATCCCGCCAGGCGACCTCAACGGCAACCAGCGCCTTGATTCTGAAGGCCTTGCAGGCAAATCACTGGAACCGGCGAAAGACGGCGGAAGAGCTGAATATGAGCTATCGCTCGTTGCTTTACAGGTTGCGCGATGTGGGCCTGCCCCAAAGGTGGAGAGGCCACCGGGGGCGTCCGTCCGCGCATTAATCCTAGCCGGCCAGGAGTCCACCGAAGGGTGTGGCTTCAGCAGGTGGGAATGGTTTTGGAGGATCGTAGAACGAATTTGGCAACTTTGGTGGTTTGGGCACGCGGGAACCGATCATCGTGGCCCCACCAGTTGTTATGAGCGTGCTATTCGTACGCGGCGCCAACATGATGTCAAGGGAATTGAATGTGGTTGAAGTACGGACGGACTGATTTTTTAGCTGGGTCACCTTTCGAACTGTTACCAGCGGTGTTTTGAACCTGTTACCGGGGGCTAAGTCGCTAGCACGATTGGGGCATTGTCACTTAACCGCCAGGTTCACGATGATGGTGACACTTGCAACTCCTCTGTGTCGAGATATTTGACACGCGAGTCCTGTTCACAAACGGTGAGGACAAAGAACCCGCAGGGGGGAGCCAAGTGAGGGCCACGAAATGTGGCTCACAGGGCGAAGCTATATCTCGACGGGCCCATTTCGAGACGCTCGCCGAAGACAAGGGAACTCGAATTGCCGATCTCTGAGACTTTCGAATCCGGATTGCTTGCTGCCTCTCCCTGGTGGGCAGTTTACACGCGCCACCAGCACGAAAAGGTCGTTGCAGAGATGCTCTCCGCGAAGGGCTTTGAGGTCTTTCTGCCGCTCTATGAATCCACTCGCCGCTGGAAAGACCGGAGAAAGGTGCTTCATCTACCCCTCTTTCCGTGCTATCTTTTCGTGCGCGGAGGCATCGATCGCAAACTGCAGGTTGTGACAACTCCAGGGATCCACATGATTCTCTATCGCGGAGACCGGGTTGCAATCATTCCGGATCGGGAGATTGAAGCGATTCAAAGAGCCGCTGATGGGCCTTGCCGCGTCGAGCCCCATCCATTTCTCAAGTGCGGCACGCGCGTTCGAGTCACAAGGGGATCCCTTGAAGGTGTGGAGGGGATTCTGATTCGCAAAAAGAACCTGTACCGGCTGGTACTTTCCGTAGACATGCTCGCGCAGTCCGTGGCCGTTGAGGTCCACGCTGGCGACGTAGAACCCTGCAGCGGCGGCGTTGATAGGGCTGCTCGGACCTCGCCCGTCTATCCGGACCGGAACCGGGTGCTGAACGTCAGTTCGGCACGGATTGCGGCACTCTAGGCTTTTGCCTACTTTGTTTCTTTCGCCGCATCGATATTCGCCCTCATAAACGCAATTTCGTCGGACCTCTGCCTCCTATAGCGGGTCTCCTGCAGGTGCAGACCAAGGCACAATCGCTACGTGGCTTTTTCATCAAGAAAAAGCCACNNGTTGCAGGAGAACCGCCGTAAACAACCTAAACCGCCTAAAATTGAAGTACAGTGATGACGGGAAATACGATGCAAAATTACGGCACGAATCCAACACCAAGCTCTCCCGCCTTGTTGGCGAGAACCGTCACAAAGCGTTGGTCCGGTTACGCGCTACAAGTTGGCCTCCTGTTCGCGGTCGCACTCTGCACTGGACTAGAGAGCCAAGTCGCGACTTCACAGCAGAACGAGGGGTCAACCGCGGCCGCCGCGCCGACGGCTTCGCCAGCACAGCCCAATCCTCCCTCGAGGCCCGCACGATCCGACGATACGTATATCATCGGCGACGCCGACGTTTTGGGGATTAACGTTTGGAAGGAACCTGAGCTTACACGCTCGATTCCGGTGCGCTCGGACGGAAAGATCTCGTTGCCTCTGATTGGCGATATTCAGGCTGAGGGGCGGACTCCGATGCAACTCGAGGAAGATATCGCAGCGAGGCTGAAGAGTTACATCACCGATCCACAGGTAGCCGTGATCGTAGAACAGATTAATAGCCGGAACTTCAATATTCTTGGCCAGGTGATGAAGCCGGGATCATATCCACTCGCTGCCGGGACGACAATTGTCGACGCCATCGCACTTGCGGGCGGACTTAAGGATTTCGCTAAGAAGAAAGGCGTGTACCTCCTCCGCCAGGACTCCGCAGGAAACGAGGAACGGTATCCGTTCAATTACCAGGAGTTTCTTAAGGGAAAGAACACGACCCAAAACATCAAGCTAAAGCCACATGACACCATCGTCGTGCCTTGAGGGACACTTATGCTTCTACGGGCTCATTCTCTTCTCGTATTCCTCATCTTCGCCGCGTTGATCCTGACCATCCCAGCGCTGGCTCAGGTGGAACCGAGCGCGACAGGGAACCCCGGAGGTTCGCTCGACGAGAGCGAAATGATGACACCCCCACCCGTGAGTGGTCTGCCGTACGCCAATACCGCCGGCTCGGAAACGCGATCGAATTACCTGGCGGCCAATGTGACCGTATCGCCGTCCTACATCGACAATGTTCTCCCGAGCAACGGTTCTACTCCCGTCAGCGACTTTGTTTATTCGATTTCTCCCAGCGTGTCCCTCGATCGAACTGCGCCGCGCCAAAAGGAGCAATTCAGCTATAGCCCAAGCTTTACCTTTTACGAGCCAACAAGCGCCCTCGATTCAGTGGATCAGAATGCGGCAGTTGGACTTCAATACCGCTTCAACCCTAAAGTGGCCGTCAGTCTGGAGGATAGCTTTTCCAGGACATCCAATGTATACAATTCGTCGTATGTATTTTCCAACACGGTAACCGGGTCCACGCTCACTCCGGCGCCGACTGTCATCGCTCCGTTTGCGGAACAGATGATCAACACCGCAAGCGGCGTTCTAGGCTACCAATTTGGACTGAACGCGATGATCGGCGGCGGAGGATCGTTTACCACTTTCGATCTTCCAAACCCAGCGAACGCTTCCGGTCTTTACAATTCGCACGGGAGTAGAGGGCTAGTCTTTTACAGCCGGCGTTTATCCCGCTCCCAGTATACCGGCTTGGCATATCAATACGACCGGACCCTAGCTTATCCGGCGAGCGGAGTGAGCGAAACTCAGACCCACTCGCTGCTTCCGTTCTACACCTATTATTTCAACCGGGCATTTTCCGCTTCCATTTCCGTTGGAATAGAGCGCGTTGATGCCACCGCACCCCAATCTCCCGTAACGACCGAGTGGTCGCCATCCGTCACTGCGAGTGCCGGTTGGCAAGGGAACCGCGGCATTTTGGCTGCCGGTTTCTCGCATACGGTTACCGCGGGGCAAGGCCTGCTTGGGGCTTACAGCGCGAATAGTATCTCTGGTTCAGGGGGCTGGAAACTTGCTCGTACTTGGAGCGGAGGATTGTCAGTGGGCTATACGAGCATCAATTCCGTAACGCCGCTGACTCTTTCATCCTTTCAAGGAGGAAATACGTTAACGGCGGGGGTCTCGGTTGAACACCCCATCGGGGAACGATTAAGTGCTAGTTTCCAATACCAACATTTGCACGAGACCTACAGTGGCGTCGCGGTAATAACTGCCAATCCGGATAGCAATCGAGAGGCTGTCACTTTAACCTACAAGCTCAGCAGGCCTCTGGGGAGATAATCATGGCAGAAGCTTTGGAAGAGCAGGAATTAGAACGGCCCGACATCCGGCGATTGTTCGGGATTGCTCGCCGCCGTCACCTTCAGTTTCTAACCCCTTTATTCCTTGGGTGGCTCGTGGTCTGGGGGATCAGCTGGGTTTTGCCTCCGCGCTATAAATCGAGCACGCTCATTCTGGTGGAGCAGCCCACCATGCCGCAGCATTATGTCGCGTCGAATATCAATGACGATTTGCAGGCACGATTGCAGAGTATGACAGAGCAGATACTGAGCCGGACCCGTCTTCTGCTCATTGTTCAGAAACTTCGCTTGTATGGCGGCGCTCAGAAAAAGCTGACAGACGATCAAAAGATTGCGGACATGCGCAAGGACATTGGCGTCCAGCTTGTGCGGGACCCGCAAAGGCAAGATATTTCCTCTTTTACAATATCGTACTCAGCGAGTGACCCACACCTGGCGCAGCAAGTGACGGCCGAACTTACAGGACTTTTCATCAGTGAGAATCTAAAGGTGCGCCAGGAGCAGTCTGCAGGAACCACCGACTTCCTCCAGGAGCAATTGGAGGGTGCTCGCGGGACCCTTTCGGAGCAGGAGGCGAAAGTTCGAGAGTTCGAAGGCCAGCACGAAGGAGCTTTGCCGACGCAGGAAGCGAGCAATCTTCAGATCCTGGCGGGTCTACAATCGCAACTTCAAAGCGAAGAAGATGCTCTCAATACCGCGAAGCAGCAGCGGGTCTATCTCCAAGCTCTACTGGAACAAGAACGGACTGTGCAAAGCCGTGTGCGCCCGGCTGGCGCAGATGGAACCAGTGCTTCGGCTCCAACCGATCTGGCGTCGATCGACGCGCAACTCGACAAGTTGAAGACTCAACTTGCCGACCTCAGCTCCCGCTACACGGATCAATATCCCGATGTTCAAAACGCCAGGAAACAGATAGCCAGACTGGAAGTGATAAGGGACAACTTCGTGGAGGCAGCGAAAGCGAAGAGCAAGGAAGCGAAACAGCCTGCGGATAATACCGGCGCGGCCGATCCGACGCTGACCGGACCGGCGATGCAGACGCAGAGCCAATTGCAGGCCAACCAGATGGAAATCGGGAACCGGGAAAGTGCAATTGCCAACCTAAAGGCCAGGATCAATGACTACCAGGGCCGCCTGAATGCAGAGCCGGCGACCGAGCAGCAGTTGGCAGACTTAAGTCGCGGCTACGACCAATCCAAGGCAAATTACGATGACCTTCTAAAGAAGGAAGCTGAATCCGCGATGGCCACGAGCATGGAGCAGATGCAGGAAGGCGAGCGATTCACCATGCTCGACCCTCCCAGTTTGCCATCAAAGCCTGACTTCCCGAACCGTCTTAAGTTCTGCGGCATCGGGCTGGCCGTGGGCCTCGCCTTAGGACTGATCGTAGCGGGCGGATTCGAGTTTATGGACGATCGCCTGCACACCGAGAAAGAAATCAAATCGCTCTTGCCGATTGCGGTTATCTCTGAAATACCAGAGATTGTGAGCCCGCTGGACGAACGAAATTCAAAAAAGAAATTGGCGTTGGGGTGGGTTGCAACCGTACTGGTCGTCGGCACTATCCTTGCCGGTTCTGTCTTTAGTTTCCTCCATAACTAGAACCAGACCCAATTTGCGATGTACAAAGCCTATTTTCATCTCAAACGGAACCCGTTCGATCTGACGCCGGATCCTCATTGTTTCGTGCCCACACCGCGGCACAATGAGGCCCTTGCGGCGCTTTACTACGGTGTACGGCGGCACAAGGGTTTCGTTGTCGTAACTGGCGAAGTGGGTACCGGGAAGACGCTCCTGCTTCGGTGCCTCCTACGCCTTCTGGAAAACAGCAAGGATATTGCCTACGCATATCTGTTCAATAGCAGGCTTTCTCCAACGGACTTTCTGCAATACGTCGTCTCCGACTTCGGACTGCCAGCGTCGGGCAAGAACAAATGCGAACTCCTGCTCGACCTCAGCAAGTTCCTCGTCGGTAGGGGTTCAAAGCAAATGACCAGTGTCCTCATTGTCGACGAGGCGCACGATTTATCCGCGGACACACTGGAAGAAGTCCGTCTTCTTTCTAACCTGGAGACGGCAGAAGACAAACTGGTGCAGATTATATTAGCCGGACAGCCCGAGCTTGATAAAAAACTTGATTCCGTTGAGTTGAGGCAGCTTAAACAACGAATTGCGCTGCGGACGCAACTTGGCGCCTTGAATGCGAATCAAACCCAAGAGTACATTGAGCAGCGCTTGCGTATAGCGGGCGCGGGATCAAGTGAACCGCCTATATTCTCGGCGCCGGCCATCGCCGCGGTGTTTTCGTACTCGCGTGGTTTTCCGCGTCTTATCAATACCATTTGCGAGAACGCGTTAATTAGCGCCTACGCAAGGCAGTCGCCAACCGTGACAGCGCAGATCATAGAAGATGTTGCATCTGAATTCCGTCTTGACGCCTTCGTGCCGGCGCATCAGGCTTCATAAGCGGCATGAGCGACCGTATCGCCGCGAAAGGGAAGAATCATGAGCAGAATCTTTGATGCATTGCAAAGATCTGAAAAAGAGAGGTCGGGATCTGAAGGTGCGGCGCTGCCCGCTGGACCTGATCTGCTGGTTCGTGCGGAGCGCAGAGTTGCATCGAAATGGGAAGCAGTCTCGTCCCATTTGGAGCCTGAGGCCACAAGCATTGCGGATGAGCATGGAATCGTTGAGCGAGATGTAATTCCGTTTGCCGAAGCAGCTTTAGAGCCGCCGAGTAATTCGGAAGTTCTGGCAGCTGAAGAGCGGCCGGACGTTCCAGGCCGATTTCAGCCTCTGGAGATTTCGCTACCCTCGCAAAGCCGGCTGGTCTGCCTTACCGATAGGGAGAATCCGACAGCCGAAGCTATTCGCCTTCTGGGAGTGCGATTGCGAGACCTCCGCCTGGTGCGGCCGCTGAAGAAAGTGCTTATTACGAGCACAATCCCGCAAGAAGGCAAAAGCATGATCTCAGCCAACCTTGCCTGTGCCCTTGCTCATGCTTCGGACGAAAGGACATTGCTGGTTGAAGGCGACCTGCGCCGCCCGTCCTTGTCGCATATGTTCGGAATCCAAAAGACCCCGGGAATCTATGAGTGGCTGCGTGACGACGACAGCCCGCTTACGGGCATCTACCGTCTTGAGGATGCAGGCGTTTGGATTTTGCCGGCAGGCAAAGCTTCAAGCAATCCCATCGAACTTCTGCAATCGCAGAGGCTGCCAGCCCTGATGGACCGGCTTGCCGCGTGGTTCGATTGGATCATTATTGATTCTCCTCCTGTGCTGCCTCTCGCAGACACAAGCGTCTGGATGAGGCTCGCGGACGGAATCCTTCTGGTCACGCGCCAAGGAACAACCGAGAAACAGCAATTGAAGAAGGGGCTCGAAGCGCTTGAACCCAATAAGCTGCTGGGCGCACTCGTCAACGGCTCCATAGCCTCAGCTTACAGCGGATACTACTACCGCTCATCAGTTTCTTCCTGACAATCCGCCATTCCGTTCATGAGAATAACCCACCGTAAGCTATCTGAAGTTCTTCCGCATACCGCCACGAGTCTCCGCGTCTGCTGCCGAACACGAATGAAAGCTATTTCAATCCGCAACGTTTACACCCCTTCCGCGAAAAAGATCGTGGAAAAACAAAATCCACGTGGCTGTCACAGTGGCACGAATAGTCCTGTACAGGTCGATGATCGCCACCAGAGGAGCATGTCGTGACTCTATCAAATCAAACTAAGGCCCCGAATCCTGCCGACCCGCTGTTAGAGACTGCTCCCGCAGTGGAACGGACACCTTTGGACGAAGAGACCTTCAAGCGGATGGTTGCCATTGAACGCAAGCGGACAGAACGTTCTAAGGCCCCCTTCCTGCTTATGTTGCTTGAAACAGTCAGCGACAAGGGAGCGACCGGGGACATGGCAATCCTTAACAATGTCACGTCGATCCTGCTGTCTTCCAGCAGGGACACGGATTTGATCGGCTGGTACAAGGATGGAGTCATCGTCGGCGCAATGTTTACGGGCTTGGTCATTCATGACAAGCGGTCGGTTTTGGATACTTTCCTGACCAAAGTGAGCAATACGCTTCGGGATGAGCTGACGCCCGAGAAATTCAATCAGATCACCATCTCATTCCACTTGTTCCCTGACGACTGGGACCACGAGAAACCTGGACGGCCAAGCAACACCGCACTCTACCCGGACCTCGTGAGTCACGACAAAGGAACGCAGACCTTGCTCCTGATGAAGCGCGTCATTGACGTTATCGGCAGCACATCGATGCTGATATTGTGTTCCCCGCTGCTTTTGGTAGTCGCTGTGGCTATTAAAGTTACCTCCAAAGGCCCCATTTTCTTTCGACAGCAGCGGGTTGGGCGATACGGAAAGACCTTTACATTTCTAAAATTCCGTTCTATGTACATCGACAGCGATTCCAATGTCCATCGCGAGTTTGTGACGAAACTTATCGCGAGCCGGTCCGCGCACGATGAATGGAATGCCGACAGCCCAAGCGTCTATAAGCTCACAAACGACAAGCGAATTACCCGCGTGGGCAAATTTATACGGCGCACCAGCCTCGATGAGCTGCCGCAATTCCTGAACGTCCTCGCGGGCGATATGTCTCTTGTCGGACCCCGTCCTCCTATTCCTTATGAGCTGGCCGCGTACCAAACGTGGCACCGCCGCCGCCTCTTGGCCGTCAAGCCAGGAATTACAGGCTTGTGGCAAGTTCTCGGCCGCAGCACGGTCCAGTTCGATGAGATGGTACGGCTTGATCTTCGATATGCCTCCACGTGGACTCCCTGGCTGGACCTTAAGATCCTCATCCGTACACCCGGCGCCGTGATTAAAGGTTCCGGCGCGTACTAGACGCAGAGAGGCTCGCTCATCGCGCGGTCCAGCAATCGAGAAAGCCCCTGCGCAACAAGGCGCACCGCAGGTTTCGCTTGCGGGCCCTGCCCAAGAGACGCTTCCCCGGTCGTCAAGCAATCAACTTCGACTCCCATCCGATTCGTGCCGCATCGGCTATGCCTTGGGAAGTGCTGCACGGCTATAAGCCTATGTAGCTGAGTCGAAGTGATGAAGGAGAAATCTAATTATGAACTTCGGAGTAATTGGGTACGGGTACTGGGGCCCCAATGTCGTCCGGAATCTCATGAGTCTCGAAGGCTCCGAGGTCCGGGCTATTGCCGAGATAAGTCCCGCTGCGCAAGCGCGCGCGCGGAAGGCCTATCCCGGAGTAACTGTGACTGCGAGCGCCTCGGAAGTCATCTCGTCTCCACACATCGACGTTATCGCCATTGTCTCTCCAGTGTGGACGCACTACGAGCTGACAAAAGCGGCTCTCCAGAATGGCAAGCATGTATTTGTCGAAAAGCCCTTCACGAGCACCGCGGCGCAGGGGGAGGAATTGATCAACCTGGCGGAGCAAAAGAACCTCAAGATTATGGTCGATCACACATTCCTTTTTACTGGAGCAGTCAAGAGGATTGGTCAGCTCATTGCAGAGGGCGCGCTCGGAAATCTCTATTACTACGACTCAACGCGGGTCAACCTTGGTCTGTTTCAACACGACATCAATGTGCTTTGGGATCTTGCGCCGCATGACCTTTCGATCATGGACCACCTGATCAAGGCGAGTCCGGAGGCGGTGGTTGCGACGGGACAGGGGCATCTCAATGGGCATGAAGATGTGGCGTTCATGACGCTGTATTTTCCGGACAAGATCATTGCCCATATTAACGTCAATTGGCTATCTCCAGTGAAGGTGAGAACGACTCTCATTGGCGGCGAGAAGCGGATGATCGTGTGGAACGATCTTGAGGCGGATGAGAAGGTAAAAGTCTATGACAAGGGCGTCAAGATCACCAGCCGTGAAGGGGTTTACGAATTGCTCGTAAGCTACCGCTCGGGCGATATGTGGTCGCCGCAACTGGAACAGGTTGAAGCATTACGCCAGGAACTCAGCTATTTCGTAGAATGCATCACCACCGGGCGGGAGCCATTCAACAACGGCTGCGCAGGACTTCGTGTAATTCGGATGCTTGAAGCAGCCAGCGAATCGATGAACCGGAAAGGAGCTTTCATCCGCCTATGAACCAGGAATGTTCCGTAGCAGCAGATGTCAAGTTTGGGGAGAACGTGCAGCTGTCGAAATTCGTGAATCTGTACGGGTGCGAGATCGGAGACGAGACGAAGATCGGCGCTTTTGTAGAGATTCAAAAGAATGCTCGCGTTGGAAAGCGCTGCAAGATTTCGAGCCACTCGTTCATTTGCGAAGGTGTGGAGATAGAAGACAATGTGTTCATTGGCCACGGAGTTATGTTTATCAACGACACTTATCCGCGGGCCACGAATGCGAGCGGAGAACTCCAGGCTGAGTCGGATTGGGGGGTTCAGCGGACACTAATAGGAAAAGGCGCATCGATCGGGTCAAACGCCACGATCCTGGCAAATACCAAGGTGGGTGAGAACGCCATCGTGGGCGCTGGCAGCGTAGTCACGAGGGATGTTCCACCATACGCGATTATGGCGGGAAACCCCGCGAAACTTCTGCGCTTCATGGAGCGACCCCACGAGGACAAAGCGCCCGACACGGTTCCTTTCCTTGATCTCGTCACGCCTCATTTAGAGCTTGAACGCGAACTCGTAGGGGCCTTCCGGCAGGGGCTTCATACTGCGGGGTTCGTGGGAGGGCCTGTTGTCGAAAGGTTTGAGGAGGACTTTGCGCTTTTCTGCGACGCGAGGCACGCGATCGCCGTCAGCAGTGGAACGGATGCGTTGCGTTTTGCCATTCTCGCGAGCGGGATCGAAGCGGGCGACGTAGTTTTGACCGTACCGAACACGTTTATTGCCACCGCAGAAGCCATCTCGCAGGCTCGCGCAATCCCCGAATTCGTCGACGTCGATGAGCGCACCTACAACATTTCAGCGCGGATGCTGGAGCGTTTTTTGGAGAAGCAGTGCGTCCGAAACCATGCGGGGAAGCTCATCAGCCTGCGCAGCGGCAGGCCGGTGACCGCGGTCGTGCCGGTACATCTCTACGGCCAGATGGCCGACATGGATGCGATCCTGAGTCTGGCAGACAAGTATGATCTCACTGTGATCGAGGATGCATGCCAGGCGCATGGCGCGGAATATTTCTCGAAACGCCAGAATCGCTGGATGAAGGCCGGCTGCATGGGCCGTGCGGCCGCATTTAGCTTTTACCCCGGAAAGAATCTCGGAGCATGTGGCGAGGGCGGCGCGGTCACGACCGATGACACGGACGTAGCGGCAAAAGTCAGAATGCTGCGTGACCATGGACAAGTGAAGAAGTATTTTCACGAGTTAGAGGGATATAACGGACGTCTGGACGCAATCCAAGCTGGCATACTGCTTGCGAAACTGCCGCATTTGGCGGAGTGGAACCAGCGGCGTCGTGCGCGCGCGGAGGAGTACAACCGGCTTCTGGAGTGCAACGATGCGGTAATTCTCCCGCATGAGCCTTCTTGGTCCCGTGCCGTCTATCACCTCTACGTAGTGCGAACCGGCAATCGTGGCGGGCTGACCGGTTTTCTGAGAAACAAAGGCATTGGCACAGGAATTCATTATCCAATTCCGTTGCATCTGCAGAAGCCGTATGCCTTCTTGAACTACACTCGCGAAGATCTTCCCGTGGCATCGCACCTGGCTGCGGAAATTGTATCCCTGCCGATGTTCCCGCAGCTCACAACGCAGCAGCAGGCCAAGGTTGCCAAAGAGATCATGGCGTTTACCTCGGGAGAACCTCGTGAAGAAGCCGCAGACAAAGAAGGCGCGAAGACACAGGCAAAACAACTGGCGTAGGAATCATGATTACGGTCATGGCCGGCGTTGCATTGGAGATGCGGTCGGACGTATGTGGTGTTCGTGTCCGACAGGTGAATTGCATGAAAAAGGTTACTTTCTTGCGAGAGGATGAACGATCATGAAATCCAGAGAGTCTGTTGTTGTTGTTGGACTGGGGGAAGTGGGAAGGCCCCTTTTTGAGCTCGTTTCAAGACATTATTCTGCCGTTGGCGTGGATTTAGCACCTGCACCTGCCGGCGTCTATGCAGTTGATGTCCTGCATGTTTGCTTTCCCTTCGAGATCAGAGATTTTTCCGGCGAGGCCGTCCGGTACATTGAACTGCTCCGGCCGAAGCTGACGATCATCAACAGTACGGTTGGCGTGGGCACAACGCGTTCGATCGCGGACCGCACAGGTGCAGCAGTGGTAAACAGTCCGGTTCGCGGAAAGCACGTTCGAATGCTCGAGGAGCTTTGCCACTATACAAAATTTATCGGGGCGCTGGATCCTGCAGCAGGCGAGAGAGCTGCTCAGCACTTTCAGTCCCTCGGGCTGAAGACAAAGGTCCTATCGACTCCCGAGGCCACGGAACTGGCAAAGCTGACGGAAACCACCTACTTCGGCCTGATGATTGCTTGGGCACAGGAGATCGAAAGGTATTGCGATCGAACAGGCGCCAATTATGAGGAAATCATTTCGTTTTACGATGAGATAAATTTCTTTCCGCCGGTCAAATATTTCCCGGGCGTTATCGGCGGCCACTGTGTGATGCCGAACATCCAGATTCTGCGTAAGTTCACCAAGTCGGATCTTCTGGAGGCGATCCAAACTTCCAACCAAATGAAGGTCGAGCGCGAGTCGCGCAACAGGGAAAGACTGCAACCGCAGCAAGTCGCAATTTAGTTTGAGAATATGACTGCCCAGACAGACCACACCCTTCGGATTGCCGCGGAAGCGGAGGAGGTTTCGTCTCCTTCGCCTGCGTGTCCCGCCGATCCAGCCAAGCCGCGCCTGAGCGGGAAGCAGGCCGGCATGGTAGTTTTCTCGCCGTATCCCTTTGATCCCCGGCCACGCCGGGCGGCGCATGCTCTGCTCGAAGAGGGAATGAGCGTCGATCTTATTTGCGAAGCAGAAAAGGGGTTCGCCCGCCGGGAGAGAAAGGGTGGGCTCGATATAACACGCATTCCAGTCCGCCACTACCGCGGCGGCGCCCTCTCCTACGCTTATCAGTACTCCGTTTTTATCCTGAGCTCTGCCGCCATCCTGGCGTGGAGGGCGCTGCGACGCAGATATGACCTGATCTACGTGCATAACATGCCGGATGTTCTGGTGATCAGCGCGATCATTCCGAAGCTCTTTGGGGCAAAGGTCATTCTCGACCAGCATGATCCGATGCCAGAGCTAATGATGACGATCTTCGGGAAAAACGAGATGAGCCTCGCCGTTCGGGTTCTTCGCCGGCTGGAAAAATGGAGCGTACGGCGGGCGGACCTGTTGATCACTGTCAATGTGGCATGCAAGCAGATCTTCTCTGTGCGTAGCTGTCGTGCCGAGAAGATCGGTGTGGTGATGAATTCTCCCGACGAACGGCTATTTCCATATCGCGCTGCTCGTTCCTACCCTACTCGCTCTGCAACCGGGCCGTTCGTAATCATGTATCACGGGTCACTGGTAGAGCGAAACGGCTTGCATCTGGCAATCGCCGCGCTGGCACTCCTTGCCAAGACAATTCCTGAGCTGGAACTTCGCATCTACGGACGCAATACACCCTATCTCGAGCAAGTCATGGCCAAGGTTCACGGCGCAGGCTTGGACGACAAAGTTGTATATTTTGGACCCAAGAGGCTGGAAGAACTGGCAGAGGAAATCGAACGATGCGATGTGGGGGTTGTTCCCAATCAGCGTAATACATTCACCGACATCAATACACCGACCCGGATCTTCGAATATCTTGCCCTTGGCAAACCTGTTATTGCTCCTAAAACTCTAGGGATAACGGATTACTTCGACTCCGGATCGCTGATCTTTTTCGAAGCAGGTAGTTCGGAAGACCTGGCTGCCAAGCTTGAATATGTGGCTTTCCGCCCCGGCGAGGCTGCCGCAATTGCAGAGCGAGGTCAGACAGTATATCTGGCGCACGCA
This sequence comes from Acidobacteriaceae bacterium, assembly GCA_003171315.1. Classification (GTDB taxonomy): domain Bacteria; phylum Acidobacteriota; class Terriglobia; order Terriglobales; family Acidobacteriaceae; genus Telmatobacter. Next base: position 33,726 of record PMYE01000180.1, read on the forward strand.
TGGCAGCAGGAGAGAGAAACGCTCCTAAACCTAGTGAGTACACTGATCGAAAGCTGATTCTCAGCCGGTGGCTTGAGAAGCACCGACGATCCAAGAGAATTCGCGTTTGTGAATACCAGGCAGAGAAGATGATCGGCGTTATAGCGAATGATTCCGAACATGCGGCTATTGCCGAGTTTTTCGAATTGTTCAAGACTCCGTGGGAGTTTTACCGGGACGAACAGACCTACGAGGTTGTGCTTTGCACTTTGGACAACAACATTTTCCCCTGCGCAACGAAGTTGACCATGTTTTATGCCGCTCGCGGGCTTCCGATTGATTGCGCGGAAAATATCGATCTTAGTCCCAGAGGTGCCAACAGAAT
>PMYE01000079.1 GCA_003171315.1 Acidobacteriaceae bacterium
GAGATGACCAAGATGCACAATCACGGCTCAGGCCGCGTGCGCATGGAATTTCGCGTGCCCAGCCGCGGCCTGATCGGCCTGCGCAGCGAGATGCTCACCGAGACCCGCGGCACCATCGTGATGAACGCGCTCTTCGACGGCTACATTCCTTACCAGGGCGAGATTCCGCAGCGGCCAACGGGCGCGCTGATTGCCGATCGCCAGGGCATCACCACCACGTATTCGCTGAACGGATTACAGGAGCGCGGCATTTTGTTTGTGGGGGCTGGCGTCGAGGTTTACGAGGGGATGATTGTCGGCGAGCACTCGCGCGACAACGACCTGGACGTAAACGTGGTTCGCGAAAAGAAGATGACCAACATGCGCGCCTCCACCGCCGACGACGCCATCCGCCTCGTCCCCTACACCACGCTGAATCTGGAGCAGGCCATCGAGTTCATCGCCGACGACGAGTTCGTCGAGGTCACGCCCAAGTCACTGCGCCTGCGCAAGAAGATTCTGCAGGCGAACAGGCGGCCGAAGGCATGGGAAAAAGCGGCCCAGGCGCAACTTTGAAATGTGCCTGTTGCTGCGATCCGTTGTGCGAACCGCTCACTCCGGCAGCTTGGAATCGAGCACTTCCTGTGCGCGCTTGGCGCGCCATGCCGTCAGGCGATCATGAAGCGCGGCATCGTTGAGCGCCAGAATCTCGGCTGCGAAGAGCGCGGCGTTGGCTGCGCCCGGCTTGCCGATGGCCAGCGTCGCCACGGGAATGCCCTTGGGCATCTGCACCATGGACAACAACGAATCCAGCCCGTTGAGCGGAGTGGCCGCAATCGGCACGGCCAGCACAGGAATGAGCGTTTTCGCCGCAATCACACCAGCTAGGTGCGCCGCGCCGCCAGCTCCGGCGATCATTACGCGCATCCCCTTCGCCGTAGCAGTCTCAACATACTCGATAAGCTGATCGGGAGTGCGGTGCGCGCTCAACACCCGCGCCTCATGCGGAATTCCAAGCTCGCGCAAAATCTCAACTGCAGGCAAAAGCACTTCGTAGTCGCTCTTGCTGCCCATCACCACGCCCACCAATGGTTGTTCGCTCATGAGGCGATTATACAAGGGCAAGAAAAGCAAACTTCAACGTTAATCCCCCAAGCGCGGATCACCGAATAAATGCGCTCCGTCTTGCTCATCGCCCCTTCGCTCAATGCCGGTGCCAAGCCTCGACGGCGACTTCGACGACGGCGAACAGCACGCTCACCGCCGCAAGAAATCCCTTGGCGCGCTGCCAGTTCTGCTCGTGCCGGTCCATGCGCCGCTCCAGCTCGGCCAGGCGTCCGCCGTTGCCGTCGCCCATCAGGCCGGCCATCTGCGACTTGAGCACGCTCAAATCGCTCAGCACCTGGGCCTCGAATTCATTCATCATGCGCATTTGCCGTACTCCGTTTGGCAGCATAACGTCGATCGCGCTCCCGCTCATGAGCTCAGCGGCAGATTGATAAACAGCGCCGTGGAAAATTCCGAATAGTTCGGCGGCGTAGAGCCGTCATACATCCGGATGTAGAACCGGCCACTCGCCGAGACGCGTGAGAAAGTCAGGTTCTGCTGCGACCCGCGCATCACCAGCGCAGGATCCTCGCCCGGCATAAAGGCAAAGTCGCGCAGCCGTACCTCGAATCCGCCGCCGGTGGGCGGAGTTACTCCGGTATTGACCGTCACCGTGCTTCCATTCAGCGCAGTGACAGTGAGCCGATTCAGATTGGAGAGCACCGTAAGATTCGTATTTGCCGGGAGCCAGGTATTATCCGGGACTGCCATGCTGGTTTTGATGGCTAAGTCGTCGGCCCAGTCGTTGGCAAACGCGATCTCATACTCCACTAAGTCTGGGTAAGTTGGGCTATAAGTAACCTTGACCAAACGCACCACGACTTCCGCGTTCAGACTCGTCGAAGGCGCAGTGAGAAGCAGTGCGTCTCCCGGCCAAACATCCGTGGCGAAGCTGTTCCTGTTTCCTTTGTAAGTGCCGCTCCACAGCGCGCTCACGCTGGCCGCCGCCTGCTCCATCACCAGGGCGGCGTTGCGGCAATCCGCGGAGCTACGCGCCGGGGGATGGGTCACCGAGCCGATCCAAGCGGCCACGGCGGGCGAACCGGCTTGTATGAGCGCCTGCTGGCTGGCTGCGTTGATCGCACGGCCCACAGCCCGGCCGACTGATCGGTAACTCACTGCAATTTGCTCGCCCGCAACCGGTATGTATCCGTTATAGAACGTAATTTTCCCGGTGCGCTCCAGATAGCATTCGGCGGCTTCCGCCGTTGTGCCCACCCTGCGCGTGTACGCGCCGCCATTGGGCGGAGTGCTCACGACCCATCCAGACCCTAAATTCGTCAGGTTTACCGCGCGCATTGTTCCGATTAGGTTGATGCTGCTGGCCGGCGCCACCATACAGGCGCCGGGTAAGCTGGCGACGGCGCCGTCGTAGAGCGTAACGGGAGTCGCGCCGACGCCGTTGACAAACTCCTGGATCTCCATTTGAATTTTTCCCGGAGCCACACTCCATTGCCCGCCCGCGGCGATGAGCCCGTTATCTCCAAAGGAATAATAGACCGCCTGCGCGCGGTGGCACTCCGGGCAATGGACGCGGACGCGAAGCGTGTATTGGTTGGAGGAGTTCAACGCGTAGGTTGTTCCCGCCAGCGACCCTTGCACGATCGGCTGCAAAGTAACTGCCCCGCTGCCTTGTTGCGCAGTGACTTGAAAACCCGCCGTGCAATTGGCCGCCGTTTCCAGGCTGTTGAAGAACCCGGCCACGATGCCGGTGCTACCCGGTGATAGCGTCACGCCAACGGCTTCCAGCTGCAGCGTGCCGCCCATCTCCACCGGATCGACCCATGTGAGCAATGTCTGGCCGTCGATGCCGTTGCCGCCGTTCATCGCCAGCCCGCTCGCGCCCAGAGTCAGATAGCCGGCTCCGCCGGAGACGCTCCACAAGCTCTGGTTGATCTCCGGCTCGTTGAAGAGTTCGCTGACGATCGTGGATTCTGACGTAGACGGAAAGTAGGGGTCCGCGGCCAAATCGAACTCCGTGGTGGACCCGTCGCCCAGGAAGTATTCCGTAACATACGCTACCGGCTCGTTCTCGCCGCAGACCGTTACATCGTTGGCTAGCGCGCGCTTCACGCCGGCCGTAAAAGCAAGGTTGGCGAGGCTCAGGCTGCCGTCAGTCTCGTTGAGCGAGTGTACGGTCGTCTGCACGGACGAGAGCGAAATCGCGCCGCCGAGGGCGCGATAGCTGGCTCGCGCCATGCCGGCCGCTAGTCCCGCGCTTTTGCTCCAATTCGCTCCCCGGTCCGGAGTAAAGTTTCCCACCAGGGTATTCAGCGAAAGCCCCTTTGTTGACAGTGCTGCCGATCCCGTGTGAGTTACAAGAGAGGCGAGTAATGCGCCGGCGTTTTCCTGGGCTGTACCCGCGCTGGGAGGCATCAGCAGTTGGTCGAGCAGCAACTCGTCGCTCACGGCCTGAATCGCCGTGCGGTAACGCGGCCCCTCGAGGCCAAGTCCAGCGTACTCAGGCAGCGGACTTACGGCGATATAACCCGTAAAATAAATCGTTCCGTCGTCGCCGGTTACTTCGAGCGTTTGAAAGCGGGAAGGCGCCGCAAGGCTGCCGCCGGCGGGCAAGCTCAGCCATAGCTCACAAATGGAGGGAGCGTTGATCTTGCGCTCGATGGTCAACGGATGCACGGCGTCGAGAGCAGCCGTGTAATCCTGCCCTTGGATCGTAATCTTCATTGCGACTCTTTCCCTGGTGCTTGAAATCTTCGTCGCGCTTTATACAAGCGCATTGGCCGCGGGCAGAAAGCTGCGGTAACACACCACGCGCTCGCCATCCAGCAGATCGGTAACCGGCAGCGCCAGAAATTGGCCTTTCAACAGAACCCGCGACTGTCCGTTCTGATTCTTCCCATTCAACGGCGCCACCGCTTCTTCGGCTCCGGCCATGGCCTGCAACCTTGGATAGTGGAAGAAGATTCGTTCTCCCTGGCTGCCCTGCGCGACGAAGAGCCCCGACCACTCCTGGTAAAAGCTGCCGCCTTCGCGGTCTACGAATCCCTTGACAACCTGCAGTTTGGCGCCCGAAGCCGGCGCGCCTCCTGGCAGTGCCTCGGCCAGCGTCAGCCCGGTTCCGGTCACCTGCGAGACCAGCGCGACATTGAAGGTGACGCGCCGGACGTAATCGACATCGCTGAGCGCCTGGCGCACGTAGGCGCCGGCCACCGGCGTGCCGACATAGCCCGTTTGCCCGGTGTAGTCCACATCCAGCGCGACGATCGAGCCGGGTGCAAACTTCGCCGCGTCGGTAGCGGACAGCAGGATGGACGTACTCGTCGAGCCGCTTTGCGGGGTTAGTGCCGTTGCCGCTGTCGCGCCATCGGCCGCCAGGCTGGCTCCACTGGCCGGCGAGAGCACGTTCATGTGTTGCGAGCCCGTCGCCAGCGCCATTGTCAACTTCGTCCAACTGAGGAATTGAAAACTCACTTGCGCCTGGAGCGTCTCGCGCACCTGCTCGAGAGTCGAGGCAGGAACTCCGGTCAGCAACGAGGACGACTTGCTGGCCGGCTTCCGTTGAAAGTCCTGAATCCAGCCCAGGCTGATCCAGGGGCTGGGCGGAGAATCGAGACTGAACCCGCCTTGCTGCGATGGATCGAACAGCACGGGCGTCTGCGTGGAGCGATTCACCGGCGCGAAATACGCGTGCACCCGCTTCGTTACAGGCGCCGGAGCGGAAAACCAAGTGGAAGACATTTATTCCCCCTCCTCCTGGTAGCTGTAGACCATTACGCTCGCGCTGCGGCTCAGTTGGTCGCGCTGAATGACGATGGGCGTAAACATAGGCTCGTCCCAGAAGACATTCGTCAGCATGGTGGCCGCGGGCGTGGCCGCGTAATTCAGCTTGGGCGTATAGAAGGGCTGAAGCATCGCCATCAGTTCCTCGTCCATCGTGCTCAGGGCGCGGCCGCGGTCCAATCCGCCGAAGCTCTGCGTTCCGCAGGTTTGGTAAACAATCTCGCACTGCTCGGCCACCATGGTGGAAGACAGATCCATGTCGGCGGCCATGCCCAGCCAGCGCAGGACAAACACGTCGTTGGGAAACTGGCTGAAGGGAGCTTCCGCTTCCTCCACCAGGATTCCCGGCCGTTCCGCGCCGCGCAGCAGGATCGTCCGTTCCGGATCGATCGTTGCCAGCCGCGCGCGCAGCGCCATATAAAACGAATCTTTCGCATTCTGCATGGATGCTCCTGACGCGGTCACACCGCTTGCTGCCGCGCCTCGCGCAGGAGCAGCCGGTAAAGATACACCTGGCCGAAGGCTTCGTTGGAAGCGATCGACTCAATCAGATAGTCCTGCCCGGCCACGGTAACCGCCAAGGTCATGGCAAAGAGAGCCTGTGCCGAGGCCAAATCGAGCGTGTTCACTTGCTGCTCGACGCTCGTGGCCGACACCAGCAACTCCCATTTCGACTCGCCGCCTTCCTGCCAACTCGGCCGCAGCTTTCGCATCAGGACCGGGCTCACCGGCACGTCGGCGAACGTGGTTGCCACCAACCCCAGTTCCGACATATTGGTATCCGTGTTCGTGCCTGTCACGCGCAGAAGAGCCGTCGTTCCCGCCGCGCTGCGCAACAGCGCATCGGCCAGCATCTGCGGCGCTCCCCTCGGGTTGCGCGGCGCCGTATCGCTCATCGCTCACCCCAGCCTGTTCGCAACGTACGGATTCAGCCACGCCTGCACCGTCTCGTCGATCAGCGAACTTGAAAAATATTTCATCTGCATCGTGTCGATTCTGCTCATGCTCGCGTTCAGCGCCGGCGTCGCTTGCGCGTTGCGCACAATCTGCGCGCACGCCGACTTCACGTCGTCGCCGATAGCGGCAAGACCTGCCGTATACGTCGCCTGCACCTCGTTGTAGGGCAGTCCCAGAACATTCCAGGGCAGCGTCAGTTCCCCGGTGTTGGCGTCGTAGTCCACAAGGCCAGGATCGATCGCCGTCCATTGCCCCGGCAGCGCGAACGCCAACGCGATCTCAGACAACGGCTCGCGCGCAATCTCTCCCCGCCTGGGCCTTGCGTAGCGGCCCTCGATGCTCACCAGCGGCGTGGTCGCAGATCCCAGCGAAGCCAGGGGCAAATAGCTCAGCCACACCGTCTGCGCTCCGGCAGTGACGCGCAGCCGTTCGACATACTGAATGACGTTCAGGTCCGGTCGCCGGCAGTAACTGTTGATCAGTGCCGTGGCGGCCGTGATCCAGTCCGCCGTGGTTCCGGTCGGCAATCCATAGTTCATGTATTCCGCTGGCTCGAGATATGCCATCGCGTGTCCTTTCATAGATGACCGTAATCAGTCGTCAGTTGTCAGTAACCACCCCGTGATCCGCAGTCTCGCCTGCTTGCTGAACGATCGTTCGAATCACAAACTGATCACTGACCACTGACAACCGACCACTATTTTTCCTATCGATCCACCAGCACCTGGGTGTGCGCGAAGCTTGCGCCTTTCACCACTGGAGCGCCGAACTTGACCGCCACGTACTGGTAGGTCAGCGAATTCGGCAGCCCGAGCTGGAAGACCCGCGGCGCGGGATCGCCGAGCCAGTGATACTCGATCAGATCCTCGGTGACGATGTAGGCCGGAAGCACCGCGTTGCCGGTTCCCGGTGTGCCCGTATACGGCAAACTCCAGTCGGGAATCAGCGGCAGGTCGCCGGCCTGCGTCGAGAGCATCTTCACCCGGAATCCGCCCGTGATCTGGTCGGTGTTCAGCACCACGTTGTACTCCGACTTCATCTCCTGGTCGATCAGGTCCAACAGCACCGGGTTGGCGTAGATCGCCGTAGGCCGCACATAGTAGCCGGTGTTGGCCACCATCTGCGCCACGGTCGTCTTGATCGTGTCCACGATCTTCATCGAAGTGGTCACCGTCACCGAGTTGTTGCCTGCGGCGATCTGCGCGGCTACGCCCATGTACTGCGTGGTCGTCGGCGCGCTCAGGCTGGTGTCGTTGCCGTTCCACAAGGCCACGTCGTGCGCCACCATCACACCGCTCACCGTATCCACCAGGTCCTTGGCCTGCAGATAGGCGAACTGCTTCTGCTGGTCACCCAACTCGATGTCGAACAGGTTGTAGTTGATCTGCGCCACGATGGCCTTCAGCGGCACACTCAGCTCGACGCGCGTCGGGCTCACCACTGTGGGATTGATGCTGCGCGGGTTCACGAAGCCGGCTGTGCCCGGATTGGGAATCGCCGTCTCTTCAAAAAAGCGCGATGGATGCCCGGTCGCCGGAACCTGCTTGATGCGCTGACCGAAGGGGCCAGAGCGCCGGCAAATGTCAAAGATCTCGGTCTGGTACAGCGGAACTTCGATAGCGCCCGGCCCGATGTAATCCGCTGCCGCGTGAATGTCTGCAAAGGTTGCGTTCATAGGTTCTCTCCGCCCCCTCCATGGGGCCGTGTTCAGCTGCTAGCCGCTAGCTTCTAGCTCCTAGTGTCCTGAGTCTGAAGTTCGCATCACAAATAAGTTGTCATCCTGAGCGAATTTTGGCGCGTTTTGCGCCAAAATGAGTCGAAAGCCTGCCCTGAGCGAGTTCGCCGCTGCGAACGAGTCGAATGGGGATCTGCGGTTGTTCTTCAATGAACTTCTGACTCACCACACTAGCTTGTTTTCCGCCGGAATCCGGCTTGGTTACATGTTTCGGCAGGTAAGTTCCGACTAACTTCTCATCAGAGCCGCTTTCCAGCCGTAATTGTTCCGATCGTCAGTGGGCCTTTAGCTAGAAGCAAGGAGCTAGTAGCTAGAAGCTGCCTTACGCGATCGCGCCGGCCCGCAGTAGCTGCGTCTTCACCGCGATGCGCTGCTCCAGGCTCAGCCCGGACAACGCCGCATCCAATGCGCGCACATCCACCGGACCCTCGCCGATGCCGTGCTTGGCCAGCATCTCGGCGGTGGCCGCAGGCAACGTGCGCCGCACCGGGTTCAGCGCATTCTGCGCCGCTGCCGCTTTCACCTCGGCCAGCTCCTTCTCCACAGCGGCCAGCTTCTCCGCCATTTCTGCTTCGCGCCGGCTCTGCTCCACGGTCGCCGTGATCCTTTCCACCTCGCCGGAAAGAGCGCCCTGGCGTTCTTCCAGCCAGCTCAGCGTCTTTTCCAGCAAACTGGCCGCGGCCTCCAGCCGCTCGACTATGCTCTTCTCGTCTGTTTCCATGTCCTTCCTTTCCTGTTTCCGCGGGTTGCGCGTCAACATCCGTTCCACTCCGAACAAAAAGGCCCCTCGAAAGGAGCCTCTCTGCCAAACTCATTGCTTACTGACTTACGAACCTGCTAACTCACCAACTCCGCCGTGTTTTACTCACTCCGCCAGCTCCGCTAGCCCCGCTAACTCCGCTGCCTTTCGCTAACTCGCCATCCTGAAGCTCGTCGCCCGGTAGGCCGCTTTCTCCCGCAGCAGAATCGCCGCTCCGGTAAAGGTCACCCGGGTCAGCTTCCAGACCTCGGCCCGCATATCTTCCACGCGCGCATCGGCCAGCTCGTAGCTCATGCCGAGCGATTCCGGGGCGTGCGCCACGATCGCTTCGGCCACCTCGGGAAAGTCGCGTGCGTACAGGTATCCGCGCACCATCAGCCGCGGCCCGATCACATCGGCCTCGGTCAGCAGGCCGATCTTGCGACGCGCATCGTGGCCGTCCCATCCGGGTCTGTAATCCACAGCCATGCCCAGCAGCGAAGGCAGCGCCTTCTCCGCCGCCTCGCGCGTCAGCATCACGCGGTGCCCGCGCGCTCCGGCCGGCGCTCGATCGCTGGCCGTATTTACCACCGTCAACACTCCCTCGAATGGCACCCGGTTGGGATGCTTGTCCACATGAGGAATCTTTACCGCCATCGCTTCCAATCGCATGCTCGCTCCGCTCCGCCAGGGACTTGGCCCCTGGACCCTATGTCCTTTAGTCCCTGCCTTCCGCTTCTCCTGACAGCAGCGCCGCCTGATTCTGCCCCAGCGGCCCCAATCCCCGCATCGCCCGCACCTCGTCGATCGTCAGCACGCCGGCTTGCAACAGTTGCACCTGCACCTGCAACTCCGTCTCCTCGTCGCGCGCGCTCAACTCGTTGAACGCAAACTCGAACTCTCGCCAGCCGATGCACTTCGAGAAGAGGTCGCGCGTGATGTGCCCGGCCAGCAGCATGGCCAGCGGCGAGATAGCTCCGCGGAAGGCCTCGTCGGCCATCTCCGAAGCCGTCGACTGGTTCACGTCCGCCTCCAGGCCCAGCATCAATGGCGGCAAACCGAAGGCGTTGGCTACCATCCGGATCAGGAACTCCTGCCAGGCCAGCCGCAGGTCCGCGTCCGTTCCCTGCGCGAAGCGCAAGACTTCCGGCTTCTGTTCCGCCGAAATCAACGGCACGCGGCCCGTGCCCTCGATCTCGTCCTGCCACCAGCGGATCAGCCGGTCGTGCTGCGCGGGTGTGGCCTCGTTTAGCCACAATGCGTACTGCGCTACCGAGTTGGCTGCCAGCTTGCCGGCAAAGCGGTGCGCGCTCAGGAACTGGTTCACGGTCTCGAAGGCCACCTCCAGCGGTCCCAGGCCGAAGGGCGTAAAGCTGCGCGGATTCATGCGGATGTACATCAATTGGCGGTCGAGCAACTCCACCGCGCCCGACTCCAGTTGTCCCGGCATGGCCTGCGCGTAGCGCGGCGTATCCTCCTCGCCGTCCCACCTGGCGTTGATGCGGATTGACGCCCCATCCACCGGCCACAGCATCGCCGGCCGCTCCGGGTCGCCGGTCGCCTCCATCTCGATGGCTCCGTAGCCGCCGGTCAGCGCATCCTCGATCGCCTGTTCCATCAAGGTGCGGAAGCTGTCGGCCGGATTCGGCTCCTCCAGCGTCCGGCGCAGGGCCCGCAGCTTGCGCGCCGCAAAGGCCACATCCTCCGCGCGCACTCCGCGTCGCATCCGCACCTGCCAGTCCATGGCCGCGATGCGGTCCTTGATCACGTTGATCGCCCGCCGCACCACCGGCGTCTCCGCAAACCGCCGCAGGTTCATCGGCGTCGGCTTGGGCAGGTGCCGCCCCGGAAATTGCACCGGGCTCAAAATCGCGGGCAGAGCCACCGTCTTGCGTTCAGCCTCCGCCTCGAGTTCCACTCGCCGGGCCTGTTCGTCCTGGCCGGCACCTCCGCCGCGGCGGGCGTGCCGCCAAATCTCCCGCAACTGTTCGCCTACCTTCACGCGCACCTTCCTTGCATACAAAAAGGCATGGCCCAAGGCCATGCCTTTTTGTATGGTCAGTATTCAGTGGTCAGCTGTTCGTCATGAGCCGCTCGCTCAAGCAACAGAATCGAGCCACCTGAATTCCATCAACAAGATCGATCGTACCGCGAAGCCCGGAAATTATCTGCAAACTTTTGCAGATTTTTTTTGGCCGCTGTTGTTGTGCCCTTCTACGCTGATAAGAATAGACTTAAAACCTAGAACGGCCCCCCGTTCCCTGTTCCCTGATCCTGGTCTGGGTCTTTACACCCGCAGCTCTCTCCGCGCTGTCTCAGCCACACGGCCCATGTCCGAGGTAGTCAGAACCCGGATATGGTGCTCTTCCATCGTCTCCACGCCGAAGCGGTACAACGCCAGCCGTTCCGGATCCTCGTCCGTGGCCCCCACGCGCGCCGCCGGCTCGATCACGGCGGTCAGTTCCAGTTGGGCCTTCTCCACCCGCTCCACGCCCGCGCGCAGCGCGGCGGCCGAAAAGGCTAAGACCTTGGCCATCTCCAGCCCCGGATCGAGGCTCACCGCATGGAACATGCGCACCACGCCGTTGGGCCGGTAGCCCACGTCGATGCGCAGCGGATCGCCCGGCCGTGTGTACTCCGAGGCGGCGATCTTCTTTCTCAGCAGATCCCATACCCCGGCATGTTCGAACTCCAAGCGCATGCGCGACTGGATCGCGGCGCGCCCGCTCAGCCGCGGGCTCCGCTCCCGCGGCGGGGGCTCCACGTAGACCCGCATCAGCTCTTCCATCCCCGCGGGAAGGCTCTCCGCCAGGTAGGCCTTGGGCTCGGTCATCTGCACGTTCAGCGAGAGCGACTCCTCGAGGATCTGCATCAGCCGGCCGCCAGGCTCCTCGGCAAGACGCCGCCGCAACTCGCTCTCCATTGCCTCCAGCAACGCTGTGTCGGCATCCGAATCGAGGCAACGCACACGCCTCCAGTCGCGGGTGAAGCGCACCTCCGCTCGCGGGTTCCCCTGCTCGCGCAGGATCACCCCGATATGCACGTACTCGTTCCGCACCGCGTCCGGCACATACCGGAGCAGCTGGAACTCGCACTCGCGCCGTTCGATTCCGCCCATCGTCGTCACAGCTCTCCGCTCTCACCTCTCAGCTTCCAGCCCTCAGCCCTCAGCCCTCAGCTCTCAGCCTTCAGCTCTCAGCCTTCAGCTTCTAGCTTCTAGCTCGTCCCGTGCAACAACATGCGACTGCAATTTACATTGACTCCAAAACATTCGATGTCTCTTTGAGCTACTCTCCGGGATTCTTCCCCTCCCGCCGCAAGAGCTTCAAGCGAGTGGCTAGCAGCTATAAGCTCTCGTCTGTCCCTTCAATTCACCCTCATCGTAGTCCATTTTTCCATCCTCTCCACCCTTTCCATCTCCTCTTTTCCCCCCTGCCCCCATTTCGGAAATGGTCTCCGGTCCGAGTTCCCAAACGCCTCAATCAGTTCCCGGATCCGGCTGCGCCGGGCGAGCAGCTTCTCCACCAGGGCTTCCATCTCCGCCAGGTCACCGCCGTACCAGTCGGGGGGGACGTCGTTGGCCGCGGCCCACACCGTCTCCGGCGGTATGACCTCCAGGCGCGAAAGCCAGGGCTCGAAAGACTCCCATCCTGTGACCTCGCGGTATACGTCGTTGCGGTAGTAGACCCCCCGCAGCGGCGCATCTTCAAATCGCCACTCGCCGGCGTGAAAGCAGTAGCCGAAATCGATGAAGACGGCCTTATACCGCCGCTCCCGCTGCCGGCGCGCGAAGACCGCCTGGCGGCCGTTGGCGTTCCCCGTCCACTTGTCCAGCGCCAGGATGCCGGCGAACTCGCCCAGGTTCTTCACCTCGGTCAACTGCTCCTCGGGCAGGTAGTCCACCACCTGGCCCGGCATGAGTCCTGCGGCGAAGCGTGACCCGAACTGCAGCCCCGGCCGGCAGCGCACGCGCGTCCGTCCCAGGTCGATCTCCAGCTCCGGCGTATTGTCGACCAGCCAGCTTGAAACCTCCACCAGCTCCGTCTCCGGCACGGTGAGTCCCACTGCCGCCGCCAGGCGCGAGGCCATGAGTTCGTTGGCCAGCACGCGCGTGTGCTGGGGATTGTTCTGGAACTTGACTACGTAGATATGGCCGTCCGCGCCCAGCATCAACTGGCCTTGCGCGCCGCCCCGCATGCGCCGGATCTGTTGCACCGCCAGAACCGCCAACCTGTCTCCCCGCTGTCTTCCGGTTCCCTCCAGAATTCTAAAACAGCCCTCCGCTCTTTGTTTCCGGTTACCAGCTCCCAGCTTTTCGCTTCCAGAGTTTACCTTGCCGTCCCCCGCGCGCGCAGGCCGGGCTGGCCGCTTCCGCTGGAACCGCCCAAGCTGCCGCCCTATCCGTTGAAACCAAATGATTTTCCGCCCGCCAACCCATTCCGTGCTACACTGTATGCAATCGTAGAATTCGATCTGAAGTTATTGCCTGTTCCGCGTTTATCGCCCACTCGCAACACTCCACATTGCGTTCGGCGGTAAATCAGCATCAAGAGGAGCAACACATGGAACAAGGCACAGTCAAGTGGTTCAACGACGCCAAGGGATTTGGATTTTTGAGCCGTGAAAACGGCGAGGACGTCTTCGTCCATCACACCGCCATCAAGTCGACCGGCTTCCGGTCGCTGCAGGAAGGCCAGAAGGTCCAGTTCAACGTAACCAAGGGCCCCAAGGGCTGGCAGGCGGAGAACGTCGAAGTCGTCTAAGGGCGAACCCCGGGCGACGAGCTCGGAACCCATACTCGGATCCAAAAAGAAGAGGGACGGAAAAACTGCCGTCCCTCTTCCTGCGTTTGGCTCAAGGCCCGCTGCTTCCCGATGCAGCGCGAAATTGACACGCTCTCACCGGAGAGTGGGGGTTGTGAACGGACGCGGTCCGTTTACGCCAGGGGTTTCAGTCTCTCCGGCTCGACGGCCGGATGCAGACCCGCCTTGGGCGTTTCGTGCGCGCCCAGGTACTGCAGCATATCGTTGATGGAATCTTCAAAGCGCGAGCCTGTTTTGTGGGTGACTTTTACGCCCATTGAGACGAGCCGACAGACTTCAAAGCGGTTGATTCCCCGCGCGAGCGCGCGGTGGATCTGATCAGAACGCATGACGAACTCCGACGAACAAGGTGATTGTTGCGTGGAGGAGCGAAGCTCGTCAGGAGCGATGGGACAGCCGGAGCCGAGCAGGCTGGGCAGTTGAACGGTCTATTTTTATTGTACGCTTCCAAGGCCGTCCGGGTTTTCGCTCGTGGAAGCGGCGCAATGCGCGCGCCGCGCTTTCGCAGGCGCCCATTCCCTGTTACCATAAAAGTCGCACTCGCCCTCGCGGCGGAAACCCACAAGACATTCGATCGAAAGAGGCTTACGTGGCCGACACCAAGAAAATCGCAGATAAGGCTGAACGCAAGAAACTAAAGCGCGCGGTACGCAAAGCGGCCCCGCCCAAGGCCAAACGCACCACGCCCCGCGGCTCACAAAAGAAAAAGGTGAAGAAGATGGCCCGCGGCCAGACGAAGCGGTAAAAGCAGCCGTTAGCTTCTAGCCTCTAGCTTCTAGTCCCTGTTTTCTTCTGCCTGCGCTGTTGACCAGCCAAAAAGCGGATAGAAGCTAGCAGCTAGAGGCTGCTTTTGAGGAGGACTTTCACTGCCCAGCCAGTTCTTCGCCCGCAAATCGATCGACAAGCTCATCGGCGTATCGGAGGAACCGGGGCGCGCGCTGAAGAAGAGCCTGGGGCCCTGGTCGCTCACCGCGCTGGGCATCGGCGCGGTCATCGGATCGGGCATCTTCACCGTCATCGGCACGGCCATCTCGGGCGAGCAGTTGCCCAACCCCACCATCGCCGACACGCCGCTCATCCACTACGTCGTCATGCACACCGCGCTGGCCGGCCGTCCCGGCGCCGGTCCGGCCATTGCGCTCTCTATGGTGCTGGTGGCCTTCGTCTGCGCGCTCACCGGCCTCTGCTACGCCGAGCTGGCCTCCATGATTCCCATCGCCGGCTCGGCCTACACTTACACTTACGCCACGCTCGGCGAGCTCATTGCCTGGATCATCGGCTGGGACCTGATTCTCGAATACGCCGGCTCCAACATGAGCGTCAGCGTCGGCTTCGCCGCCCACGTTGTCGATCTCCTCGACTGGTTCGGCCTGCATCCGGGCGCGCGATGGATCTCGCCAGCCTATCTTCCCTCCGGCCTGCAGGATCTGGCCGGCAACAATCTCTACAATCCCGGCTGGCACTTCGGTTTCAACATTCCCGCCTTCCTCATCGTCATGTTCCTCACGATGATCCTGGTCCGCGGCATCCGCGAGTCCGCTTCCACCAACAACATGATGGTCGCGTTCAAGCTGATCGCCATCCTCATCTTTGTCTTCGCCGCCATCGGCTTCATCCACCCGAGCAACTGGCATCCCTTCATGCCCAACGGCTGGNNTTCACCTATATCGGCTTCGACTCCATCTCCACCGCCGCCGAGGAGTGCCGCAATCCGCAGCGCGATCTGCCCATCGGCATCATCGCCACGCTGGTCGTCTGCACCGTGCTTTACGTCGCCGTCGCGGTTTGCCTCACCGGCCTCGTGCCCTGGCAATCCATGTCCGGCGATGCCGCTCCCGTCGTCAACGCGCTCAAAAAGCTCTCGCTCCTGCCCGGCGGCCATCCGCTCTACTGGATTCGCCTCGTCGTCCTGCTCGGCGCGCTCATGGGTATGATCTCTTCCATCCTCGTCTACCAGATCGGCCAGTCGCGCGTCTGGTTCTCCATGTCTCGCGACGGCCTGCTCCCCAAGGTCTTCTCCAACGTCCATCCCCTCTTTCGCACCCCGGCCTTTTCCACCTGGGTCGCGGGTGTCGTCGTCGCCGTTCCCTCCGGCCTCTTCGACATCGGCACCCTCGCCGATCTATCCAACATCGGCACGCTCTTCGCGTTTGTCCTGGTTTCCATCGGCGTCATCGTCCTCCGCTTCCGCGACCCCCATCGCCGCCGCGGATTCGTCGTTCCCTTCGGGCCTGTCATTCCCGCTCTCAGCGTCATCTTCTGCTTCCTGCTCATGGCCGGGCTGCCCATCATCACCTGGTACCGCTTCCTCATCTGGCTGGTCATCGGCCTGTTCATTTATTTCTTCTATAGCCGTCACCGCTCCGAATTCGCCAAGCCCCGCTAGTACCGGCCTTGCGGCTTCCGATTGTGCGCAGGCCTCCAGGCCGGCTGCCGTAGCGAGGGCAGCCGCACGATCACCTACGATCAGGCCGGCAAGAAATGGACCATCACATTCGTCGACAACCACGCGACGGCAATCAAAAACGAGTAACGGCAACCGAGGCGCCCCGGCGCCGGGCCGGATCCATGCACCTGCAAGTCGTCGAATTGATTGCGTGGCGAGGGCGAGAAAATCGGCGCATCGCGAAATCGCGGAAAACTCCACCTGCAGGTGGAGCAATCGGCCCTTTGTGTGCACCTGCAGGTCTATGAAACTCAAGGAAATCGTCGATGCATGCTTTGCAGTGCGTGATTTTTCAGGGTGAGCGCCTGCTCGGGTCCCGGAATCGAGGCCCGAGGCGCACGCCTGACTCCCTGGCTCGCTGTCTTGCCAGCACCGCTACACTGAATGCGTGATCGAAATCCAGGATTTCATCCGCCGCCTGCCCAAGGCCGAGCTGCACCTGCACCTCGAAGGCACGATCGCGCCCGCCACGCTGGCCGAGCTCAGCGCGCGGCACGACGCCCCGCCCATGAGTCCGGCCGAGGCGGATGCGCTCTACCAATTCACGAACTTTACCGAATTCATTGAATCCTTCAAGGCCGTCACGCGCCTCCTGAAAGACCCCGAGGATTACGAGTTGGCCGCGTGGCGCATGATGCAGCACCTCGCCGAACAGGGCATCGTACACGCCGAAGTGTTTATCTCCGTCGGCGTCATCTATATGTGGCGCAACTTCGATCCGCGCTGCTTCGAGCCCATCTTCGAAGCCCTCGAACGCTCCCGCGAGCGCGCCGCCCGCGAGCTGGGCCTCTCGATCTATTGGATCTTCGACGCCGTCCGCCACTTCACCGTCGAGCAAGCCGGCCGAGTCTTTCGCAAGGCAGCAGAGATGCGGCCCGCGCACCCCTCGGTCGCCGGCATCGGTCTCGGCGGCGACGAACGCCGCGCCGGATCCGAGCCGTTTCGCGCTCTCTATGCGCGCGCCCGCGACGCCGGCCTGCGCCTGACCAACCACGCTGGCGAAACCACCGGCCCCGAGGCCATCTGGGAAGCGCTCGCCATCGGTTCCGAGCGCATCGGCCACGCCTTATCTGCTATCCAGGATGAGAATCTTCTCCAAGAGTTAAAAGCGCGGAGCGCCGGGATCGAGCTGAACCCCACCTCGAATGTCCGCACCGGCGTTTGCCCCTCGTTTGCCGCACATCCCCTGCGCCAATACTTCGATCGCGGCTTGCTGGTCACGCTCAACTCCGACGATCCCGCCTTCTTCGGCTCCGATCTGGCCCACGAGTACCTGCTCGCCCACAGCCAGCAGGGATTTACCCGCGAGGAACTGCGCCAGCTCGCCGCCAATTCCATCCGCGCCAGCTTTCTTCCCGAAAAAGAACGAGCCGCGTGGCTGGCCCGCATCGAAACCGTCGAGTAAATAACTGCCACGTTTTCCGCATCGGCTCACTCAGCAGGCAGGACGCGGTCTGCGGTATCATAGAGGCGCAGGAGGTAGCGCTCAATGCCCGTCGATCCTGAAACCGAGCCGTCCGCCGAAGAGTCTCCCGTGCCGGAAAAAGCGGGATTCACGGCCATGCGCGTGGTTACGTGGTTTTCCGTGGGCATCGCGGTGGCCGCGCTGGGCATCTACGTGGGCACTGAGCTGCGCAAGCGCTACCGGTTCAAGAGGCGTACGCCCTACGACTTCTATTCGAATGCAGGCTCGCAGCAGGCGAGCGAGTTCGGCGTCGGCGTCTAGCGCGCCACAATCCATCGTTATCCCACATCATGCCGCCTTGGGGCGGCATGTTTGCGTTTGCGGTCGACCGCGAACCTTGTTACCGCCGGAAACGCGACAACACATACAGAATCGCCGAGAGAACAACGCTGATCAGAATCGACGTCCCGAGCGGAAAGTAGAAGGAAACGTTCTTGCCCTTCAAGGAAAAGTCGCCCGGCAGGCGTCCCAACGGCAGGCCCAGGCGCGAGGCCAGCAGGATCGCGGCCCCGACGAGCGCGAGCAGCAGGCCAAGCCCTAACAGCATCTTGCCCAGGTCGTGCATCAGCTTCCCACCCACCCTCTATCTTCCTTCCGATTCCACGCCGCCCTCACACTCGGCGCCTCACTTCGCCCCGATCAGCCGGATCCGCGCCGTAAATGCCCTGCCCTGAAACTCGCTGAAGGCGCCGAACTGCGGGGAATCCACTACATTGTTCACTTCCAGTGGATTCCCGCTGTCTGTGGCGTTCTCCATCACCCCCCGCAACCCCCAATACTGGCCGCGAAAATGAAATTTCCATTCCAAACCCGGGCTGAAGTTCACAAAAGCGGGAAAGCGCTGCGCTCCCGCCGCGCCAACCACCTGCTGCGCCGCATTCACCGCCGTGTACGGAAAGCCCGTATGCAGGTCGAGCAGGTACACAAAGTCCCAGTGCTTCCGGAGCTTTGCATAAGGAACCGGCAGCCATCCCCAGGAGATCGCGCGATTGGGCGTGTCCCACGCCAGCGGCCCGCTCTGCTGCGGCCCCAGCGGCGATGGCGTGGGCAGGTAGTCGAGCGCCGCGTTGGTGCGCGCCGAGGAATGCGTGTACGACACGTACACCGTGTACCCGTTGGCAAACAGCCGCCGCAGATCGAACTCTTCCGATCTGTAGCGATCCTCGCGCCCGTTGGTGAGCAGATAGTCGCCCGCGAGCGCCGCTGTCCCGCTTTGATTCGCAAACGTGAACACGTTCGACGTCCGCTTCTCAAGAAAGTTCGCGCCCGCGAAGATCGACCAGGGCAGCTTGCGCTCCACGCCTACGCTCCAGTTCAACGCCCGCGCCTCGCGCAGCAAGCCGTCGTTGGCGGTAAACTCCGTCTGCTGCGCCGGGCCCGCCGGCGTCGTTCCATCTGCCTCGTAGTACGTGTCGTAGCGGACGCCGGCGTAGGTCTGCGCCAGGTATTCCAGTTGCGTGTGCTCGTAGTAGAGCCCGATGCCGGCCGAAATTTTGGTCTGGTTTTTATCGCCGGGCGGCGAGTACACCGCTGCCAGCCGCGGCGCCACCAGCGGCCGCCGCACAATCTCGTCCCAGTCGAAGCGCAGCCCCGGCTCAACCAGCCATCCCTTCGCCGGCTGCCAGCGGTCCTCGACGTACGCCCCGATCTCCGCGTTGTGCATCGTAAAGGCCGGCGCGGGAGCGAAAACGCTCACACGGTCGAGAGTCCCGATCTCACCAGGAGCCGCGCCCTCGCGATAATAGCTCACCGGCGCGCGCGTCTGATCCTGGTTGTAGCCAATATGGTCGAGATCGAGCCCCGCCTTCACATCGTGCCGCCCCAACCACTGCCGTGGAGGCAAATACAAAGCCGCGGTTCCTTCCAGCCGCTGTGAGCGGCCGCTCAGGTTCTCGAAGTAGCTGCCTTCGGGAAGCTCCGGTGTGATCTCGTACGGCGAGCTGCCGTGCGGCTCGTACCCGTCGCGAATGCGCACATATCCGATTCCCACGTCGAGCAGCGCGCCGTCCGCAAAACTCTGCTGATCGCGCAGGTAGGGGAACCAAGCGAGCGTGTTGCGCTTGACGGTGCTCTGCTGCGGCGTGAGCGACGAAATGCCGTCGTAGGAAGAGTGATAGTTGTTGTAAAGCAGGCCGGCGGTGAGGATGTTCGCCGGAGTCACGTTCTCCTGAACCTTTATAAGATTGCTTCCGCGAATCAGTTCATCGGTATTGGCGTTGGCCGGCAACTCAGAGATGTAGATGTTGTCGTACTCCACCTCGGCGCCGTCGTACCACCACGCGCGCCTGCGCTTGAGCGGCCCGGAAAACGTGAAGCGCGGAACAAATTTGTCAAAGCGAATCCCGTTCAGGTCGCGGAAGGAAGGAATGAAGTTCGTCGCGTTGAAGCGGAATTTGTCGTCGCCCATGCCTGTATAAAGCGCGATCACGCCGCCTGTGGCGCGGCCGAATTCCACCGGGTAGCGGGTGGTCTCCGAGTCGATGGAGCGCACCGCATCCGCGCTCACCCGCAGGCTCAGCGAGCCGCTGACCGGCGAGCGGATATCGAATCCGTCCATCGTATCCAGCGTCTGCCACGTCTCCGAGCCTGCCACATGCACCTGCCCGGTCGCATCCTGCACCACCCCAGGATTGAACGACAGCAGATTACGGATGTCGCGCGAAGTCTGGTAGGGAATATTCACGATCTCCGGCGTGTTCAGCGTGCTCTGGTCGGAGACCTGTTGTGTATCGATGCCCGGTGTCGACGCAGTTACGTTGACCTGCTCGCGCACTATCTGCTCGTGGGCCAGAACCACACGTATGCTGCTCTGGCTGGCATCGATCCCGGTGTCAGCGGCCTGGTAGAATCCGGGCTTGTCTACGCGAATCCGATACGTCTTCTGCTGTTTGAGCGCGTAGCTGCAGTTTCCCGCGTAGTCCGTCCACACCTGCGCTGCCGCAAGCCCGGGCTCGGCGATCGTCACCTGCGCGCCCTGAACAGGCTGACCGTTCTCGTCTACTACAGATACAGCGACGCGCGCGCGCACGATTTGCGGCTGGCCGCCCGCGAGAGCGGCGCAGAACAAAAGCGATAGGCCGGCTACGGCCCGCTTGGCGCAATCAAGAAGCTGCATCCATCCAGATCGAAACCTGCCAAAGGCGCTCCGCCTTGGGGCCAGTATACGCCGAAGGTATCACGCCAACGCCTCAACGCGAGGCGTGCTTGACGAGACGGATATTCCAGCCTTGCGGATTCTCGGGAATGATCATCACTGTTCCCGGCGGCGAGGCCTCAAAACGCTTTGCCTCTTCCCTATAGTCGAGGTCGCGTAGCGCGGGATACCTCCAGTCGCGCACGATGCCGAAGCACATAACGCATAAAAGGACGATCGACGCCGCCTGAAGAACCTGAATTCGGCTGCGCGACGCCCATAGCACCGACCAGACGCAGGCAAGCGTGGGGAAAAACCAGTAGCGGATGCCTGACGCCTCCGCAAGCAATTGCCACCTTGTTACGCCCGGCGGAGGATAAGCCGCCGGAAAGATCAGGGATGCGATCAGGAACATGGCTGTGAGCACGAAAAACAGTCTCATCTCGAAACCGGCATGAACAAAGCAGAATGCGACGAGTGAAGTCCCGGCGATCGCAGCGAAAGCGAGCAGGAAAAATACGGTGTGGCTCGAGTTAGCGGCAAGGCCGTTGCCCCCCAGCAGCGCCGCAAAGTAGATCTGTCCGCCGAGAATACGAAGAAAGAGAGCGGGGCTTGCGCCGAGAGCGGCATGCGAGCGCCCTCCTGCGTCGATCATCAGCAGACCCCACGCCTGAACCAGGGCGAGTGTAAAAAGGACGCCTGTCTTTATCCAGGACCAGTGTCCGCCGCGTCTCAACGCAATCAAAGCGGCTATGGGCAACAGGAAAAAACAGAATGGGCCCGTGAGCCCGCAAAGCGCCAGAACGACGAGATCGACGGCGCGTTCCGCCGCACCCGCGGGCGGTGACGCGGCGAGCACAAGAAAAGCACTCAGCGCCAACAGCCATTGCGAACTGGTTACAGCGATCGTCATCTCGCGGCTGTTGGGCAGCGCAAGATAGGCAATGGCAAGCAAGGCGCGGAAGCGCAGGCTTCCCCATGCCGAGCTGCGGGACCAGAGAAGAAGGTTCACCGGGAGCACTTGCACAGCCAGCGCGGCGAGATTCAGCGCCATGGGAGCGAGCGCCAATGGCGCCAGCAGCGCCAGCGCGGCGGCCAGCCGGGGAAAGGTCTGAAAATACCCGTCTTGCGCACGGAAGAGGGCGTGCCACCAGCCCAGGTTATAGGCATCCGCGAACCACACGTGCCCGTCCTCGGCATAGAATTGCGCGTGGAAAACAGCGTCCGGACGCCGCGTCACGAGGATCAAACAGGAAACAAGAAAAATGGCGCCATGCTGCCAGGGCAGAAGGCCCGTTTGCCGGTCTGGGAAGAGTTGTATCCTGGCGTTTTTCATTTTGAGCCGTGTTTCATGAGCCGGAGATTCCAGCCATCGGGATTCTCCGGAATAATCGCCACCGTTCCCGCCGGAGCCGAGTCAAAGCTCCTTGCATATTCCGCGAAATTCGTGTCCCGAAAGGCGGGATACTCCCAGCGGGCCGCAAATCCAAGGCACAAGGCGCACAGAAGGAGGGCCGAAACCGCCTTGAGAGCCTGATTCCGGCTCTGAAAACAGAAAAGAACCGACCATGCGAATGCCAGGTCGGGGAAAAACCAATAGCGAGCTCCGGCCCCGCGCACCACAGCCTCCCAACCGGTAAATCCACCGATCTGGCCAAGCGTGGGAGCAATGAGTGCAGAACACAGGATCATTCCTGAAAAAACAAGGAAAAGTCTCATCCCGGAGGACGATTTGAAGAAGCAGAGGACGATAAGGAAGGCGCCGGCGGCGGCGATGCAGGCAAACACGATGAGCGGCCCGATGCCCGGGCGCGCCGCCAGAGCGTTGCCGCCGAACAATGTTCCAAGATAGAGCTGGCCTGCCAGCATGCGAACGAACATCGCGGGGCCGGCGCCAAAGGGCGCATGGGGCCGCCCGGCCAATCCTCCGCTGAACAGGTTCCATGCCTGGAGGAGGCATGCCGTGCATAGAAGACCGGCCATTGCCCAGCGCCAGCGCTCGCGGCGCTGCCACGCAAGGAAAAGCGCGATGGGAGACAGGAAAATGCAGAACGGCCCAGTCAGGCCGGAGAGCGAGAAAATGGAGAGATCGAACAGGCGCTCCGCAGTGCTTCGCGGCCTCAATGCTACGAGCAGAAGGAAGGCGCTAAAGGCCAGGCGCCATTGCGAACCGGTGATGGTTGCGTTTAACTCCGGGCAGTTCGGCAAGCCCAGATAAATGCCAGCCAGAAGGACGCGGAAGCGCAAACTGCCCCAGGCTGAAGATCGGGAAGAAAGCAACAGATTGACCGGGAGCGCCTGCACGCAGATCGCGATGAGATTAAGCACCAGAGGGGCCCGGAAGAATGGCACGAGAAGCGCTAACGCGGCCCCCAGGCGCGGAAAAGTTTGAAAGTATCCGTCCTGGGCGTGGAACAAAGCACTCCACCAGCCCAAGTTATAGGCGTCCGCATACCAAACGTGCCCGTCCTCAGCAAAAAAACGCGCGTGCAGGACTGCATCCGGACGCCGCGACACGATGACCGCGCAGGCCAACAGGAACACCAGGCCATGTTGCCAGGGCCGAAGGCCCGTCTGCTGGTCGGAGAAGAATTGCATCCTGGCGCCTTTTGTCCGGTCCTGGGTCGAATTCGTCACGATTTCCATTCCTCAACCATAGAGGTGCAGGGGGCCTGGCGGTTCATGACAACCACTTCAAAAGCCGCAAAATGCCCATCTCGGCGGCGCGGGAGTGGGCCGACACGTTGCTGCGCGCAAGAATCTCTTCTCGATTCTCCGCATAGTAGCGGTAGGCCGTAGTCAGCATCTCAGTGTTGGTCACAGCCGGCCGCCAGCCCGCTCCACCCGTCACCAGAAATTTCGCCATTGACGTATCGTTCCTCGAATATGCTTCAGTTAGTCCAACGCATCCAAACCCTCTTCAGTCTACCCTCGACCAAGCGGTCGAATTCACCGCGCGACAGAACCGGTATCTTCCTGATTAGCGACAGTATTCCAGGGGCTACCGAGGCGCTGAAAGATCAGGTGACAGGTCTTCTCCTTGAATTGAAAGTTCATCGGTATGGCGCCGCAAAACATATTGGTAAACCGATAGCCAGCCCGGCCGAGAAGTCTGATCTTCGGATTCTGTATATCAATCGGGAGATCCGGGCCACCTGAGTGTTGAACGACAACTACTACGTCAGGGTTGGTAAGCAGAACCTTCATGAAAATCTTCTCGGCTGGATTTCCATTGCTAAATGACCAAAAGGGTTCCGATAGGTTGATGAACACATTATGGTCAAAGTAAGGCAGGATCCCAACCGCGAAGAAGCCGTGACCGTCCGGATCATACGAATAAGTGACTGCAATGCTGGCGCCCTGCCGCACGAAGGGCCGCAGGAATTCGGCAGCAGCGAGATCGGGAGAGTACGCATAGTAATGGTCATATTCAATGGCATAACCTGCCCAGAGAATCTGCCCCGCTGCCATCACCAAGAGTGCAAGCCGGCCCGCGGTTTCCTGCCAGGAGACGGTGCTTCCCGGAGCCGGCCATGTGATCCAAAAAAGGCAAATCACGAGGGGGACTAAGAGGCCAACATGCCACCAGGCAAGACCCCCAGCTGCGGCGAAAATGCCAAAAAGCAGGACAGGCAATAGGTAGAAGAGGCTGCGCCGCGTGCGGAGGCAGAGAGCGATTGAGATCCAAAATGGAATAGACAGTATCCAAGGCTCGCATACCGCCCAAACAAGCGACTTCACAGTTAGTAATAAGAACAAAAACGACAATCCGGTCAAGCGCGAGGATAAATGATTCGAGAGGTCGTGGGGCGGCCATGCTGTCCAGATCGCAAAGGCCCATAGCGAAAGCAGAACGAGCGTGCCCGACAGGAGCTGACGCATTCGGCTAGAGCCCTTGACGCCTCCGCTGCGGACCTGCTCAATGAGATAAACGAGTGCGAGCCCGCCTGAGATTACCGAGGCATGGAGAGCAACATTCGCCAGCAGGCCAATCAGCGGCGCAAGAACCAGCGGGTTTCTCTTCCAGAAAAGAGCAATCAGGTAGAGCAAAATTGGAACAAGAACGTAGCTGCGCGCGACAACTGCATATTGAAAAAGCAGAAAGACCGTAAATGGTAACGCGAGCTTAAGATAGCGCGGGAAAGGTGACTTGAAGAGAAGCACCGCAGTGGCCGTTACGGCGATTACGCCGCAAATCCAGTGCAGGCCGGCGTAGCTGACATGGGCACGAATGAGGACCCAGAGCAGGAAATGCCAGAGACCGGGAGATGCCTCGTAACGAATATAGGTTTGAAACAGCGCGGGAAGCGAAAGGCTGCGGGCAAGCTGCCATGCCTGGGCCTCATCTGCCCACGGCTCATGATATGTAATGGCAAATGCGACAAGCGCCGCGTAGAAGGACAGGGCCGTCCATTCAGGCCAACGCGAATGGATTTTCTTTTGCATGAGTGCAAACGTGCTCACGTGATACACCGTTCGGGCTGCGTTGCTCTACCGTTTTCAATGGAGACCGGAGTTGCGTCTTACTTCAGGCACTGAACTCTCTCTCCAAACCCTTCATCTCGTGATAGTCCATCTCAGTGTTGATGGCCCAGATGTTTTCCTTGGTGGCGATGCCGTTGACGATGTTCTCGACCGCGACCATGGCGGTCAGCATGGAGTGGTCCTGGTTGTTGTATTTGTGCATGCCGTTGCGGCCGATCAGGAACAGATTCTGAAAGCGGTCAGTGTACCCGCGGATCACATCGAAGCGGCCGTAGCTGCCGAAGTAAGCGGGGTAAGTATTGGGAACGCGGACTACGTGCGAGTCTTCAACATCTTCGGGCTTGAGAATGCCGATCCTGGCAACCTCCTCGATGGCGAATTGCGTCATCTCCTCGTCGGAGAGCTTCCACAGGCCGTCGGTGGAGTTACAGAAGTATTCGAGACCGAGCCAGACCTTTTTTTCGTCGCCGACCAGCCAGGGGCTCCAGTTGTTAAAGACCTGCAGCCGGCCGACCTTGACGTCAGGCTCCTGGATGTAAATCCAGTTGTCCTTGATTGGCAACCCATCCTCTTCGGTCACTGCGAGCTTGGTGACCTGCAGGCCGACCGTGATGAAGTCGCGATAGACGAGACCATCGCCGACTTCACGAACCTCTTTCGGCACATCGCCGGAGATCGCGCGAATCAGGTCGCGGACCGGCATGGTTGAGAAGAAGTAATCGCCCCGATACGTAACGGCCTCGCCCGCGCCATTGACGCCTTCAACGGAGATCAACTTGTCGCCTTCGACATGGATGCGGTTGATCTGGACACCAAAGTGAATTTCGCCGCCGCCCTTCAAGACAAGATCCGCCGCATGTTCCCAAAGCTGGCCGGGACCAAATTTGGGATAGAGGAATTTTTCAATGAGCGAAGTCTCGGTCTGCTTTTGCGCAAGGTCTTCAGGCTGCCGGGCGAAAATGGCCTTCCTGATAAAGTGCGCGAGCGCAGACTTGAGGGAGAGGCCTTTGATGCGCTGAGCGCCCCATTCGGCGCTGATCTGATCGCAGGGCACGCCCCAAACCTTCTCTGTATATTCCTTGAAGAAAGTGAGGTAAAGTTGCCTGCCGAAGCGATTGATGAAGAAGTCTTCGAGCGACCGCTCCGGGCGCCGAGGCAGCAGTGCCGCATGAAGATAGCTGAACCCGGCGCGGAAGGCGCGGATGAAGCCCATCTTTCTTAAAGTGCCGGGCGTGAGGCGGATGGGATAGTCGAAGAAGCGGCGCAGAAAATAGATTCGGCTCCTGCGCTGCCGGACCAGCATTACCAAATCATCTGCCCGCGGTCCGGGAGCCGAAGTTGCGAGCGGCACATCGCGCCGCTGGCCCCGGTAGAGAAGCTGGCCTGCTTCTCCCGGGACATTCTCAACAGGCATCAGATCGAGCCACCACCGCATCACGCGATCCGATTTCGAAAAGAAGCGGTGTCCGCCTATATCCATGCGGTTGTCTTTGTAGCGGACGGTCCGCGCCAGGCCGCCGGCCTGCCGGCCGGCCTCCACCAGAATGGGCTTGATTGCCGAGTTGCGCTGAAGCTCGATGGCGGCGGTGAGCCCGGCAGGACCCGCTCCGATAATGATCGCCGTGCCTTGCTTCATGACATTGCTTCATTTCTCCCCGGTGAGCTGGGCGGATGGCCGTGCGGTTGCCCAAACCGAGGGAAGCCTACGCGGCCATTGGTCTCATCCATCTTCCGATTCCCAGGGGCGGGTGCATCCAGCTTGGGACCTGGAGCCTGTTCTTCACTTTGGCGTGGCCTGCGAATAGTACCGCTGCGTTACCTTTCTGCCCGTTGCGTAGAACCGTGGCGAGCGCCTCACTCCCATCTTGTGCGCCACAAAGCCGGCGGTGGTGGCCAGCACGCCGAAGCCATATTTCACGCTACGCCTGAAATTGATGGAGGAAGCTTCCTTAAAATACTTCGTGGGGCAGGAGATTTCGCCGATCCGGAAACCGAACATTACGGCCTGCGCGATCATCTGGTTGTCGAAGACGAAGTCGTCGGAGTTCTCGAGCAGCGGCAGTGTTTCCAGCAGCTCGCGCGAGAAGGCGCGGAAGCCGGTGTGGTATTCCGAGAGCTTTACGCCCAGGAACAAATTCTGAAAGGCGGTCAGCAGCCGGTTGGCGACATATTTATAGAACGGCATTCCGCCTTTCAATGCCCCGGCGCCCAAAATCCTCGATCCCAGCACCATGTCGTAAACGCCGCTCGAGATCATGCCCGCCATGGCCGGGACCAGCGAAGGCGTGTACTGGTAGTCGGGATGCACCATGACCACGATGTCCGCGCCGGCGGCCAGCGCCTCGCGGTAGCACGTCTGCTGGTTGCGCCCATAGCCGTAGTTGGCGTCGTGGACAAAGGTCAGCACGCCCAACTGGCGCGAAATCTCCGCGGTCTTGTCCTTGCTGGAGTCGTCGACCAGAATCTTGATGTCCACCACATCGGAGAGCTCGCGCACGGTCTGCTCCAGCGTCTTCTCGGCGTTGTACGCCGGCATCACGACCGCTATGCGCTTTCCGTTGATCATGGTTCGATTTCCTTCAGCTTCTTCCCTTGTGCTCTAAAAAGATACGCCGGCTTAGTGTGCGTTGCCCACCGCAACCGGTATCGGATAAGGCGTAATCCGCGCCGGAATTGCGTCCGGCTCAACCAGCCAGACGCGCCGGTTCGGGTAGTAATGGATTAACTCTAAATTATCCGCAGCATCCATTTCCCGCGCCCATACGACTTTGGAACCATCGATGTCAGCAGCGTTGTAGACCCATTCATCCAGCGGATTATGATCGCGTCCGTATCGGACGATCGCCAGTTGTTGGCCGGGCTGCGCTTCGAGCCAGGCCTCCATGCGTGCTCGCTCCGTGCCGAAATGCTGCGGCCCGAACCAAACGAGGTTCCAATTCCCGGGGTCCCACTCCGGAGGCTCCAGATGAAGAGGCTCGGCAAGCACGCGAACACCGGCCATGACAACGCAAGCAGCGATCGTGAACCGTACCAATGCGAGACCCACAGCACTTCTCCCGGATTTCCATACCCGAAGGTGGCGCATCATTTGCAACCCGACTGCATAAAAGACCGCAGTAAAGGGGGCTAAATAGTACGGAATACAATAGATTTCGATCGCCGTTCCAGCCGCAAGAACGAGCGTGCACACGACCAGGAAGCGGATACGCCGGTCCAGGAAGACTCGCCGAATCATGAATAGAGGAGGGATAAGGCAGAATCCCGTGAAAAAGAGCACATTGAATGCGGCCTTTACAGCCGTCCAGAACACAAAGCCTTTTTCAGAGTGCACACGAGGGTACAACGGGAACTCAGTAAACTTGTAAAAATCACGTATTACCGGATGCCGGTAGGCAGGCTCGGGCCGCGGATGCTGCCACACATAGTAAGGCGCAATCGCGTACTGTTCCCGATCGGCCGTGTAAGGCAGAGTCAGTGGGTTACCGAAGGCTCGGTAATTGTAATAGCCCAACCACGCTAAAGTCGCACCAACCACCAGCAACGGAACCACGGCGCGGCGCGCGAGAACTCCGAGCGGCGGCCTGTTCTTTCCCTTAATGATCCAGCGGCCTAGAACGACCGCCACCGGCAGACAAAGCAGAACTCCCTCATAGGGCCGTGTGAGGGTAAGAAGCACAATCCCGATTCCCATCAGCAGGCCGTATCGAAACCGTCCTGTCTTCATCAGGCGCGGCAGGCTGCCCAGCACCAGCGCCCCGCCAAACGCAGCCGGCAATGCCCCACCGTGGTAGGTGTTGATCCAGAAACTGAACAGGCCCAGGCGCAACACCGCAATCACTCCGCCCAGCAGCGCCCACTTTCGCGGCAGCCACGCCTGCAACATCCACACCAGCCCCGCGCACATCAGTGCATCCATCGCCAGTTCGGCGAGCCACGGCTGGCCAAACAGCACCTGGCCGGCCGCCAGGAGCAGCCCCTGTCCCGGAAAGTACATCGATTGATACGTCGGCTGCATGGTGATGTGTATGCTCTCGAAATGCGTCCACATCGCGGGGGTTGGGTTGGTCAGGCGCCCGTGGACAAACGTGTCGCTGGCTAATAAAAAGCTGAAATCATCGGGCACAAACGGCAATGGGATGGGAAACAGAGGAAGCAGGGCCAGGCGCAGCACAATCACGCTCAGACCTACTACGGCGACCGCCCAGCCTTTGCCGCTGGCGAGCCGGGCGAAGCTTCGCTCCATGCGCTCGAAGAACCCGGCGCCAAGCCGCGGCCACACGAAAGCTAACGTCACTGCAATCGCAGTCAAGCCGAATTCAGTGCCCAACAGGAAATGATTTGGTTTTACGTCGGAAGGCAGCACCATGGCAGACCGAAACCTCTCAGGAGCATAGAAAAGCGGCAAGTGACGAACGCTGGCGGCGACTCGCGAGTCGACGCACGTTCTGCGTTGCGCGTGAACTTTTTTCCCTTGTCAAAGACTCGCTCCGTGATTCGCCGCCACGGCCGCGCCGAGCGATTCGCCCGCTGCGACGGGTCCCCGCTTTTCCTGGGCCGTGCGCCGGAAATATATCCACAGATAGAAAACTCCCGTCGCCAGCAGAACCAGTGGGGCAGGGTGAAATAGAACGACCGTGAATACTTTGCCCCAAAGGCCGGCAATGCCGACCTTCAGACTGTTCATCGTGACCAGGAGTATCGCCGCGGGAACGTCAGAGGTGCACAGTAGCGCGGAGGTGGTCAGCAGGCCAGCCAGCCACTTCAAACGCGCGCCCATGGCCCACAGGTACGAGCAGGCGGGAACAGTGAGCAGCAGCAGCTTGGCATCGTATCCCCGGTGGTAGACAGGCAGCATCGAAAGCGCCGCGATCGCCGCGAGCGCGAACCACGCATTCTCTTTTGAGAAGCGCGACTTGAGCACTCGAATGGCGCCTGCAAAAAGCAGCGATCCGCAGACCAGATAGCTGGCAAAGTTGTAGAAGCGCGGGTCATCGCGAAAGAGACTGAACGCCGACTGCAGACTGATCACATGATCGGCGGAGTGGAATGTGAGGGAATCCGGCCCAGGATCGTTCACGCTGCCGTGCGCCGAAAGCGCGGCCAGGTTTGAGTTCAGTTCCGGCATCCACTGCGGCGAGACGTGAGAAACCCAAAGGACAGCCGGTAGCGCCAGTACCGCTGCCACGACCACGGTCTGGAGGGCCCGTTTGCGGTAAACGCCTCCCGCCAGCAGGAAATAGAACCACACCAGGGCCGCATCGTGGGGCTTAAGCACGAGGCTGACGGCCAGACAAAGGACGCCGGCGCGCACAAACCGTTCTTCAAGGAAACACCAGACCGCGATCACGCAGAGACTAATGACAATTCCGGCGAGATTTCCGAGTGCAAAGATCAGCTCGGAATTACAAAGCAAAATACAAATAAGGATCGTCGCGGGCTTGAGAGCGCGGTTCCCGGCAACGATCCAAACCAGCAAGGCCGCCAGCAAAAGACCTGCGGCGTTCAGCGCCATCCAACACAGGCAGGCCATCTTCCACGGCAACAGGGCAAGCGGCGCAACGAGGAACAGGGCTGTGGGGAGGTTAACGCACACAAGCATCGCCCGCCGGAAAAAAAGCGCCTTGGCAGGATCCGAGGGGAGTGTACCCCCTTCCGACCGGTACACCCGCTGCAATACGGCCGGGTTGTACGGGTCGCTGTGCTGCATCAGGCAGCGCGCCCCGTAGAAGACCGCTTTGAACGCGCCCATACCGGAATAGGAGGCCATCGCAATCAACGAGCCCCAGGAAATGAAGATCGCACCACTCAACAAGAGGCAAAGCAGAGCCTTCCGCTCGGTCGATGTGATCTTCCGCTTCATTCTTCGCATTCCAGCAAACAAGTCCGCCGAATCATTACGGGCCCCTGGCGCGCGATCCGCGCGAAGCATTGCTCAATGCGCGTAAAGAGACTGTCGCCAAGCCGCGGCCAGACGAACGCCAGCGCGATCGCAACCCTCGTCAGGCCGCATTCAAAGACCGGCAGAGCTGTATTGGGCTGATTGGCGGAGGGCAGCAGCATATCGGTTCGGCAAGCAAAATTCCGCAGAGATCATCGAGATTTTACGGCAAAACCACGGAACGCTTCCAAGAGATCCGGCGCTCCGAACCCGTATTGTTACCTGCACCGCGCTCGAAGACACAGGAAAGCGCTTGGCAGCACCGCAGAACCGTGCCGGCCTGCCTCGATCCTGGAGCGCGGGGCCCGGAGTAGCCCTCGCACCGAGGCGCTTGCCGCATATCGCTTCTCACGGCAGCGTGCCCGGTGGTGTTCGCTGCGCTTACGCCAGGGATGTGCTCACGTTGGTGAAGACTCTATTCACTGCCGATGCAATGCCGTTCATGGAGGTAATGAGCGCCAGTGAAATTATGGTCAACAGCAATGCATACTCGACCAGGTCTTGCGCCTCTTCGCTGTACCTCAGATTCAGGAATTTCAGATACAGCTCTTGAACCCCATTCCTCATCGGAATTCCCCCCTTTCTGCGATCTGCCAGCCTGAGCCGGCACGCAGCCAGCTTTCCACGATTTCTCGCGGGTTCGCTGGCCGATCTTTCTTGGGGGAGGGGTAAATCGCGGCGGAAGGGCGCACGCCAGCACGAGGCCGGCTGCTTGTCCCTCCCGCAATGTTTCCGAAAGCCCGAACGAGCTGTGAGCGCAGCAGTTACGCCAGCGAGCTGCTGATGTTGGTGAATACCGTGTTTACGGCCGTAGCCACGTTGCTGACACCGGTGATGCAAACGAGTGCGATCAGGGCAACCAGCAAGGCATATTCCACCAGGTCCTGGCCTTCGTCGCCGTTCTTCAGGCCCTGGAATTTCACGTACAGCTTAAGAACCTGTTTAATAACTAGG
>PMYE01000203.1 GCA_003171315.1 Acidobacteriaceae bacterium
AGTCCGTCGCATTCCCGCTATGGCGATGTGATGACGGAAGGAAAGGGGCCGCTCGTTTGGGGAACCAACGCGGCTGTTCTCAAGTCTCCCTGGAGCGGTTCGCCTTCCCAGGATGATCTTTTGTCGGACCGTGAGCACACCATGGTCTTAGACCGGTTTTATCGCGTTGGCGGTTTTGATCGTCCGGTGACGCCGACCGAATGTCGCGTTGCTTACAATAGCGACGCGCTCTATGTCGTTTTCCGTTGCGGGGAACCCGACATGTCTTTCCCTTATTCCAATTTGGATAAGAGTTTGTGGCCGCCGGTGGATTGGCATACGCTGCATGGTTTGCCCTCCACGGCAAATAACTGGCCTCCCAATCCCGATGAAGTGGATTTTTTGATTCAGCCCGACGCGGGCGTTCCCTCCTATTACCAGTTTGCGGCGACGCCGCAGGGCTTGAGCTTTGGCTGCGAACGGCAGTTGATTTCCAGTACGGACGTGCCTGCCGACGTCGCTGCGGCCGCTCGCGATTCTTCCGTAATCGTCAACAACGTCGAAGGGTTCGAAGCGATTGTTACCAGGAGAACCGGCGAATGGCTGGTTTT
Organism: Acidobacteriaceae bacterium; assembly: GCA_003171315.1. GTDB lineage: Bacteria > Acidobacteriota > Terriglobia > Terriglobales > Acidobacteriaceae > Telmatobacter. Next base: position 591 of record PMYE01000203.1, read on the forward strand.
CTTTGAGATACCGTGGCAGGCACTGGGAGGAAAGCCGAAGTCCTATTTTGGCCTGCTGCCTATGCGTACTCGCTGGCGCGATGGCCAGTTCAGCAGTCCGGTGGCGTTTGACATCAACGAAGCGATGCCGGTTGACCTTCTGATTGAAACCTACTTTTCCGGAACAGCAGAGGTCCGGGATTCTCAAAACAGTCTGTGCCAGTTGCCATCCGGCGTCCTGCGCTGGCAGAGGCCGGCAGTGATGACCTATCCCGGCATCGACACGTGCCAACAAATCTGGCAGATGGAGTCGTCGTTAACCACGCCGACGGACAAGAGTAATCTGGCGCAGCGGCTTTATCTTACCGGGCGTTGGATGGACCTGATGATGCTGGAAGGCTTCACTCCTCTCCCTGGCGCCTGGGAGAGTCTGCTGGCGAACAACCTGACGCTGACGCTCATCCGGCAAAGAGTGAACGCCGCTTTGCAGAAAAATGATTCGGAGCATGCGTGTCAGTTACTGGACACTTACCTGAGGCAGCTTGATGAAATGTCCAGGTGGTGGTATGCCGATGGTTCTCCGGGGGACATTCTGCAGGACGCATGGACGCCGGTCACAAGCGCGGAAAGCCTGGAAGTGCAGGGCAATGCGTTGCTGATGCGGTGCGTCGCTGGCGGCCATCAAGTTGACTTGCGCCTGGTCCTGCCGGCAACGGGTGGCGTAAGAATCTACGGCAGCGACGAAGGGTTCTGGAGACCGGACGATTTGTTGCCGTTAAAGGCCACCCAAACCCCAGGCTCATGTTTCATCGAAACCGCCGATGGCAAGGTTGTGATCAGCCAAAAACCATTTTCGGTTTCTTTCTATGACGCCGCTGGAAATAGCGTGACACAGATGGGCACCGGCAGTCTGGCTTTCCGGTTCGGTTCGGATGGCAAGATACTCGCCATAGATTTCAGAAATCGTCTTGCTCCGGACGAGGTGATTTATGGTTTTGGAGAGAAGTACGAGCACTTTAATCAAAATGGCAGTGTGTTGACGCTTTGGGGAGCAGATGACTGGCTTGGCAATGGAGAGGGTTTGGCGAATACGACGTACAAGGCTCTGCCCATCTTTCACAGCTCCAGTGGTTACATGGTTTTTGACAATTCCTCCTATCGTTTACGGGCGGACATCGGGAAGGCGGATCCAAGCCAATATCGAATTACACAACAAGGTCCGATATTCGACTATTACTTCTGGATTGGTGCGCCAGAGAAGATATTGCCATCCTATACGGCTCTGACCGGCAGGGTTCCGCTGCCGCCCAAGTGGGTCTTCGAGCCGTGGATGGGCGGACGCGAGGGAGCATTTGAAACCGACCGGGAGCATCGAGATATGGCGCTGGAAGAAAGCGTCACCCGTTTCGCGGAACTGGACATTCCTCACTCCGCTGCCCCGGCGCGAACCGGTTCGCCGGGTTTCAATCAATTCCTGGCGGCGCGTGGGATCAGGATGTTGGGCTATTTTTATCCCGTGATTCCGCTCGTTGAGCAGCAACGGCTCATGCCGGAACTGAAGCAGTCCGATCTCCCTATTTTACGCAACGCAAGCGGGACAATCGTCCCAGACCCCGATGACAATTACATCGATTTCACCAACCCCAACGCACTGGAGCTCTGCCGGCGCGCGTTGCGGGAGGCCCTGGACCTTGGCCAGGCCGGAGGCATGGTGGATTTTGGCGATATAACTCCGGACGAAGCGGTCTTTTACGACGGCCGGCGCGGCGCCGAGATGCACAACTTTTACTACTACCAATATCAACGGACAATCAGTGAAGTCTACCAGGAGAAGCGCGGGAATGATTTCATCTTGTATGCCCGAGGGGCCGCACCGGGCACGCAACGATGGGAGGGCCAGTTTGCCGGCGATCACCCGGCTAACTTTGATGGACTTCAGCATGTTTTGACCGGAGCGCTGAACTTATGCGCCTGCGGTTATTCTCTCTGGGGCAGCGACATCGGCGGCTATTTCGGTTATCCGCAGCCGGCGGTGTATATGCGCTGGTTCCAATTCGGTCTTTTCAGCCCTTTGATGCGCCCTCATGGCACCGCGCCGCGTGAGCCGTGGTTTTTCAACGAAGCAGCGGTGACGAACTATAAATTCCTGGCCTGGACGCGGGAGAACATACTGAATTACACCTACAATGCCGCTGTCATTGCTCATAAAGCGGGTATTTCCATGATGCGCTCCATGCCGGTGGCCTTTCCCGAGGAAAAGCAACTGGCCGCCGTAGGGGATCAATACATGTTCGGGCCGGATTTGCTGGTTGCGCCGGTGGTCAACGAAGACACGTTCAGGACGATTTCGTTTCCATCCGGCGTATGGACGAGCTTATGGGATGGCAAAACGGTCTCCGGGCCCATCCAGCGCAAGGTTAATGCGCCTCTGGATACGATTCCCGTCTATTTGAAGCCAGGGGCCGTCGTGCCGGTGCAACTCAATGAAGAACTGCAATTCGGTCAAAGCATGACCAACAGCCGTGTCGGCGCGCTGATTGTAACTCCCCCCAACGGGGATAAGACCGTGACATTGGTCATTACACCGGGAGAAACTGCAAAAGTAACTGCGCAATCCAAGCCCGGTGGTTTTGGTTGGACGCTCGAGAACCTTCCTGATACGGGCTATCTGCTGGTCTACGGAGCAACCGCAGCCTCCGCGGTACGAGTGAATGGTGAGGAATTGCCGAAGGTGACAACAGCCGGGTTTGGCTCGATGCCGGTTGGCTGGGAAGCCGACCATGCCGGCAACCGGCTGGTGATTCGCCTTGAGACACGCCAAATCGAACAAAGCGCGCCAACCACGACCATTGAAGTAGACCTCAACCCCAGCGAGAAATAGGACGGCTTAGGCGATAAACAAAGTCAATTTCGCTTCACTTATGTGTGACTGTCGGCCAGCGATGCTGAGCGCTCCGGAAGTCGCCTGAGAGTTCCGGCGATCGGCGCGGTTGGCGCTATGACAATGGGTTCGGATGAAGGTTGAGACTGACCTGCCCGCGATTTCCGCGCCGTGATCTTACCACCTAGGGTTGTGGTGGTCGCGAAAAGGCCGGAATTGGTTGTCGATCCCAAAATTCAACAGCTCGGTAAGCGAGTTGCCGGGCTCGGCGTCGTAATCGCCATTGGGGAAGCTGCTCCCGCTGAGGGCGAGCAGTTGGGGGTATCCATCGTGGTTGACATCCACGACGGGGAGATCGCTTTGATATGGTCCTCCGAAGTAGTTGATCTCCGGCCCGAGGACGCGCCCGGATCGTACAGGATCGCACCCGGAAAATCGCCTGACGGATTGCAAACAGGTGCTATGTTGCCGTTCAGGAATACGCAGAGTCTAAAATGATCAATGGGTTCACCTGTCCTTGTTGAGCGCTGCGGTGGTGTGTCTTGCGCGGCGTCGCATCCTATGCGTACAAAGCGCGCAGGCAGAGAGAATGGGCGCCCCGTAAAGGAGCAAGAGGAGTGATCTCCCGACAAGCCGAAAGTAGTGTACTGTGGTTCTTGCAGATTTTGATGGCTGCTTGCAAGCGGCCTTGCTTGAAAGCCGTGCTGAGTGCCTCAGTTTTGATGCTCGCGTTGGCGGCGAGCCCGGGCGTGTACGCCCAGGATGCAGCAAACGCGGGAAATGCCAAGCCTGGCACAGGCGCCGGACCCCAGCCGGCGGCGATGGCGCAATCCCAGGGAGGAATGGCCAATGCCGGCCCTCAAACGGCCGTTTTCGACAGTCTACACCGTCCCATCACTGCCGGGGGGTTCGTCAAGAGCGGCCCGATCGTCTTCCAGAATGTGGCTGCAGCAGCCGGACTGACGCAATGGCATCACCAGGCGGGCACCCCGGAAAAGCGCCTGATCCTTGAGGTCAAGGGGCCCGGAGTGTGTCTGCTCGACTACGACAACGATGGCTGGCTCGATATCTATCTGGTCAACGGCTCGACCTACGATGCGCTGGCAGGCAAGGCCACTCCTCCGCATGCGGCTCTCTTTCACAACAATCATGACGGGACCTTTACCGACGTGACAGAAAAGGCGGGCGTGGCCAACGACCGGTGGGGATACGGGTGCGCGGTTGGAGATTACGACAATGATGGCTGGCCCGATCTATATGTCACCAACTCTGGGAAAAACCGCCTCTACCGTAACAACCATGACGGAACCTTCACCGACGTGGCTGAGCAGGCGGGAGTGACGATCGGAACCTGGTCTACAGGCGCAACATTTGGTGATTACGACGGTGACGGGCGGCTGGACCTGTTCGTGGCGGGCTACGCGCAGATCGATCTGAACAATCCCCCGATCTCGGGCACCCAGGCGGTCAACTTCACCCTTTGCCAATTTCGCGGCGTGCAGGTGTTATGCGGCCCGCGTGGGTTGAAAGGCGAGCACGACCATCTGTTTCACAACAACGGCGATGGCACCTTTACCGACGTCAGCAAGAAGCTGGGCGTCGACGATTCCAATGGCTATTACGGTTTGGGCGCTTTGTTTGCCGACGTGAATAATGACGGCAAGCCGGACCTTCTGGTGGCCAACGACTCCACGCCGAACTATCTGTACATCAACAAGGGAGACGGCACGTTCGAGGACCAGAGTTATGAAAGCGGGTACGCGCTGAACAATGACGGCCGCGAGATTTCCAATATGGGCATTGCCGCCGGCGACTACGAAAACAACGGACATCTCTCGATCGTTAACACAGACTTTGCCGACGACTACAATGTCCTCTTTCAGAATGATGGGACAGGGCTTTTCACAGACGTCAGTTACCAGGCGGGAATCGCCGAATCTTCCATTCCGTTTGTGAGTTTCGCGGACGGATTTCTGGATTACGACAATGATGGTTGGAAGGACCTGTTCATCGTGAACGGCCACGTGTATCCCGAGGTGGACAAGCACCCGGAATGGGGCAGCAGCTATGCCCAGCGGCCGCTGCTCTATCACAACCTGGGGAACGGCAAATTCGAGCTGGTGCCCGCAGTCGAGGGAACCGGGCTGGCCGTGGTCACCGTAGGCCGCGGCGCCGCGTTCGGCGACATCTTCAACGACGGCAAAATCGACGTGGTGATCAACAGCATGGACGGCGCCCCCATTTTGCTGCGCAACGTGAATCCGGACCATCGTCACTGGGTCGAGCTGAAACTCGTTGGCGGTCCAGGGAGCCCGCGCGATGCCGTCGGCGCCACCGTCTATCTCACCGCGAATGGGATGCGTCAGCGGGGAGACGTTCTAAGCGGCGGCAGCTATCTCTCCTCGAACGATTTCCGCGTCCACTTCGGCCTGGGTGACGTCACCGTTGCCGGAACCGCCGAAATTCACTGGCCGTCAGGCAAAAAAGAGACTCTAAAGCTTCCGGCTGTGGATCGCATCTACACCATCGCCGAAGGCCAGGGCATCACCGGCGCGATGTGCGGTGGCAAGCCTTGCTTGGATGCAACCGCACAGTAAGCGTACGGGAGAATTCGGATGGAATTCGCGAAGGCGTCAGCGGTCGGTACAGGAGTAGCAGGGATCGATCGAGGCCTGAATGAGCGGCGTATCCGCAAGCCGCGCGCCGCGCACCATCCAGCGTACCGCCGGCATGTTGGCATAGGTGGGCGTGCGCGCGTGGACGCGCGCCGGATTCCGCGAGCCTTCCTTCCAAGTGACGCTNNACCATCCAGCGGATGGCCGGCATCACGGTAAAGGTGGGGGTGCGCACGTGCACGCGGCTGGGATTCTTGGAACCTTCTTTCCAGGAGACACTGTACATGACCTCGCCGCGCGGGGCTTCAACGCGGCTGGTGGCCGTTCCGGTGGCGAAGTTGAATTTGTCGCCTCCGGTCGAGATCTCGCCGGGGGGCATTTTGCTGAGCGCCTGGCGGAGAATGCCGCAGCTCTCGATAATTTCGAGCGCGCGGACGAAGAGGCGGGCGCGCACATCGCCGGCCTGTTCCACGGGAACCTCGAACTTCATCTCCGCATAGGCCGCATAGGGCGCGTCGCGGCGCAGGTCCTGGGGCACGCCCGAGGCGCGCGCTGTGGGGCCGACCACGGCGCAGGAGATTGCCTTCTCATGCGTGAGCACGCCGATGCCCGCGCAGCGCGAGCGCGCCGTCGAGCTGGTGGTGAAGATAGGAATGATAGTGCGCATCATCTCGCGCTCGAGTTCGTCGATCATGGGCGCCAGGGCCAGCGGGTCCTCGATGTCGCGATTGACGCCGCCTACCCGGTTCATGGAGTAATTGACTCGGTTGCCGGAGATGGCCTGCAGCACATCCATAACCTTCTCGCGCAGCGCAAAGCAGGTCATGAACATGGTTTTGAATCCCATGAGCTTGGCGGCGATGCCGGCCCAGAGCACATGCGAGTGCAGGCGTTCCAGCTCGGCCATCACGACGCGAATGTATTGCGCGCGTGGCGGTGCCTCAAGGCCGGCGAGCTTCTCCATGGCCTGGCACAGAGTGAGCGTGTGGATGAACGAGCAAATACCGCACACACGCTCCATGAGCGCGATCACCTGGAAGTAGTTGCGCGTCTCGGCCAGGTGCTCGATGCCGCGGAAGTTGAAGCCGATATTGAGCTCGGCATCCACCACCGTCTCGCCCTCGCAGATCATATCGAGCTTGTAGGGCTCTTCGAGGCCGGGATGGTAGGGCCCCATGGGAATCTTGTAGCTCATTGCGCGACCTCCTTCTGCCCCGGCAGACCGGAAGCTAAATCGTCCGGCGCGGGAGCAACGCGCAGATTCACGCCCGGCTTGTCGCCCTGGCGCAGCAGCAACGGCTCATACGCGCGACCGGCGAAATCGATGGAATACTCCTCGTGAACCTCGCGCTCGATCCAGTCCGCCGCCTCGCAGAGGTCGAATATGCTCTCAATGGAATTGCCGGCAACCACAAATGGGAATCCGAGCAGACGCCCTGCGTGATCCCAGTGGTATTCGAGGCGGAATCCTGTATCGCCGGGCAACTGATAGGCGGTGATGGTGACGAAGCGCGCTCCGAAAGCGTTCATCGCCTGAGCAAGCTCACGAACGCTTACCGCGCCGGGATTGAGCCAGTGCGTGCCGCGGCTTTCGACCCACGGTTCGGCAACTCCCAACTTTTCGCGAAGCTTTTCGAGAGCGATCATTGTGCGCCTCCAATTGCGGTGCTTGGCACGGCCGCGCCGGGAGGCGCCGCACTGGCGGGCGGCACGGCGGCCGGTTTCGGCGCGGGCGGCCTGCGCGCCACGGTGTACGACTTCTTCAGCTCGCCCTGTACCAGGTAAATGGGTGGCGTGTCCTGCTGTTGCGCCAGCGCGTGCTCGTTGCGGCTTTCCTTAAGCGCGTGCTCCGTGCAGCCTTCTACACATCGCCCGCAGAACGTGCATTGGCCGGGGTTGTAGCTCCAGGTGAACTCGCCTTTACCGGCTTTGAATTCGATGGCGCGCGAGGTGCAGCGGAGGCGGCAGATGGCGCAGCCGGTGCAGAGCGAGGGATCGAATTGTACCAGCCCGCGGAAATGTGGAGTGACCTTGGGCCGCGCGGGAAAGAGCAGGGTCTGGTAACCGCGCCGCAGATTCTTCCACATCATGGTGAGAATGTTCATGACCGGAACCTCATGAAGAGCGCGGACGAAATGGCGAGAACCGCGAAGATGAGCGTGCACTGCCAGTAAAAGCGCACGCTGGAATCGATGGCGAGGCGCGCCGTTGCCGCGGCCAGCACCGAGAGCAGCAGAACCACGGCGACCGAGAGCACAACGAAGATGCAGCCGGCAAGCAGGGAAGTTCCCCAGGCGAGCGCGATGTGCGGCGCAATCAGCGTGGCCACGAGACCGGTGCAGGCAACCCACTCGAGGCCATGCGAAAGCTCCCACATGGCCAGCTCCGGACCGGCGTACTCGGTCAGTGGTCCGGAGTAGATTTCCTGCTCGGCGTTGGGCAGCGAAAAGGGGTTGATGTGCAGCTTGGCGGGCAGGCAGACGAGAATCGCCAGCACGCCCAGCCAGTGCAACGGCGAAGCAGGCAGCGCGGCCAGAGCCTCCAGTCTGAATGTATGTTGCGAAGCGGCGATGGAAACGATGGCCAGCAGAAAGACGATGTTGTAGGAGACGCTGAGCGCCGCCTCGCGTGCCGAGCCGATTTCTCCGAAGATAGACCGCGAAGAGAAGCCGGCGGCGATGATGCACACGGAAGGCAGCTCCAGAAGCGCCAGCAGCAGGATCAGATCGCCCTCGAACCCGCCAAACGACGGCAGCACGGGCAGCAGTCCCACGGCTCCGGCTGCAGCCGAGACTGCGATGAGCGGCCACGCGCGCATCAGCAGACCGGCAATGCCGCTGCGCGGCGGCGTGCTTTTGCCGAGCAGCTTGATGAAGTCAAAGAATGGCTGCATGAACGGCGGGCCTACGCGCTCCTGCATCAGGGCGACCGATTTGCGCTCCAGCCACAGGAAGAACCACGCGGCGGGCACAGCGAAGAGCAGGCCCGGAAAGATGAGCAATCGCGCAAGTGCTGTGAGGAGGGTCATGGCTGTACCCCCGCGGACGCTTCATTCGCCGCATCCCTGTCATCCTGAGCGAGCCCGCTTCGCAAACGAGTCGAAGGATCTGCGGTTCTCTCCAGTCCGCGTTCGGCCAAAATCTCCGCCGCCTTGGCGACGCCTTGGATGATCGCGTCAGGCCGCGGCGGGCAGCCGGGAACGAAGACGTCCACCGGCAAATGCTTGTCGAGCGGCCCATCGAGCGTGCGGCTGTCGATGAAGACGTTCGTCGTCGCGGGGCACGAGCCGATGGCGACGACGGCCTTGGGCCCGAGCACCTGGTCGTAGACGGTCTTGACGGCGCGGACGGCCCTTCGGGTGACCGGCCCGGTCACGCAGAGAATGTCGGCGTGGCGGGGACTGCCTTCCAGGCGAACACCCAACTGCTCGGCGTCGTAGCGCGGCGAGAGCGCGGCCACAATTTCAATGTCGCAGCCGTTGCAGCTGCCCGAGTTCATGTGGAAGAGCCAGGGGCTGCGGCGGCGAGCGGTGCATAGGAGTCGTCTCCAGAGATTCATGGCCGCACCCCCATCAGCATTTGCCACGCATTGGGCCAGATTCCGGCGGCAAGGAGGACCGCCACCAGCACGACAATGACGGCTTTGATCAGGAACGGCTCGCGGGCCTGGGATTGCGGCGGCGATTCTGCGGGAGGGCCCCACCAGTTGCGTGTGAGCGCGAGCGTGTAGGCGATCAATGCCAGGATCGACGAGACGATGAAGATGGAGAGCGGGCAGAGGCCGGTTTCAAAGGCGACGGAGTAGAGCCGCCAGCGGCCGATGAAGCCGATGGTGGGCGGAATGCCGAGCATGGCCAACATGCCAAAGAGGAATCCGAAGGCGCTGACAGGGTAGCGTGAGGCGAGGGCCACAGGCTCGGTGTTGAGTGCGCCATCGGCTTCGGGGGCGGCGAGGCAGGTGAAGAGGAGGGCTTTGGCGAGCGCGTGGGTGGATGCCGCGATGATCGCGCCGTCAAAGCCAATCCAGGTTGTCACCCACGTTAATGAGCCGAGACCCAGCAGCAAAAAGCCAACGTCTTCGACCGTGGAAAGCACGAGCAGACGCTTGAGGCTGCGCTGCGAGAGCATCAGCAAAGCAGCGAGCAACGAGGTGAGGGCTGCTGCGAATGTCCAAAGTGGTCTTGGACTCAACATGCTGTTGATGTCTGTTACACGCGTGAAGAACTCGCCGAAGGCCGCCATATCAACGACTGCAATGATGAGGCCAAGCGTCAGGGCCGGTAACTCATCGGCCAGGCTGAGCAGCCAAAAGAGCATCGGCACAGCGCCCAACTTGACGCAGATGCTGGTCAGAATCAGCGCTCGCGTCCAATGTTGCTGTGAAGTGTTGTAAAACAACTCGCTGGCCACCGTGGTTCCCGAGGAGATGAGAACAACGGCGAGATAGGTCAGCTTGGCTGCTTGCGTGCGCGCCGTCTGCCAGACCAGCACAACAGTCAGCAGCGCGCCAAGTTCCAACAGTCCAAGGCGGAGCCAAGGCTGGACAAAAACTAGACCGGCAACGGTAGAGGCACCAATTAGCAGCATCAACGGAGCGCGCTTGCGGCTCGCTGAGTTGGTCATCGCTGCAACCACCAGTGCAGCCGCGGCCATCGTGCAGGCAACAATCATTAGAGGCGGCATCGGCATGATGCCGCCCTCGTATGAGCCCGGAGTACTATCGGCAATCCAGCGAACGAAGGCGAAGACAGCCGCCGCCAATACAACAACGAGGGCCAACGCGTTGCGCTCCATCCAGGAGACGACCACGCCCAGCCCGCGTGAGACAGCCTGCAATCCGCTCCAGATGCCGAGATAGACGCGATCCACATTCGTCCAGCGGAAGAAGGAGTGCCAGTGCTCCTTAAAGATGTCGGAAAAGTCGCCGGCTGTTAGGCGGCCTTGCTCGCCCAGGGGCTCGCCGCCGGTGAAGATTCCGCCGCCGGCTCCGGCCATGGCCGCGCCGGCTGATGCGGGACGCACGGCGTAGGCGACGAGATAGATCGCGCCGCCGAGAACGAGCGAAACCAGCGCCAGCACGAGGCCGCCGGTTGAAGAGAAGCTGCCGGCATCGGCGGAGAGGCCAAGCCACGTGACATGTACGCCTGCGCCGAGGCCAAGCGCCAAGAGGATCGGATTGAGGAGATAATTGACCGCCAACTGCGGCGCCACGCCGAGCACCACGCTGCCCGCGGCCAGCAGTCCCATGCCCCACACCATCGAGGGCGGCGCTTCGTGCGCGTCGTTGGTTTGCTCCGTCACCGGCCCCAGGAACACGGCGCTGGTGGCCTTGGCTCCCATGAAGACCGTGCCCAGGCTTGCGGCCCACGCCACCATGGCGGGCACGGCCCATCCGGCCTGCAGCGCCGCGGCATAGAGCATCCACTTGCTGGCGAAGCCGCTCATCAGCGGGATGCCCATCATGCTGCCCACGCCAATGAGCCAGGACAACGTGGTGTGCGGCATCTTCGCAGCCAGGCCGCCCAGCTGGTTCATGTCGCGCGTGCCTGCGGCGTGCTGCACCGAGCCGGCCGTCAGGAACAACCCGCCCTTGAAGAAGGCGTGATTAAGGCAGTGCAGCAGCGCGGCGGTAATCGCCAGCGGCGTGCCGATGCCCAGGCCCATCATCATGTAGCCGATCTGGCTTACGGTGGAGAAGGCCAGCATGCGCTTCAGATCGGTTTGCACCATGGCGTACATCACGCCCACGGCCATGGTTACGGTGCCCACCCACATCAGGCTCTCGCCCCACGCGGCGGGCCACGCGCCAAAGCTGTGCATGCGCGCGGCCAGATAGACGCCGGAAGTTACATAGCACGCCGCGTGCAGCAGCGCGCTCACCGGAGTGGGCGCGGCCATGGCCTCGGGAATCCACGTGTGCAGCGGGACCTGCACGCTCTTGGCCACCAGCGCGACCAGCATCAGGGCGAAGATGCCGCCGGTAAAGCTGCGCGCCACGGCTGGATCGGTCCACAATGCGCTGCCGGCGCGGTGATAGAGGACGAGAATCGCGGCCAGCAATCCGTAGCCCGCGATGTGCGTCATCAGCAGCACCTTGCGCGCGCCGTTCACCGCTTCGCGGTTGGTGTACCAGAAGCCCACCAGCGAGAACGAGCACAGGCCCACCAGCTCCCAGCAGAAATAAAAGATGAATAGGTTGGCGCTGTACACCAGAGCGATGAATCCGCCGATGAAGATGAGCATGGTCGCGTAGAAGCGCGTGGCGGCTTTGTCATGCGCCATGTAGCCGATCGAATAGAGCAGCACGAGTCCGCCGATGCACGCGCCCATGAAGGCGAACAGCACGCTGAGCGCGTCCACGTGCAGAACCAGCGCGAGCGGCCCATCCCACGGCAGCGGATGCAGATCGATGCCCTGTCCGCCGCGAACCGAAGGCGCGATGCCGGCGACCGCGAAGAGGGCGGGTAAGCAGGTAAGAAAGGCGAGGATTCCCTTTGCCCTGGCTGAGAAGAGTGGCGCTACCAAAATTTGCAGCGCTGCGCCCAACAAAAGCGAGCATGGAGCCATCAGAATCAGGGTCGACGCATCCATGCCTTGATGTTGAGCGCGCGGCCCTTAGGCGTGATGTGACAGCGCACACAGGGAGAAGAAGTCGGCTTCTAATTATGGCCCTACGTTCCGTATCATGGTACGCAATCGTCCCTCACGATATTTCCCGTCCGAATGTGAAACGCTCGCCGCGACGATCGAGTTCTGACGTCATCGATCCCCGCCAATGCATAACTCACAAAGCCGGCGGCCACAATGCGCGTTCGCCAAGGGTTTTTCTTCGCCTGCGCAGGGCCTGTACGGGAACTGTCCTACAATGCAGCAGAGGGTTGATGGCCATGAATTCCTCTTGGAAAGTGCACAACTACGCACTGTTGGCTCTGCTGCTTTTGAGCAAACTATTTTTCGTTGCGGCGCCCGCGACGGCGCAAGGCAGCAGCGAGATGGAACGGGCCGCCGCGCTGCTGCCGGCTCAGTCCCGTGCGGTGGTGGAGAGGCTGACGAACCTGGCGCAACTGCCTCCCGGCACGTGGAAGATGCACGTGGGCGACGTGACGCACGGCGAGCGAGTGAACCTGGACGAGAGCGGATGGCAGGTCATGGCGCCGGGAACCGATGCGCCCACCAGCGCGGTATGGTTTCGCCAGACGATTCAAGTCCCGGAGACGCTCTTGGGCTACGACCTCACCGGCGCGCGCATCTGGTTCCAGTTCCACGCCGACGCCAACGGCCCCATGGCGGAGGTTCTCTACTTCAATGGCCGCCGCGTGGACATGGGCGAGTCTGACCTGGAGCCGATCGTGCTGTTCGACAACGCACGGCCCGGGGACAAGGCCGTGATCGCGACCCAGTTTTTCGAGACCGTGAACGCCAAGCACTTCCGCGGCGCGACCCTGCGCGTCGACTTTCCTGAGAACCGCCCTAATCCCGAGGACCTGGCGCAAGAGTTTCTTTCAGCGGCGCTCCTGCTGCCCTCGCTCGCCCCCGGCGACAGCGGCAAGCTGGACACCTTGAACAGCGCCATCCGCGCCGTGGATGTGAGTGCGCTCGACGCGGCCGAGACTGCGAGCGGCGATGCGCGGACGCAGGACGAGGCCGAGTTCGACGCAAGCCTCAAGGCGGCGCAGGGCCAGTTGGAAGCGCTCCGCCCGCTGCTCCAGACGGCGGCCTTTCACCTCACCGGCAATTCGCACATTGACGCGGCGTGGCTGTGGCCGTGGACCGAGGCCGTCGACGTCGTGCACCGCACCTTCGGGACCTCATTGGAGTTGATGAACGAATATCCCGCCTACACCTATACCCAGTCCGCGGCCGCTTACAACGAGTGGATGGCCGACAAATACCCTGACCTGAACGCCCAGATCAAAAAGCGCATCCAGGAGGGCCGGTGGGAGATCGTGGGCGGCATGTGGGTCGAGCCCGACCTGAACATGCCCGACGGCGAGTCGCTGGTGCGCCAGTTGCTGGTGGGCAAGCGCTGGTACAAGCAGGCCTACGGCGTGGACGTGCGCATTGGCTGGAACCCCGATTCCTTTGGCTACACCTGGCAATTGCCGCAGATCTACAAGAAGAGCGGTATCGACTATTTTGTGACGCAGAAGATGACATGGAACGACACCAATCAGCTTCCCTTCAAGCTGTTCTGGTGGCAGTCGCCCGATGGATCGAAAGTTTTAACGTACTTTCCGCACGATTATGCCAATGACACCCTGGGACCGGTTCGACTGTCAGAGGATCTTGCCGTCGCGCGGGAGCGCGCTCCCGGCATGACGGAGATGATGGACCTCTACGGCGTGGGCGACCACGGCGGCGGGCCTACACGGGTCATGCTGGACCAGGGTTTCCACTGGGCCGGCCCCGGCGCAACCGCGATTGCCGCGGATGGCGGCGCGTTGGTGACGCCGAAGTACCAGTTCGGCACCGCACAGAGCTACTTTTCGACGATTGAAAAGCAGATTGCGCCGGAAAGCCCTGTATGGAATTACCAATCGATTGCGAAGGGATATCAGCCGCCCGCTGCCGTGCCAGGCAAGGTCGCGATCCCGACGTGGGATACCGAGATGTATCTCGAATTTCACCGCGGCGTCTACACCACGCAGGCCAATCACAAAAAGAACATGCGCGACAGCGAAGAGGAGGTTCTCAACGCGGAAAAGTGGGCGTCGCTGGCGTGGCTTGACGGCCAGAGCTATCCCGGCGCGGAACTCACTGAGGACTGGAAGAAGGTGCTCTTCAACCAGTTCCACGATCTGGCCGCGGGCTCCGGCATCGCGGTGGTCTACAAGGACGCACAGCAGGACTATGACTGGGTGCGCATGTCGACGAATGAGATTTCGGCGGGGGCGCTGGAAACCGTCGCGGAGCAAGTTGACACGCGCACGAAGGAAGAGAATACGATTCCAATTCTCGTGTTTAACCCACTTGGCTGGAAACAATCCGGCATGGTCAATGTCCGAGCGCAGGTAAGCGATCCGAAGATTGAATTGCATCTTTCAAACGCATGTCATACAAGCCAGATGGACGAAATCGTCCCGACCAAGCTCTCTGTGGACCAGAACACAGGCGTTGTCGACGTGAGCTTCAAGGCAACGGATGTGCCCGCTATGGGCTACAAGGTATATCGACTCACTCCACCATGGCATCCCAAGCCGGGCAAGCCAGCACCTGCATGCGAGCTCGGCGTTTATGTCCCCGCGCAAAATCCAGCCAGCGACGTGTTTCTGCTTCAGAACGACTCCGATTCTGGCCTTTCAGTGAAGGTGAACAAAACGACCGGCTGCATGACAACGATTCGCGACAACAAGACGGGTTTCGATTTGCTTGCGCTTGATTCATGTGGCAATCAACTCCAATTCTTCAAAGATCTGCCCAAGCAATATGATGCGTGGAACATAGATCCCGGGACTCTCGACGTGCCTCCGACGACGATCGACAAAGCCGACTCCGTGGAATTGACAGGCATCAATACCGTCAGCGTGACACGCCATTGGCAGAACTCCAGGTTCGTCCAGACCATTCGGCTCGACGGCGACCAAATCGACATCGACAACGACATCGACTGGCACGAAAAGCACGTACTGCTCAAGGCCGCCTTCCCTCTGGCCGTCACCAGCGACTTTGCGACGTACGAGATTCCTTATGGCACGATCGAGCGGCCGACCACGCGCAACAACAGTTGGGAAAAAGCCCAGTTTGAGGTTCCGGCGATGCGCTGGGCCGATCTTTCGGGCAAGGGACCCGATGGCAAGGTGTACGGCCTGAGCCTGCTCAACCAGGACAAGTACGGCTACGACGCCGTGGGCAACGTGTTGCGCCTCACGCTGCTGCGCTCGCCCACGTGGCCCGATCCCGATGCCGACCAGGGCCATCATCATTTCCACTACGCGCTCTATCCGCACGCGGGCACGTGGAAGGACGCGCTCACCGTGCGCCACGGATGGGAGTACGACTACCCGCTCCAGGCGGTCGTCACCACGGCACACCCGGGATCGCTGCCGGCGGAGCACTCGTTTGCCTCTGTTGGACCAGAAAACGTGGTCCTGACCGCTGTCAAGAAGGCAGAGGACGCGAACGCGCTCATCTTCCGCGTGTATGAGTGGGCAGGCAAGGAGACGACAGCCGAGTTCCACGTGCCGCCGGGCGCGACGTCGGCCACCGTGACCAATCTAATGGAGCAGCCCGAAGGCAGCCCGCTTGCGGTCACATCGGAAAACGGGGGCGACGTGGTCAAGGTTCCCATTCATCCTTACGAAATCCTGACCATTCGCGTGGGTTATGCGAAGGCAGGGAACAGCCAATAGGGAACAGGGAGTAGCTATCAGCTTTCAGCTCTCAGCCAGGTTGTCGAAGTCAGGAGCGATGAGCGCAGGACCGGAAGGTTGATCGTAAAGAGGCTCGGGAGTAAGCGTTGGAGGCTGAAGGCTGAGAGCTGAAAGCTGACGGCTGGTATTCTGGATGCAGCAAGGAGCTTCCCAACCATGCACATCTCTTCCCCGTTCTTTGTCGTCCCGGTCATCATCGCTGTGTTTGTGGTGTCGATCTTCTTCGCCACCAGCAGCAAGGAAGACAAGCCCTCATCGCACTGAGTTCAGGCTTCGCCGTTTGCCTGCCATCAATCTGGGCTTGTAGGCTCTCCCTCTAATTTCCGGAACCTTTCTGCCTTTACCGGCGTATAAGTGGACCAGAGGGCGAGAGCCATGATACGGAACACGATGAGCAGCTTGGCCGGCTTGTTCGCTTGCCTGGCCTTGGCGGCCGGAGTGGCCGGATGCAGAGTCCACGTGGAAAAGGGCGCCAACGGCGAGGACAAGAACGTCCAGGTGGACACCCCGTTCGGCGGAATTCATGTGAATACCGACCAGACCACTGCCGCTGACCTGGGCCTGCCGGTCTATCCCGGCGCGCAGATCGCGCAGGACAAGGAGAACGACAAGTCCGCGGATGTGCATATGGGCTTCGGCGAGTGGGAGCTGAGGGTGAAGGTGGTGAACTACAGCGCCCCCGACAGCCAGGACAAAGTGGTGGCGTTTTATAAGAAGGCGCTGACTCGCTACGGCGATGTGATCGCGTGCCAGAATAAAGCTCCCGTGGGCGCACCGGCTACAACCTCCGAAGGCCTGACCTGTTCCGACTCGAGCGGCGCCCATGTGAAGGTCGACGCAGGTGACCATGACCATGGTTACACCACAGACGAAGGTGGGTTTCAGCTAAAGGCCGGCTCCAAGCGCCACCAGCACATCGTGGCATTCGAAAGCTCCGCGCCGGGCCAAACCCGCTTCGCGCTTGTCGCGCTCGATCTGCCGGTGGGGGTCGAGGGCAGCTCTGGCAAGAGCGACTAGGGCCCTGTTCCAGAAGTTCGCATAAGAAATGAATTGTCATCCTGAGCGGAGTTTGCCGCGTATTTTGCGGCAAACGAAGTCGAAGGATCTGCGGTTGTTCTTCGCTCATTGTGTCACGAAATTCGGGGACACCACTCTAGTGCCCGGGCTGAGGCTCCCCCCACTTTGCGCACAGAGGTTCTATTTCTCAGCCCAACCGCATTGAAGAAGACAGCCAATCCAGCCTGAATTTCCGCCCCGTTGGTGCAGAGGTTGGGGGTGATTCCCATCACTGCGGCCCTCGCTGCTATAGCGCAGGATTAAGCCGGTTTAGAACGAGTCAACGGCCTGCTTTGGGGCTAGCGCTACGCCGTTTGGACCCTGTGCCTGCGTAGAGGGAGAGAAGCGGATGACCGACGCCAAAAATCCGGATCTGAAGCGGGATCGGGGCCTGCTGCGCATCGATGACGAGGAGTGCAAGGGCTGCGGGCTGTGCATTGAGGCCTGCCCCCCCAAGGTCATCTCGATGAGCGAGCGGTTGAATCGCTATGGCTACCACACGGCAGTGTATGCGGGCGCCGGCTGCACGGGCTGCGGCATCTGCTTCATGGTATGCCCGGAGCCGGGAGCGATCACGGTGTATCGTCTGGTCAGCTCGCGCGAGGTTGAGGGGCGCGAGCCAAAAGCCGCGGTGGAGGGAGCGATCGAATGCGCAAGCAACTCATGAAGGGCAACGAAGCCATCGTAAAGAGCGCCATTCTCGCCGGATGCCGCGCCTTCTACGGCTACCCCATTACGCCCGCCAGCGAGATTGCCGAGGCCGCGGCGGAGTGTATGCCCAAGACGGGCGGCGTGTACGTGCAGGCGGAGAGCGAAGTGGCGGCCATCAATATGCTGTATGGCGCGGCGTCGGCAGGCGTGCGCGCCATGACCGCGTCGAGCGGTCCCGGCATCAGCCTGATGCAGGAGGGCATCAGCTACATGGCCGGCGCCGAGCTGCCCTGCGTGATCGCCGACATTACGCGCGGCGGTCCGGGCCTGGGCAACATTTCCGCCGAACAGAGCGACTATCACCAGGTGGTGAAGGGAGGCGGCCACGGCAGCTACCGCACCATCGTGCTGGCGCCCTACTCCGTGCAGGAGATGGCGGATTTCACTGCGCTGGCATTCGACCTGGCCGATCGCTATCGCAACCCGGTGGTCCTGCTCGCCGACGGCTTCATCGGGCAGATGATGGAGCCGGTCGAATTTCCGCAAACCGCAACGGCTACGCACCTGCCGGAATGGGCCGTCGTAGGCACCGCCGCGTCGCGGCCGAATCTCATCACCTCGCTGCATCTCGACAGCGACGAGCTGGAGAAGCACATTCGCGGGCTCGAAGCCAAGTACAAGGCCGCCGAGCTGCGCGAGGCGCGCGCCGAGGAGTGGTCAACCGCCGACGCGGAGATCGTGCTGGTCGGTTACGGCATCGTGGGGCGCATCCTGAAGGCCGTGACCGCCGAGGCACGCGCCGCCGGCCTCAAGGTGGGTGTGCTGCGGCCCATCACGCTCTATCCATTTCCGGTGGTGCAGTTCCAGCGTCTGGCCTTCAGCGCACGCGTCTTTGTCGTGGTGGAGATGAGCCTGGGGCAGCTGATCGAGGACGTAAAGCTGGCGCTCAACGGCTCGCGGCCGGCGGAGTTTCTGGGCCGCGTGGGCGGTAATGTGCCGTCGCATGAGGAGGTGCTGGCGTTTGTCCATGAGTTGGCTCGCCGTTACGGGCTGGTGCGGGCAACTCAAGAAGAGGAGCGGATGGCCAATGTCTATTGAGCAGGTGGCAGATTACTCCGTCGCGCACGGCAGGGCCAAAGCCTTTTACGAGCGCTTCGACCGCAAGGACGACCTGCAGCACCAGACGCACTTTTGCCCCGGCTGCGGCCACGGCACGATCCATAAAATGCTGGCCAAAGCGATCGACGATCTGGGCGTGCAGGACCGCACCATCATGATCGGCCCGGTCGGCTGCGGAGCCTTCACCTATTACTACTTCGACGTGGGTAACGTGCAATCCGCCCACGGGCGCGCGCCGGCCGTGGCTACGGCGATCAAACGCAGCCGGCCGGGCAGCATCGTCATCAGCTACCAAGGCGACGGAGATCTGGCGGCAATTGGATCGGGCGAGATTCTGCACACCGCCAATCGCGGTGAAAACATCACCGTGATCTTCGTCAACAACGCCATCTACAGCATGACCGGCGGCCAATACGCTCCCACCACGCTGCTGGGCCAGAAGACCACGACCACTCCGCAAGGGCGCAATGCGGCCACCGAGGGTTACCCGCTGCATGTGAGCGAGCTGCTGAGCACGCTCGAAGCGCCGGCCTACATTGAACGCGTGGGCCTGGGCGATAACAAGCAGATCGCGCAGGCGGCGCGGGCCATCAAGCGCGGATTGGAAAATCAGGTGCGCGGGCTGGGCTTCTCGTTGATTGAGGTGCTCTCGCCCTGCCCGACCATCTGGAAGATGACCCCTGTAGAAGCGCAGCACTGGGTGCGCGATGTGATGGAGAAGACGTTTCCGCTGGGCGTCTTTTGCGACCGCACCAAAGAACGGCTCGCCGCCGGCGCTCCGCAGCCCGCTACGCCGCCGCCGCTGGATGAACTGCCACGGATTCTCGCCGTTGCCGAGGAGGATCTGCCCGAGGGGAACGCAGCGGCGCTCGCGCGGGACAAGGAGATCGATCTTCAGGTGCGCATCGCTGGCTTTGGCGGGCAGGGCGTCCTGCTGCTGGGCGAAGTGCTGGCCGAGGCCGGACTGGATGCGGGCCTCGAGGTTTCCTGGCTGCCGTCGTATGGACCGGAGATGCGCTCAGGCACCTCCAACTGCCATGTGCGTCTCTCCAGGCATGAGATCGATTCGCCCATGGTGATGAATCCCAATGTGCTGGTGGCGATGAA
>PMYE01000169.1 GCA_003171315.1 Acidobacteriaceae bacterium
GCCGACATTACCACCGTCTCCAAGGCGGGCACCGTGAACTTCCACGGCGGCCTCTTCGAGAACAATGAAAACACCGTTTTCAACTCGAACGATCCCTTTGCGCTTACCAAACCGCGGATCATCATGAACGACTTCGGCGGCACGCTGGGCGGTCCGCTGACCATCCCGCATCTTTTGGACGGGCACGACAAAACATTTTTCTTCATCAGCTACGAAGGCCTGCGCCTGCCGCGCGAAACGCCCATGCTGCTCAGCGTGCCCTCGGTGGCCATGCGCAATGGCGATCTGACCAGTTATCTCGCCGGCCAGGGCGTCAGCTCGATTGCAATGCCCGATGGCACGCCGCTCGATCCATCGCAGTTGACGCCAGGCCCTGTCGCCGCCGCCGCAATCAAGTACCTGTTCCCGCAGCCGAATTACGGCCCGCCCGACTCCTACGCGAATAATTACCAAATCAACTTTCCCTCGCCGATCTCCGCCAACCAGGGCGATATTCGCCTGGACCACACGTTCTCCTCTCGCCAGACGGTCTTCGCGCGCTTCTCCTACAAGAATCGCCAGGTGATCACCGCGCCATCGGCGGCCTGCCTGTACGCGTATTGCGCCGAGGCCGGCAGCCCGTTGCAGGGCGGCTATAACACGCCCGAGATCGACGAAGGCCTGACCTTCGCGCACAATTACATCTTCAACCAGAGTCTGCTGAACGAGTTTCGCGGCGGCTTCAATGCTCAGCACACATCGGAGACACAGAGCTACTCGACCGCCGGTCTGCTGGCCGAAACGGGATTCGCCTCGGTCGTTCCCCAGCCCGACACGCAGTGGTCCGAGGCCCCGCAAGTGCTCATCAACGGCTTCATGTCCACCGGGGCAGGCAATCCGGGGATGCAGCGCGGCGAAATCGTGCAGCTCC
The DNA here is from genome assembly GCA_003171315.1 of Acidobacteriaceae bacterium. Taxonomy (GTDB): domain Bacteria; phylum Acidobacteriota; class Terriglobia; order Terriglobales; family Acidobacteriaceae; genus Telmatobacter. Next base: position 911 of record PMYE01000169.1, read on the forward strand.
TGGACAACGTGACGTGGACCCGCCACGCGCATACCTTCAAATTTGGCGCGGACTTCATGCGCCTCTCCGATCACGACGACAACGTCTACGGCAACTACCGCTCCGGCTGGTACGTCTTCAACGGCAGCTCCGACGTGGGCCAGGCCATCGGCGATCCGTACACCGCTTTCCTGCTCGGCTATCCCGACTACACCGAAGTGAGCTCCACCAACGATCCGACGATGGATGGCCTGGGTTATTCCTGGGCGGTGTTTGCGCAGGACGACTGGAAGCTGACGCAGAACCTGACGCTCAACCTGGGCCTGCGCTACGAGCTGCACCCGCCCATCCACGAGACGCACTCGAATACGGCCACGTTCCTGCCCGATTGGACGGGCACCGGCAGCGACGGCACGACGACGGTCAACGGCGCCGTAGTGGTCCCCAACACGCAGGCGAGCAGCAATGCGTCGCAGGATTTCAGGAGCGGTATCGCGCCCACGCCCATCCTCACCGCGGCGCAGGCGGGCATTCCCGAGTCGCTTCGCTTCACCGATCGCACGGATTTGGGACCGCGCCTCGGCTTCGCCTGGCGTCCCTGGGGCAACGACAGGACCGTCGTGCGCGGCGGATGGGGCCGATTCATCGAAACGCCGCTCGGTTTTTCGCTGGTGGCGGGCTGGGCCGTGGCCGCCAGCTACGTGCCCACTTACAACCAGGATTACGCCTCTGACGGCGTTACGCCGCTGCTCTCGTTTGCCGAGCCCTTCAACTCCGCTGCCGCCGGAACAGGCGGCTTTTACTACGCATTTCCTATCCATTACAAGGATCCCACCGTGCAGCAATGGAATCTGACCTTCGAGCAGAATCTGGGGCAGAGCACCGGCCTCCGCCTCTCCTACTCGGGCAGCCACGGGGCGAATCTTGAAGCGATGGAAGACCTGAACCAGGTGCCTGCGAACACCGCAGGCTACACTGTTGCCGCCGCCAGCCTCCCCTACCCGGCGTGGAGCGTCATCCAGAGCGTGGAGAATGCGGCATTCAGCAATTACGCGAGCGGCACCGCGGAGCTTTCGCGCCACAGCGAAAAGTCGCTCAGCTTCGACTTGAGCTACACTTTCACGCGCGATCTTTCCAACGCCGGGGGAGTTGCGCCTACCGCGTTTGCCGTAGCCGGCGGCAGCTTTCTCACCGACCGCTTTCATCCCGGCCTCGACTACGGCAACGTCGTCTACGATCGCCGTCACCGCGTTCTGGCCACGTATCTCTACAATCTGCCCTTTGGCAACGGCCAGCGCTGGTTGACCACCAAGGGCGCGGCCAAGGCGCTGGCGGGCGGCTGGCAACTGGCCGGTGTCACGGTCCTCGAGTCCGGCCCCTTCCTCACGCCTTACGAGCAATCCGTCGATCCCGCCAACACCAACATCCTGACCACCGTGGGCCTAACGCGCACCGACCAGTTGCGCGGCGTCTCGCTCTATGCGCCGCAGCGTACCACCACGCAGTGGCTTAATCCCGCCGCGTTTCCCTATCAAGACCTTGTGAACCCCAACCTGCCTGGCCAGATCGGCATCGGCCGCTTCGGCGATGCACCCGTAGGCGGCGTGGCCGGCCCTGGAACGGTCAACTTCTCCCTTTCGCTGATGAAGAGCATCCCGCTGAGCGAGCAGACGGGCTTCCGCTTCAGCGTGGAGGCAGCGAACCTCTTCAACCACCGTAACTACGAGCCGCCTAACATGCAGGCCGACTCAGCGGGTTTCGGCTCCATCACCGCTCTACAAACCGCCGAAGGCGCAGGCCCGCGCAGCCTCGAACTGACCGGGCGGTTCAGCTTTTAGGAAGAACGTAGCAAGAAGGGAAGCGCGGTTTAATTGTGCTTGCCCTTCCACTCCCCGTACGGCCCCTGAAAATCCTCAATCCCGCCATCATGGAAGACCCACAGCCGCGTGGCGACTTCATCGATCAGATCGTGATCGTGTGTCACCAACAGCACCGTGCCCTCGTACCGCTGCAGCGCGATATTCAATGCATTGATGGCTTCGAGGTCGAGATGGTTGGTGGGCTCGTCGAGAATGAGGATGTTGGGCTTGGTAAGAATGAGTTTGCAAAACGCCAGCCGCGCCTGCTCGCCGCCGGAGAGCGCCTCGGTGGGTTTGGCGCCCTCTTCGCCACTGAAGAGCATCTGGCCCAGAATGCCGCGGATGTCCTCCATGTGCGCGCTCGGGTTCCACTGGTGCAGCCACTCCGCCACGCTGAGGCCGTGCTCGATGCCCGCAAAAATCGTTGCCCCCACGTCCTGTGGAAAGTAGCCCACCTGCGCCTCGTGGCCCCAGAAGACCGACCCCGAGTCGAGTGAGAACTTCCTGTCGGCGAAACCGGGGTCCCCAACGACGGGTCCTTGTCGTTGGGGTGGGAAACCGGCGTAGTTCGCCAGCAGGCACTTGAGCAGCGTGGTCTTCCCCGCGCCGTTGCGCCCCATCAGGCAGATCTTTTCGCCGCGCAGAATGTTGGCCGTAAATCCATCGATGACCTTCAGGTCGCCGTAAACCTTGGTCAGATGCTTGAACTCCAGAACGTGCTTCCCGCTGGGCCGCGCCTGGTCAAAGCGGATGTAGGGCCGCTGAATGTTCGACCGCGCCAGCTCGTTGGTTTGCAGCCGCTCTACCTCCTTGCGCCGGCTGGTCACCTGGCTTGACCGCGTGCCCGCGGCGAACCGTGCGATGAACTCGTTGAGCTGGGCGATTTTCTTTTCGCGCTGGGCGATCTGGGATTCGAGCGTAGAACGGATCTGCGTCTTCGCCATGACCATGTCGTCGTAGCCGCCGGTGTAGGTGATGATCGTCTGGTAATCGATGTCGGCGGTGTGCGTGGTCACGGAATTGAGAAAGTGCCGGTCGTGCGAGATCGCGATCATGGTGCCGTCGTAGCTGGTGAGGAAGTCCTGCAGCCAGTGGATGGAGTCGAGATCGAGGTAGTTGGTGGGCTCGTCGAGCAGCAGCGCCTGCGGTTTGCCGAAGAGCGCCTGCGCCAGCAGCACGCGCACTTTTTGCCCGCCCTGCAACTCGCCCATCCTGCGCTCGTGCAGCGGCTCGGGAATGTCGAGTCCATCGAGCAGCACGGCGGCGTCGCTCTCGGCGGTGTAGCCATCCTCGTCGCCGATCGTGCCTTCGAGTTCGCCCAGTCTCATGCCGTCCTCGTCTGTCATCTCCGGCTTGGCGTAGATGCGGTCGCGCTCCTCCAGCGCGGCCCAAAGCGGTCTGTTGCCCATGATCGCCGTGTCGATGACGCGAAAGGCGTCGAAAGCGAATTGATCCTGGCTGAGAACGCCGACTTTGCGCGGTCGGACGACCGTGCCCTTTTGCGGCTCCAGTTCGCCGCTCAGGATCTTCATGAAGGTGGACTTGCCGGCGCCGTTGGGCCCGGTCAATCCATAACGGCGGCCCGGCGTGAAGGTGGTGGTTACATCCTCGAAGAGCACCTTCGCGCCGTAGCGCATGGTCACGTCGTTCACACTAATCATTCTTTGCGAAATCCTATGAGCATTTCCGATTGCCGCGCGATCCGTAGCCCGGCATTGGCCGCGCAGGCCCACTCAAATTGTGTTGGAGTCAGGTTTGGGGGCGAATTGAGCAGCCCCGAAGAAATTGTTAAATGCCGCACTCTCAGTTTCTCACATGCAGTTGGACCGGCTTGGGTTTCGATTGCGGCCGTGCCGCTCAAAAAATCTCGCGCAGTTTCGCAAACGCGTCGAGCTCGATCAGATGCTGGCCCTCTGGCGCGGCGTCGAGCGCGGCGTGCTCCAGCACCCACGTGTCCTTGTGGACGAGGAAGACTGCGTGCAGGCCGGCCGCGAGAGCAGGGTTGATGTCGCTCTTGGGGCTGTTGCCAATCATCCAACTGGTGTGCGGCAAGAGCTCGTGCCGCGCGATGACGGAGCGGTAGGTGGGCGGATCTTTTTCAGCTACAATCTCGACCGCGGCAAAGTGCGGCGCAAGCCCGGAGCGGGCCAGCTTGCCGGCCTGCTCGGCATGGTTGCCCTTGGTCATCAAAATGAGGTGGTGCCGGCCGGCGAGATCGGCCAGAGTCTCGGCCACTCCGGGCAGCAGCTCGATCTCCTGCTCGGCGATGGCGCGGGCAAAGCCGCGAATGCGCTCACGCTTTTCTTCCGTCGCCGGCGCAGAGCTCAGCCGCTCAAAGCAGTCCACCAGTGCCTGCGTGAAACTCGAGAGGCCGTAGCCGTGGGTGAGGATGGTTTCCCGCTCCACGGCGTTCAGCGTCATTCGCACCGCGGCAGGCGAGTACTCGTGATGGTTTAGAAAGCTGATGAATGCCGCGATCGCGCGCTCAAAGTAGATGTTGTTCTCCCACAGCGTGTCGTCGGCGTCGATGAGCAGCGTTTGGCCGGAAGGGAATTGCGGCATGGAATGAGAATACAGGGAGTAGGGAGTAGCCAGTAGGGAGTAGAAAAACAAGGAGCCGGGAAAAAGTGAATAAGTGTAGAAGTGAAGAAGTGAACAGAGAACCGCTTCTTCAGAAGCCTGGATGCGTTGCCTGGTCGGCGTTGGGCGCCAGGCTCAGATTCCCAGTTCGTCGCGGATCGCGGCAGCAATGGCCTCCGCGTGCCGCCGCATCGCCTCTTCGCTCTCGGCCTCGATCATCACCCGCGCCAGCGGCTCGGTGCCGCTGTAGCGGATCACGACGCGGCCTGAGTCTTTCAGGTCTTCTTCGGCGGCACGGATGGCCGCGACCACGGCCGGAATCGAGTCGAGCGGCTTTTTCTCGCGCACCTTCACGTTCACAATCACCTGCGGGAAGACTTTCAGGCCGGCGGAAAGCTCGTTGATGGATCTGCCCGTGCGGGCGATGAGATCGAGGACGACGAGCGCGGTGAGCAGGCCGTCGCCGGTGGTCGCCAGATGCGGAAAGAGGATGTGGCCAGACTGCTCGCCGCCGAGAGCCGCGTTCTGCTTCTGCATCTCTTCCAGCACATAGCGGTCGCCCACCGGCGCGCGCAACATGCGAATGCCGCTGTGCTTGAGCGCGGCTTCCAGTCCCATGTTCGACATCGATGTCGCGACAACGACATCGCCGGTCAACATGCCGCGGGCCTTCAGGTCGCGCGCCGCCATCAGCAGAATGGCGTCGCCGTTGATGACCTTTCCCGAGGAGCAGGCCAACATGCAGCGGTCGGCGTCGCCGTCGAAGGTTAAGCCCAGGTCCGCTCCACGCGCTTTCACCTCTGCGGCGACAAACTCCGGATGGAGCGCGCCGCACTTGGCGTTGATGTTGCGGCCGTCAGGCGCGATGTTGAGCAGCGTGACCTCCGCGCGCCCCTCGCGGTTGAGCCGCCGGAAAAGCTCGGGCGCGACGGCGGCCGCGGCGCCATGGGCGCAATCGGCCACGATCTTCAGGCCCGCGAGCGAGAGGCGGGGTACGCAAGCGAGGAGAAACTGAATGTAATCGGAAAGAAACGCGGGATTGTCTTCGACCGCAGGGAAGCAATGTGGATCGGAGATTTGCACCTGTGCGGCGTGATAGAGAATCTCCTCTTCCATGGCTAGTTCAACCGCGTCGGGCAGCTTGAATCCGTCGGCGCCGAAGAGCTTGATGCCGTTGTCCTGCCAGGGATTGTGCGATGCCGAGATCACCACGCCGGCGTGAAAGCCGTGCGTGCGGGCAAGAAACGCGACGGCCGGAGTGGTGACGACGCCTGCGCTTTCGGCGAGCGCGCCCGACCGGCGCAGGGCCTCGGCGAGCGTGGCGGCGATCCAGGGGCCGGACTCGCGTGTGTCGCGGCCGAGCAGAACCTTGGGCTGGGCCGTGGTCTTCCGCAGAGTGTGGCCGAGCGCGAGCCCCACGCCGTAGATCGTCGTGGGATCGAGAGGAGCCTCGCCCGCAACGGCGCGAATGCCGTCGGTGCCGAAGAGTTTGCGGACGGTGGCTGTGGTCACGGTCTCAGTTCTTGGAGCTCTCGGAAGAAGATGCCCGTGCTTTCACGGATACAGCCTATATGGTAAAGCTCCGGGCCCCGCCGGGGAAGGTCAATCCGCTGTCGAGTAGCTGGAACGCGCTGGCAGTTCGGGAACATATTGATAAGTTGGGTCGAGCTTTTGCCGGTGCAGGATCATAGCCAGTTGTTTCCATGCCTGCAACAATCCATGCGGGCACGACGGCAGGTCGGATTTGATGATCTCGTGCAATTTGGCAAGGTTGTAGCATGGCACTGCGGCATACATGTGATGCTCGGTGTGGTAGTTCATGTGCCAGTAGAGGAATTCGAGTACGGGATGGAGAGTGACGGTGCGAACGCAAAGGCGGAAATCCGGCACGTTGTCCTGTAGGCCGGCGTGCTGCAGGTTATTGCAGAGGTAACACAACCAGCCGGCATAGAAGGGCGCCAGTGTTGTGGCGACCGGCAGCAACCACCAGTGCATGGTCACCGAGACGGCAATGATCGTTGCGTGTCCCGCCAGCAAGAAGCGCGACCAGTTGACCCAGCGCCGCTTCTCCTTGGCATCGGCTGCCGCAAACAGTCTCTTGTTCCAATCGCCCTGAGGCTTGCCGAAAGCCGTCATGACAGTGGTGTAGAGCACGATGCACAAACCCACGGGATCAACGAAATAGCGCAGGAAAAATCGATCGAGCCTGAGCCACCTGGGAGGGAGAACGACTTCCAGATCGTCGGGAGGATGTAGGGTGTATTTATGGTGTTCGGTGTGGCTGGCCCAAAACTGGTGGTGGTTCATCCACATGAAGAAACCGAAGAGGCGAACGAAAAAACTGTTGAGAGACTTTGTCTTGAAGACCGAGTTGTGAATCAACTCATGAAAGCCGTGTAAGAGGAACCTCCAGCAGGTTCCATGGATAAAAAACAACAACAACACGACCGGCCACGTCCAGCGGCCTACGGAATAGACGGCTGCGCTGCCGGTCAGCACGATCAAGATCAAAAAACCGCCGGTTTGAAGCCAACCCTTGAAATCGCTGCGGGCATTTAAGGCTAGGAGCTGATCGCGGCTGACAGGCGAGCGATACCAGTCCACCTTCTTCTGTGCCAGCTTTTCTGGGTCCATCTGCAATCTCTCTCTACAAACCTGCGGGCATCTCGCGAATTTTCGTGGGGGTGGGAAGAGATATCCGAGATATGGTGGCCATCTTCTGGGGAAGCGCCACTCGCCAACTGTCGGTCACTATACACGACCTCGAGAATTGCTGTAAAGACTCCGGCTAAATCTATTTTTCAACGACTTATTGGAGCGATCTACCCGTTATTGGCAGTGGGTTCTACGCGGCTTGTAAAGGAGCCGTCGGCCAGCCGCGTGGTGAGCCGTTCGCCGGCGGCGATTTGCGCCGTGGAGCGGATGAGCGAGCCGTCCTCCGAGAGGACCAGCGCGTAGCCGCGGTCGAGCACGGCCAAGGGCGAAAGCGAGCGAAGGCGCGCATCGAGAGCGCCGAAATGCGATGCCGAAGACTCGATGAGGCGCTCCAGCGAGCGGTCAAGGCGCGCACGAAAGTCGGCGAGGTGCTCGCGCGCGTGGGCGACCTTCTGCCGCGGGTCGTGATGCAGCACGCCGGCGGCGAGAGCGGCGACACGGGCCTGGCCGAGGCGCGATTGCTCGAGGAGGGCGGCGTCGAGGCGCTGAGTGGAGTCGTCGAGCCGCTGGCCGAGGCGATGCAGCAGCGTGGAGACGCGCGATTCGGCGCGGCCGATCGGCCATTGCGTCAGGCGCTGGCGGGCCTGCAGCAGTTGGAAGCGGGCGGCGCGGTCCAGGCGGTGCGATTGCGTGGCCAGGCGCTCGGCGATCGTGTACTGCGCCTCGGTGATGAGCTCGGCCGCGGCCGACGGCGTGGGCGCGCGCAGGTCGGCAACGAAGTCGGCAATGGTGAAGTCGGTCTCGTGGCCAATGGCCGAGACGACAGGCAGGCGTGACGCGGCGATGGCGCGAGCCACGAGCTCGCTGTTGAAGGCGGCCAGGTCTTCCAGCGAACCGCCGCCGCGGGCGAGCACAATCAGGTCAACCAGATTCGAATCGTTCAGCCCGGCCAGCGCGGCCTCGATCTCAGCCGGCGCGGATTCGCCCTGCACGGATGCGGGGCAGAGCAGGACGTTCAATCCGGAGTGACGCCGGCTGACAATGTTGAGGAAGTCGCGGATCACCGCGCCGGTGGGTGAGGTGACGATGCCCACGGTACGGGGAAACGTGGGCAGCGGCCTTTTGCGAGCGGCATCGAAAAGCCCCTCCGCTTTGAGCCGCTCCTTCAACTGCTCAAAAGCGAGCTGCAGCGAGCCGGCGCCGACGGGCTCCATGGTTTCGGCGACCAGTTGCATCTGGCCGCGCTGCTCGTAGACGCTCACGCGGCCGCGGACCAGCACATGCAGGCCGTCCTCGGGACGAAAGCGCAAAAGCATGGCCTGCCGGCGGAAGAGAACGATGGGGAGTTGAGCGTCGGCGTCCTTGAGCGTGAAGTAAACGTGGCCGGAGGGCGCGGGGCGGTAGTTGGAGATCTCGCCCTCGACCCAGACGTCGCCGTACTCCTGCTCCACCAGCTCGCGCACCTGCGCCACCAATTCGCGGACGGGCCAGATGCGGCGCGCCGGACGCGGCTCCTCGAAGCGCAGGCCTAGTTGAGGTGTTTGGCCGGGCGGGGACGCGAATGGGTCGCGCGGAATCATTCACTATGAAGTGTAATTGGTTGGGCGGTTCTTCGAAGCCCGTGGGGACGAGCGGAGATGGCCTGACTTGTGCGATTCCGGGGGGTACGCATTCAGTTCGCGAGCGGAGCCGAACCCGCCGGTTGAGAATCGCTTCCGGATGGGCGGTTATCCGGCCGGAACCCTGAATTGCGCCTCCCAGGCGCTCAATTCGCGACTCGGCGATTTGGCGTAAACCGAGCGCGCGGACCGATCAAACTGGATAGATCAATTCATCCGCTTGATTCGAGAGCAGATCGCTATTTTGGCGAACCGCAGGTTGACAACAGCAGCGCATAAGCCTAGCATCGCAATTGAGCGAGCCACCTCGTCTTACTCTTTCAGGTTCCCTGAACTAAGTCAGCCCATCTGAAGCTTTTCCACCTTAGATTCCTCAAAGGAGGAACTGCGTTATGACCCTATTGACCCGTTGGGAGCCTTTGCGTGAGTTTTCCGCCATGCAAGACCGCATCAACCGCATGAACCGTCTTTTCCGTGAGTCGTATAGCCCCGAAGTCCCGGAAGAGGCTTTAACTACCACCAGCTACGCACCGCCGGTGGACATCTACGAAGACGAGCACAACATTACGTTGAAGCTTGAAGTTCCGGGCATCGACGAAAAAGACATCGATGTCCGTATCGAGAACACCACCCTCACCGTTCATGGCGAGCGCAAGATCGAGAAGGAAGAGAAAGAGGAGAACTACCGTCGCGTCGAGCGGCAGTACGGAGAGTTCACCCGGTCGTTCACGCTACCCAGTTCCGTGGATCTCGGTCAGGTGAGCGCCCACTACGACAAGGGCGTGCTGAAGATTAACCTTGCCAAGAAGGCCGAAGCCAAGCCCAAGCAGATCAAGGTGACTGTTGGCGGCGACAAGGCCCTCGAAGCCAAGGTTCTCAGCAAGGTCGCATAAAAACCAGCGCCCGATCGTCAGTGGCGAATGGTCAGCGAGAGAAATGGGAGGAGGCTTATCGCCTCCTCCCATTTGTTTGTCATCCCGAAGCGAAGGGAATGAATCTTCACGTCTCGCTTCCATTTTGCTCTTGAGTATGACCACCCGGTCAGTTTCTTGTCAGACGTAGGCGAAGATTAAAACTTGTACTCAACTGGCGACAACAGCCGCTAGCAAGGGGGACAGAGTTCGGTGTATCCTTATTTCCGCCCGGGAGAGCCACGCGGAAGAACGAGACACCAAATTGCAGCAGGCGAATCGAGCAGTAGACCGGGAAGGAAAGAGATGCGACTCTATCTTGTTAATCCCGACAATCCGGTCGTCAGCCTGAACAAAGTTCATTGGAACCGTCTGAATAAGTATCGCGTCTGGAAACCACTCGGGCTTCTGGTGGTGGCAGGACTGACGCCGCCGGACTGGGAGGTGACACTGATCGACGAGAACCTGGGCCATCCCGATTACGGGGGTCTGCCCAAACCCGATCTCGTCGGTGTAACGGCATTCACTTCTCAAGCGCCGCGGGCCTACGAAGTGGCGGCACTGTACCGCGCGATGGGAGTGCCCGTGGTGATGGGAGGCATTCATGCCACATTCCGTCGCGATGAGGCGCTGGAGCATGTGGATGCGGTGGTCACGGGAGAGGCGGAATCGGCATGGGGGCAGGTTTTGGCGGACGCGCGCAACCATGCCCTGCGCAGGGTGTATGAGGGCGGCATCAGCGACATGGATTCAATCCCGCCTGCCCGGCACGACCTGCTCCGCGGACGGTACTACCTGGGCTCGGTACAAACCACGCGTGGTTGCCCGTTGAATTGCAGCTTCTGCAGCGTTACCGCGTTCAATGGAGGCACGTACCGCCGCCGGCCCGTCGACGATGTCATTCGAGAGCTGCGGCTGATCCGGGAAAAAGTCATCCTGTTTGTAGACGACAACCTCATTGGTACTCGCGAGGACCATCTCGCATACTCCAAGGATCTCTTCCGGGCGATGATTCAAGAGGGGCTGACCCGGCCCTGGATCTGCCAGGCGACCATAAACTTCGCCGACGATGACGAACTGCTGGAGCTCGCCGCGCGTTCGGGATGCCAAGGCGTGTTCATCGGGTTCGAATCCCCCACCGTGGAAGGCTTGATGGCCTTAGGCAAGAAGTTCAACCTCCTGAAGGGGAGAGATTTCCGCGAGTCCGTGCGGCGGATTCAGCGGCACGGCATATGCGTTGTGGGTTCTTTCATCATAGGGATCGACACGGACCAGCGAGGGATTGGCGAGACCATCGCTCGCGCGGCCAAGAACTACGGCATCGACGCCGCCAATGTTCTGATCCTTACTCCGCTTCCCGGAACCAAGCTCTACGCTGAAATGGAGCGCGAAGGCAGGATCCGGTCGAACGATTACCCAGAGGATTGGAAGTACTACACTCTGACTTATCCGGTGGCCAGCTACGCGCACCTTACCTGGGCGGAACTGGTGGACGAGGTAGACCGCTTCAACGGCCGGTTTTACTCGTATGCGCAGATTCTTCAGCGGATGCTGCATCTGGCCAGGAAAACGCACAGCCCCAGAACCTTATCGGTCGTCCTGGTTGCCAACCTGAGCTACCGATCCAACCACATTCTTGAGAGGCGTGTTCTTGGCAGCCGGGTTCGCTCCACGGCCCAGAGCCATTTGTAACGGCGCATCTTGCGGCCATCTTCGTAGCGCCGTCTCTGGTTGCTCTTCCGGTACGGGTTGCGGAGCAGCAAATCGCATGTGCAGGGAGATCCTGGGATTTTCCTGTTGCGGAGCGCGGTTTTACCGGAGCATGCCGGCTTATTTGCGGTTCTCGATCATTACGCGCAGTTCCGCGGCGATGGCGGCAAGGCGCTTGCCGGCGCTGGGGCTGGGCGAGGATTCGCGGGAGTACGTCACCTCCGTCTCGCGCGCCAGAACCGTGCCGCGCGTCAGGCTGAAGGTGCCGAGCACTCCGGCCAGCTTATGCGCCGCGGCCTGGGCGGCCTCGCGGCGTTTGGCGGCGAGCTTTCCGGAGGAGACGGCCGCTGCCGCCGCTTCGAGGATGGCGACGCGCTCGCGAATCTCCGGCAGAAAGCGGACCCAAAGGCGGTCGATCGCCTGGGAAAGAGCCGCATCCGCGGGGATACCGGATTGGGCAGGAGTTTTCATGACAAAGAGCGGTCAGGCCCAGCCGAGCGCGCTCGAAATCTGCGTGGATAGCGTGAGCGGATCGAAGGGTTTGAAGAGCACGGCCTCCACGCCAAGATCGGCGAAGCGCCGCTGGTCGGTGCCTTGCACCTTGGCGGTAAGCAGCAGCACCGGAATCCCGGCCGTGGCTGGATTTTTGCGCAGCTCGCGAAAGGTCGTGGGACCGTCCATGCCCGGCATCATCACGTCCAGCAGGATGGCGTCGGGCTGCTGCTCGGCGGCGCGGGCCATGCCCTGCGCTCCGGAACTGGCCACAATCACCTCCCACCCGGCCACGGTCTCCAGGCTCAGCGAGGCCACCTCGCGAATATCGTCTTCATCGTCGATGATCAGGATTTTGCGGGCCACGAGGGAAGATCCTCCACCACTATTGTCGAATGTTGCCGCGGCGTTGTCGATGGGATGGAGACAACCATCGGGTTACGAATTCGGTACCGCCGGCTCGGTTGGCTCCGCCTCATCCATCTGGCGCGAGGAGCGCAGCATGGTCAACACCAGAGCTTCAAGCTGCTGCGGCTGTACGCGGGTCTTGGCCAGGAAATATGTGGGGCCGAGCGTGAGCTGGCGGCGCTCGTCCGGCGATAGCTCGCGCCCGGAGTAGACCACGAGCGGCAGTTGGGCAAGAGATTCGCGCTGGCGCAGCCAATCCACCACGTTGAAGCCGTCGCCGTCTGGCAATCCGATATCGAGCACCATGAGGTGGGGCTTGAAGGCGGAGCAGGCTTCGATCGTCTCCGCGCACGAATGCGCCGTCTGCACCGCGATCGTATCGCGCGCGAAAATCTCGCTGATGACGAGCGCCAGGTCGCGATCGTCCTCCACGATCAGGATGCGCGCCTTTTCGCCCGATCCGCACAACACGCGCGCCAGCTCCGCCAGAAGTTCATCCTCGTGAAGCGGCTTGGAAACCCATCCGTCGGCGCCGCCGGCCAACTCTTTCCCGGTCTCCGGACCTTCCACGCTGATCAAAACCACCGGGGTGCGGGCGGATGCATCCAGGCGGCGCAGGAGCGGCAGAATCTCCCACCCGTTCATGCCGTCGAGCGAAGTGTCGAGAAGGATGGCCTGGGCGTTTTGCCGGGCCGCGGACAGGGTTTGCTCCATGGTGGCGGCCTGCACCACGGAATAGCCATGGCGGGCCAACTGCGCCGCGATGCGCGGGCGCGATTCCGCATTTCCGTCGGCCAGCACCAGGGTCCCGTGGCTGGCTGGAGCCTCCAGCACGCCGCCGGAAGCCGCCTGCGGCGCGGGTTGATAGGGCAGAAAGATGCGGAAGGTCGATCCGCGCACCGGATTGCGCTCGGCCCAGATGCGTCCCGAATGCTGCAGCACAATGGTGCGGCAGATGGCCAGTCCCAGGCCGGTGCCGCCCTTCTGCCGGGAGTCGGAGGCGTCCACCTGCTGGAAGCGCCCGAAAATGGTTTCCAGTTTGTCGGCGGGAATTCCGCGCCCGTGGTCGATCACGGAGAGAATCACGCCCGTCACGCCCGGCCGCAGCATGACGCTCACCGGCGAGTTGGGAGGCGAAAACTTGACTGCATTCGAGAGCAGGTTGGTGACGACCTGCAGCAGCCGGTCGGAGTCGGCCGTAATCTCCACCTTCGTGGCGTCGTGAATCAGCTGTACTCCGGCTGCGTCCGCCACGGGCTTCATGTCTTCGATCGCCTGCTGCACAACGTCGGCCAACTGTACGGCGCGGAAGTCAAGCGGCTCGCGTCCGCTCTGAATCCGCTCCAGGTCGAGAATGTCGTTGATCAGGCGAACCAGCCTTTCGGAGTTGGTGAGCGCTATACGCAAAAGATTGGATGCCTTTTCGCTAACCTCGCCGAGAATACCGGAGGTAAGCAGTCCCAGCGCGCCGCGGATGGACGTGAGGGGTGTGCGCAACTCGTGGCTGACGGTGGAGATGAACTCGTCCTTGAGCCGGTCGAGAGCGTAGCGCTGGCCGATGTCGCGGAAGCTGAGCACCGACCCGGAAAAACGGCCCAGGCCGCGAAGGGGCGTCACCGCATACTCGGCCGGGAAGGAGGTGCCATCGGTGCGAAAAATGTTCTCTTCTCCGGACCCGCTACAAGGAGCAGCCGCTGCGCGGAGCAACGGGCAATCCTGGTCGCAAACACGCCCCGGCGGCGCGGAGCAGTGCAGCAGTTCGTGGGCCGGTTTGCCAATGAGCGCATCGACTGACGCGCCCAGCAATCGGGCGGCCGCGGGGTTGGCAAAGGTCACGTTCCCCTGGCGGTCGAGCCCACAGATGCCGTCGGTCACCGAATCCAGCAGGACCACCTGCTGGCGGCTCAACTCGTCGGCCCGGCCGCGTTCCTGGGCCCGCACCAGGATCTGCCCCAGCGCGGCGGCTGCTGTTTCTACGGCGGCCATCGCTTCGCGATCCTCGCGCAGCCGGAAACGGCAATAAAACTCGAGCACCGCCATCACCTTGCTGCCTGCGCGCACCGGCACTGCCCAGCCGGAAACCATCTCATGGCCAATAGCCGCCGATACGCGGGAGCTCGGGGGCGCTGTATCCAGATCGGCGAGCCACACCGTGCGTCCGTCGCGCCATGCCCGCTCGGGCAATTCGGTGCTGCCTGTCAGCGTCAGGCCCATGCTTGCCTGGATGAGAGCTTCCGCCTGCCGGCCCGGAACTCCCCACGCGGTTCCGAATTCAAGCTGGTTTTGCTCGGCGCCAACCACCCATTCCACGGCCACATCCCATCCCTGGGAGAGGCAAAGGGCCTCAAGGACGCGCATGCCCGCCGACTCGACCGATGCGTTTTCCCCCACAACCCGGCTCACCGCGAGCTGCAGCGCCAGCCGGTTTTCGCGCTGCATTTGCTGCGTAACATCGCGGAGCAGGCAGCGCACCGCCAGCGGGCTGCCCGCCTTTTGCCGCCGGCTCAGGCTCAATTCCAGATCCAGCACGCGGCCGTCCGGCGTATGGTGGCGCAGCGGCGCCCGCTCCACCGTTTCGCCATCCAGCGCGCGGCGGAAGAGCGCGGCCGCCTCGCTCCGGGCGCCGGCCGTGAACAAATCCTCGAAGGAGTCGAGACCCGCCAGCGCCATTTGGTCCAGTCCGAAATAGCGCTTCCACGCCGGATTCGCGTAGAGAAACTGCCCCGCCGGGCTGAGCGTGGCGATCATCTCGCTGGAGTGCTCGAACAGGTCGCGGTACCGTTCCTGCGACTCGCGCTGCGCCTGCTTGCGGTGCAGGGACGCGCTGTGATCCACGGCCACGGCCACCATGCCGATCAGCTCGCCCGCCGGGTCGAGCAGCGTCGAGATATGGAGCATAACCGGCAGGATCTCGCCATCGTTGCGGCGCACCTGCGCCTCGAAGCCCGGCACCAGGCTGGGCGGCAGCGTGCGCGCGCAATCGAGACAGGCGGCCATGAGGCCGGCTCGCGTGGTCTCGGGCGGGCGATCCACGCGGCAAAGTTTCTGCATTTCCGCCACCAGCCGCTCCGCCTCGCCGGGCCCCAGAAGCTCCACCTTGCCCCAAAGATTCAGAAGCTCCTCGGCCCGGTAGCCGAGCAAACGCTCGGTCGCGGGATTGCAGTAGATCAGCCCGCCGTTCAAATCGATCACGACCAATGCCGGACCGGCCGAGTCCAGCAATTCTCTTAACCCTTCGCCGATGGGTACCTGCGCCATCTGGGCGCTGTGGCGAAGCAACGTACGGTTCAGAATCAGCGCGAAAAGAGCCGTAGCAACCACTGCCGCCACAATGGGCAGCGATTGCCAACGGAAATGAGGAAACAGCCGCGCCAGTGCGGCGCCAACCGAAATAGCGAGGATGCAGGAGGGCAGAATCAGCCAAAGCTGCGAAATTCCGCCGCTCGCTGCCGCGGACGGCGATGGCTCACTCCCTTGCTTTTCCTCCGGCTGCTCGTCCATCGGCACTCATCTCCCCCAGCGCTTGGCTTGCCCACGAACAGCGCCTTCCCAGGCGCGACGTCTCTGCCGGAATCCTTCTCGCCCGGCGCGAAGCATCATCACGACAATGCCCACACCGCCCGGCGAACCCATTTGCGCGCCACATTTCGCCGCAAACACTCGGCCATCCGAGGGCGATCACGGGATTTGCAGGTAGTATATGCGTTTGATTCGAGACTCACTAGCCAAATCAATCAGGTATCGCTAAGGGCGAAACATTCCAGTTACCGGGTTGCAGGCGCGCCCTGTGTGCGGGCGCAGCGGCCTCAGGCGCTTCCAGCAGCGGAACGGCCGGAAGGCGATTCGGCTTTGGTTCGTTGAGCGCATCGGCGATTGGCAGCAGGAGTGAGTAGCCGCGAGCGATCCTCCGCTCCTCCAATCGACCGTGTTAGCCGCGCCTCGAAGCTCGTCCTGCGGTTTCCACTTGACAACCAAGTGAGAATCATGTTCACTTGAATGCCAAGTGAAGAAAATGCCCATCCAGATCCTGCAAGGCACTCTCGACCTCATGATCCTCCGCACCCTTGCTACTATGGGCCCGCAGCATGCCTATGGCATCGCCAACAGGCTCCAGCAGGTCTCGGAGGACGCCTTGAATCTCAACCAGGGCACCATCTATCCGGCTCTCGTCCGGATTGAGCAGCACGGCTGGACCCGTGGCTCCTGGGGCAAGACGGAAAACAGTCGCGAAGCGAAGTATTACACCATCACCAAGGCGGGGTTGAAGGCGCTCAATGAAGAAACCGAACGCTGGCGCCAGATGGCCGGCGTGGTTGAAAAGCTGCTCGCGAAGGAACAGTAACCATGGCGCATTGGAGAAGAATCATCGCCCAGCTCCGCAGTCTCCTCGCCAACAAGCGTGCCGAGGAGGACCTTGCACGCGAAGTCGCATCGCACCTCACCCTCCTCGCCGACGACTTTGAACGCCGCGGCATGTCGCCTGAAGAGGCACGGCTGGCCGCGCGACGCGCTTACGGCGGCGTGGAGCAGGCAAAACAGGCACATCGCGACGAGCGCTCTCTGTTGTGGATCGAACAAACAATGCAAGACCTCCGCTACGCGCTGCGCCGGTTGCACAAGTCGCCGGGATTTACGCTCACCGTAGTCCTTACGCTGGCGCTGGGCATTGGCGCGAACACCGCCGTCTTCAGCGTGATGAACGCAATCCTCATGCAGCTGCTGCCCGTCAGTCGCTCAGAGGGTTTGTCCTATGTGCATGAAGCAAATGGGCAAGGCGTGCCGCCTCACGCCGGCGACAATGGAGATCGAAATACTGCCTTTTCCGAGCCGGTCTTCGAGGCGCTCCGCCAACGCACCGATGTGTTTGAGGATTTGATCGCCCACGTCCCCCTCAGCTTCTTTGGCGGCGTGGCGGTCCGACACGGTGAGTTGCCTGAAACAGCCGAGGGAGAAGAGGTCAGCGGGAATTTCTTTTCTGGTATTGGCATTCGGCTGGAGCGTGGCCGTGGCTTCACGCTGGCTGAAGAAAAAGCTCACGCGCCCGTTGTGGTCCTCAGCTACGACTACTGGACGCGGAGCTATGCCCGCGATCCATCCATTCTTGGACAGACTCTTTATATCAAGGGCATTCCTATGACCGTTGTCGGCATCACGGCCCATGGATTCAAAGGCATTGAGCCAGCCACTGAGACGGACTTCTGGATTCCATTCCAGAATCGTGCCGAATTGAATGCCTGGGGCATGCCTGCTTATATGTGCACGCTCTACGGATCCCCAAATATGTGGTCATTAATGATGATGGCGCGCCTTCGCCCCGGCGTTACGCCGATACAGGCGCAGCAGGCGCTGGCCGGCACGTTCGGTGAGGCCGCCAAACAGAGCATTGGTTCCATAGATCCCAAACAGTGGAAACCATTGCTGGATTTCGTTCCGGCGCGCGGCATCGCTGGCTACAACGAGCACTACCGTGAACCGCTGGGTATTCTCATGGGCCTGGTCGCCCTGGTATTGCTGATTGCCTGCACCAACGTGGCCATGATGATCCAGGCGCGCAACGCTGTACGTCAACGCGAGTTCAGCCTGCGTTTGGCGATTGGTGCGGGCAGGATGAGCCTACTCCGTCAACTACTCTGCGAAAGCCTGTTCTTGGTGACCGGTGGCATGACGCTGGGCTGGATCTTTGCGCTTTTCGCCACGCGCATGTTGGCGGTTTGGTCTGGCATTGAAACCGGTCTCAGCCCGGACCGCAGCGTACTGCTCTTTACGCTGCTCGTCTCGGCCCTGGCCGCATTGGTATTTGGTCTTGTTCCCCTGTGGAGCGCGACCCATGCGCCGGTGGCGGGCGTATTGCGCGCGACCGCCGCTAACATGACTACGAGCCGCAGCCGCATTGGGGGCGGACGCATCGTCCTGGCGGGGCAGATGGCCTTTTGCCTGGTGCTGCTGATGGCCGCTGGGCTGCTGTTGCGCACCCTGCGCAACTACGCGACGCAAAATCTGGGAATGCAGACTGAAGGTTTGCTGGTCTTCGGCGTCACGCCGCAAGGACAAGCAGATACGCACGTCTTCTATCGCACGCTGCTGGACCGTATTCGCCAGGTGCCAGGGGTGGAGTCGGCCTCCATGGCTTGGGTCCGCCCCGGCATGGGAGACGCAAGCAATACAAACCACTTCCAACTCGATGGGATCGTGAAAAACGGAGATACGCTGCGCACAAACGGCATTGGCCCCGGCTTCTTTCATACCATGGGCACGCCGATTTTGATGGGACGCGACATCGCCGAATCTGACACACAGAACACGCAACCCGTTGTGCTGGTTAACCAGACGTTCGTCAGGAAGTACCTTTCCAACACAAATCCGCTGGGCCACGTGATTGCCGGAACCCTATGTGCGGCTTCCATTGTTGGCGTGGTGCAGGACAGCAAATACACGACTGTTGATGAAAGGGCGATGCCTATGGCCTATTGCGCCGTGACGCAGACGCCGTCACTCGGCAGCATGCAAATCGAGGTACGCGTTCGCGGTAATGCTCTGGCCGTGCTGCCGGAGATGCGTAAGGTCGTGGCCGCGCTCTATCCCAATGTTCCTCTTGAGAAACCCATGACGCAGCAGCAGCAGTTTGATGATTCCTACGCGCAGCAACGCATGTTTGCCGCCATGGGAGGGTTCTTCGGCGTGCTGGCGGCGCTGCTGGTGGCGACCGGCCTCTATGGCTCGCATTCGTTCCGCGTGAGCCGCCGCACGATAGAAATCGGCGTGCGCATGGCCCTGGGGGCGAGCCGCTGGCAGGTGCTGGCCATGGTGATGNNATCGCGGGTCTTGCCGTGGGCATTCCGCTCACGCTGTTCGCCGTGCGTCCGCTCAAGTCGATGCTCTACCAGATGTCGCCGCTCGATCCACTTAGCTTTGTTCTGGCTATCGCGGCCATGATCGTCGTTTCTGGCTGTGCGGCGTTTGTCCCTGCCCGTCGCGCCGCTTCTATCGAACCCATGCAGGCACTGCGAGCCGAATAACGCTGCAGGAACCTGTCACCAACGAGCTCCACACACAGCCAGCGAATCTATCCCGAATTGGCCTTGGCAGTGAACTCTAGGCATCATTGAGATCTTCTATTCGAAATCCTCGTCCCGGTCGTATTGTCCCCTATCCGTCAGTTACTTTGCAGACAACCCTACCACGCCGGCAGGAGTCGCGCAGATCGGCGAAATTCAACTCTTACCCAAAAACTCTTCGTCTTGCCCAAAAAGTCGGTCGAAACTGGTAGTTTTTTAGGCAAGGCCGTCCCTGATGTCTGCTTCTCGGGGGGAACCCGAAATTAGGCCGCTTTCCGCAACCTGTTCGGTCGTGCAGAGTACTGCAAACTGCAAAAAGTGCTCCGCGAACTCGCATTTCGACGATTTCACCGGGTTCCATATACCTGCAGGTCATATTTTCAGCCAATCCGTGCACCTGCGGGTGGAGTTTTTCGCGAGTTCGCGATGCGGTGATTTCTTGACGCGCCGCGCTCTGCGATTTCGGAGACCTGCAGGTGTACGGATTTGCCGCGTGCTCAGGGCTATGCCGCAGCCGAAGATACACCACAAGGACTCCGGCTCGTGTTCTCTGATCCCTGATCCCTGACCCCTGTTCAGTCGCCGGCTTCCACGGCGCGAACAGCCGGAATCCGGCGCAGCATCTTCGTGAGCGCGATGGTCATCAGGAGGACTGCAGGAACGGCGGCCAGCAACCACGCCAGCAGCGCCTGACCGGCCAATCCGCCCATATGAGCGGCGAGGCTGAATGCGGGGAAGTGCGGCAGGGCGCGAGGCGCAAGAAGGCGCGCGGGCTCCGCGGAAACGATCCATCCGCCGATGCGCACAAACGGAACGATCAACGCCAATTGCAGCGGCATGGCGGCGTAGTTGGCGGCCTGGATGGCGGGCAGGTTCAAGCGAAGGGCCACGGCCAGCGCGGCGCAGAGAACCGTCGGGATTCCAACCACGGGAATGCACCCGACAGCGAACCCCAGCGCCAGCGTCAGCGCCAGGCGGCGGGGCGAGATCCCCTGGCTCAACCACTGGACCGCGTTACGCTTCGCAGCACCGGAAATCCTGCGCATAAACCCTCCGGCCCTCTCCTGAATTCTGTACCTAAACCTAGCGACGCCGAATACACCTTTTGTTTTCTTTCCATGAAACTTTGTCGAAGGAACCAAACTCGTTATCGGATTCGATACACAGCGCGAGCAGAGGTTTCATTTTGTGCGATGGCACGAAGGTACTGTGTCCGGCTGCCGGAAGAGGTACGAAGCCAGGGCAAGTCCGCCACGGAGGGCGCAGCTCTGGGAATGCCTGGGTAGAAAACGATGAACGTTATCGCGCCGTCCCGTCTGCGGTACACTTGGACCCGATGAGGGTGTTTGGCATCGATTGCGGGACCGAAGTGACCGGGTTCGGCGTTGTGGACTCCTGCGACGGGGCGCGCGAGCCGCAACTCAGGTTCCAGGCGATGGGCGCGATTCGCCTGGCGAAGACGCGGGCTTTGCCCGCGCGTTTGGAGCAGGTTTTTGCGGAACTGACCACTGAATTGGAACGCTGGCGGCCGGATACTGTGGCGATCGAGGAGGTTTTCTACTCGGTCAACGCCAAATCGGCTCTGAAGCTGGGACAGGTGCGCGGCGTGGCGCTGCTGGCGGCAGCGCGCCAGGGGATTGCCATAGCGGAGTACGCGCCGCTGAAGATCAAATCGAGCGTGGTCGGCTACGGGCTGGCGAAGAAGGAACAGGTGCAGTTCATGGTGGCGCGGCTGCTGGGGTTGCCCGCGCTGCCGGAGCCGCCGGACGCGGCGGATGCCCTGGCCATCGCCATCTGTCACATTCATACCGCGCAGACGCTGGCGCTTCAGGAGGCAGTGCGATGAAGGCGGCGTGGCTCTTGTTTGCGGCCCTCGGGCTTGCGGCGCGCGGCCAGGCCGCGTCCCCGGCGGATCCAGCGGTCCAGGTGGATTTCTCCAATCCCGGACTGTCGCCCCCGCAATGGACGCTGGTGCTGCACTCCGACGGCAGAGGCCATTTCCGCTCGCAGATGGGCAGGGTTCCAGAAGGCGGCCTGAAGGAGATCGAGGCGCCGGGCGTAGATCGCGATATCCAGGTAAGCGCGCAGTTTGCCGGGCGCGTCTTTAGCGCGGCGCAGCGTCACAACTGGTTCAATGATCCCTGCGAAAGCCACATGAAGGTCGCCTTCCAGGGATGGAAAACGCTCACCTATACGGGACCTCAAGGGCAAGGCTCCTGCACGTTCAACTATTCAAAGGACAAGGAGATCCAGAATCTTGGCGATTCGCTGATCGCGGTGGCGGAGACGATTCTGGAGGGCGCTCGCCTGGAGGTGCTATTGCAGCACGACCGTCTTGGGCTGGACCAGGAGATGGAGTTCCTGACCGAGGCCGTTGGGGACGGCCAGGCGCAGCAGATTTGCGCCATTCGAGAGATTCTGGAGCGCCTGGCACAGGACGATGGAGTCCTGGAGCGGGTGAGAATGCGGGCCAGAGCCCTGCTGGCCCACGGGTCAACATAAATATCTGGGTTCAAGCGACTTTTTGGCGAGTGTTCGTGTCCAACAAATGTAGAACTCTCGATAACCGGGTAAGGGTCGCCGTGAAGCGATAGAAAGGCGGGCGGCATGAAACGCAGGGGGAATCGCAGGGGGGTGGCGGTGGTTGCAGCGCTGGCCCTGGGAATGGTGTCATTCGGTTCGGCGCTGCGGGCGCAGGATGCCGGCCAGGGATCGGGACAACCGGCGCGCGCGGTGCGGCTGAGCTACGTGGACGGCCAGGTGACACTCGCGCAGGGCACACAGGTGCTGGCCGAGCAGGCGGTGGCCAATACGCCGCTGTTCGAGGGCGCACAACTGACTACGGGGGACACCGGTAAGGCTGAGATTCAGTTTGAGGACGGCAGCGTGGCCCGGCTCTCGCCCGACAGCTCCTTGACACTGAAGGTTCTGCGCGGGGCGGGCGCATCGGCCGACACCGAGCTTGTAGACAACGGCGGTTTGGCTTACTTCGAGTTCCAGGGCGGGGGCCAGGCCGGCCAGATGAGCATCCAGTTTGGCGGCACGGTGGCCACGACGAGTGGCTTTACCGTACTCCGCGTCGACCTGGACAATCCTCCCGGCCAGGTTGCCGTCTTTTCAGGCAATGCCCACCTTGAAGGCAGTAATGGCGCCCTGTCGGTGGACTTGCATGGCGGCGAAAGCATCAGCCTCAACGGCGCCGATCCCAGCCACTATGTACTGGCTGAATCCATCGAACCGGATTCATGGGATTCGTGGAATTCGGACCGCGATCAGGCTCTGACTGCCGAGGCTGCGGCGCAGACTGGCGCATCGGCGGACCAGGGCGTTAGCGAAAATCCCGCATGGAACGATCTGGACGCCAATGGCAATTGGTACAACGTCCCGGATCAAGGCTATGTCTGGTCGCCGAATGAGGCGGCCAGCGCGGATTTCGACCCCTACGGCTACGGAGATTGGATGTGGACGCCAGGTTATGGATACCTGTGGGTGTCCGGTTACTCATGGGGCTATCTGCCGTTCCAGTGTGGAATGTGGAACTTCTACAGCGGCTTTGGCTGGGGCTGGGCGCCGGGGATGGGCGGTTGCATGCCGTGGTGGGGAACAGGGTTCTACCGCGGTCCTAATCTCGGTTTGGCGCCGCCAAGATATCACAGAATTCCCCGCCCGATTTATCCACACGGGCCCATCGGCCGCCATCCGATGCCGTTGGTTGCCGTCAACCGGAGCAAGGCGGTCGTGAACTCGATTCTTCCGGCGCGAGATAGGAACACGCCAGTGATTATCGCAGGGCATACTGTGCAACCGGTTCGTCCGCTGCCTTCACGGCCGGTGTACGGCAGCGCGGCCGGACCTTCCGGGGCGAATCCGAGGCAACTCGGCTACCGCGGCGCGCCATCGACGGGACCGCAGGGCACAAACGCGCGGCCTACGTACAACAACGGCCATCCCGCGTTTCCGGCCCCCGTGCAACGGGAAGGTATGCAGCCTTCTTCGCCGGTAAGCACTGGTTCCGCCGCACAAGGACGCAGCGCATGGGGCGGCGGATCGACGAACCGCTCTTCGAGCCCAGGGTATTCCAGCGGCGGTGGTGCCTCGCATAGCGGCGGTGGTGGAGGTGGCGG
>PMYE01000144.1 GCA_003171315.1 Acidobacteriaceae bacterium
TTTTTGCCGGTGGTGATGGCGCCCCAGCCGCCGATGGAATGGAAACGCACGGCGACCGCGCCCGCGGGCAGAAGCGACGGCGTTTCATCGGCGATGACGGAGTAGGGGTGGTCGATGCCGAGAACGATGAAGTTGACGTCGTCGGCCGCGGTCTTGCCGTCTTTGCGCGCGCGGCCGGCGGTGGCGAATTCGTAGGCGCCGATGATGTGCTCGGGGCGGAAATCGCGCGAGCCCAGGCCGTAGCTGCCGCCGAAGAAGCGGGGTACTTCGGCGAGCGTAATGGCGGGCAGGCCGTCGGTTCCCTGCAATGCCTTGGAAAATGCGGTGCGGATGTCGCGGCCGAGTGGATTGTCGCCGGCGAGGGCTTCGTCGGTGCGCTCGAGAACGATGACGTTCTTCTTGCCCTTGAGCGCGGCGACGAGAGCGGCCTCGGGGAAGGGGCGGATGACGTTGACATGGATGGAGCCTACGCTCGCGTTGCGCGATTGGCGCAGGTAATCGACCGCGGCCTCGATGTTTTCGGCAGCGGAGCCGAGGGAGACGAATACGGTGTCGGCGTCGGCGGTTTTGTACTCGCTGATGAGGCCGTAGCGGCGGCCGGTGAGCTCGGCGAACTCCTCGTAGGCTTTTTCAAGGAAGTACAGAATCGGCTCGGCAAAGTTGTTGCGCCGCGCGATGACGCCCTGCATGTAGTGTTCCTGGTTCTGCACCGGTCCGAGCAGGATGGGGTTGGTCAGATCGATCATCCTGGGCACGCGGCGGCGAGTGGGACCGAAGAGCGTGCGCTGCGCCTCGGTGGGGCAGTCGATGATGTCGTCGGGCGCTCCCAGATATTCGCGGATCAGCTCCGATTCATGCTTGTAAAAGGTGCGCTCGAGGTGCGTGGTGAGGAAGCCGTCCATGATGTTCATGCCCGGCGTGAGCGAGAGCTCGGTCACGCGGCGCAGAATGAGCGCCTGGTCGGCGGCCTGCTGCGCGTCCTTGCCGAAGAGCATGATCCAGCCGGTGTCGAGCGCACCATAAATGTCGTCGTGGCCGCAGTGAACATTGAGGGCGTGCTTGGTGAGGGCGCGCGCGCCTACTTCCAACACCATGGTCGAACCCTTGCCCGGCGCGTGATAGTCCTGCTCGACGCCGTAGACCACTCCCTGGCCTGAGGTGAAGTTGACCACGCGCTTGCCGCAAACCGAATGGGCGATGGCTCCGCCCTGGGCCGCGTGCTCGCCCTCGGCCTCGATGGCCAGCGTGTTGTTCCCGAAAACATTCAGATGTCCCTCGGCGTAGGCCTGTTGGAAGAGCTCGCCCCCTTCCGTGGAGGGCGTGATGGGGTAAAAGACGCCGGCGTCGGCGATGCGCGTTTCGGTGTGGTAGCTGACAAGCTGGTTCCCGTTGGCGGTAACGCGGATCCCTGGATAGCGAGCTGCCTTCATAGATTCCTCACCATTCCTGCTATTTTTGATGCCCTTACACTGCGTTGGGACGACGAAATGCGCGGCGCACAATCCTTTTTGCACCCACGTCCTGCCGCGTCACGCGCGGCACATCGACGCCTCTGCGCGAGCCTCAGACAGCCCGTCAAAAACCCCTATCGATTTCCATGCAAGTCGAGCAGCTGAAACGGCAATCAGGAGACCTAAGGGGAAGGTTACTCCTTGAGATCAGCTCACGATCAGTATGCGCCATTTCAAGAGATGCCGTCTTAGAAGATGGTACATTTGCCGCTGCCCGCCGGCGATGGAATTTGCGGCGCCTCATCCTCCCTTATTCGCCTCCCCGGTCGGCTGCGCTACCATAAACACAGGATTGGGGTTCCAAATGTTCGTCGTGGTCTGGCAGTTTGAAATTGCCGAGGATAAGGTGGCCGATTTTGAGGCCGCGTATGGGCCCGAGGGCGAATGGGCGCAGCTTTTCCGCACTTCGCCCGACTACCGGGGAACGGAGCTGCTGCGCGACGCTTACATTCCCGGCAGCTACCTGACCATCGACCGCTGGACCAGCGAGGAAGCCTTTCGCGCGTTCCGCAAAGCACATGACTCCGAGTACGAGGTACTGGACCGCAAGTGCGATGCGCTCACCAGCCGGGAAACGCGAGTGGGAGCCTATAGGGTTTGACCTTCCGTTCAGTCGAGTCATGCCTCGAATTGTGCGCACCTGCACACCAGCGTGTTTAAGGCAGACTTTTCCCTGTTTCTTCGCTATTTTCTCCTATTCTTCTGTGTCCCATCCTGCTACAATCCCAACGAAATCCAATTCAAACCCCGGCCGTTTCCTGCGAGGAAAACAGGAGAGTGCGCGGGGCGATTCTTGTTTTTGAGGAGCCCTCCCAATGGCCATCGTCGACGACCGTGCCAAAGCCGTAGAACTTGCCCTTGCACAGATTGAAAAACAGTTCGGGAAGGGGTCGATTGTACGGCTCGGGTCCCGGGAGGCGCTGCTGCCCATCGCCGTCATCTCCACCGGATCCATCAGCTTCGACGCGGCGCTGGGCGTTGGCGGCGTCCCGCGCGGCCGGGTCTCAGAGGTCTTCGGCCCCGAGTCCTCGGGCAAGACGACGATCTGCTTGCAGGTGATCGCCGAGGCGCAGAAGCATGGCGGTCTGGCGGCCTTTGTCGACGCTGAGCACGCCCTGGACCCCGCCTACGCCAAAAAGCTAGGCGTGGATATTGACAACCTGCTGGTCTCGCAGCCCGACTCGGGCGAGCAGGCGCTGGAAATCACCGAAGCTCTTGTCCGCTCGGGCGCCATCGACGTGCTGGTGGTGGATTCAGTCGCCGCCCTTGTTCCCAAGGCCGAGTTGGACGGCGAGATGGGTGACTCGCACATGGGCCTGCAGGCCAGGTTGATGTCGCAGGCGCTGCGCAAGCTCACGGGCACGGTCTCAAAGTCGCGCACCGCTCTCATCTTCATCAATCAAATCCGCGAAAAGATCGGCGTGATGTTCGGCAACCCCGAAACCACCACCGGCGGCCGCGCGCTGAAGTTTTACTCGTCGGTGCGTATCGACATCCGGCGCATCGCCGCCGTCAAGGAAGGCGACACCGTGGTTGGCTCGCGCACCAAGGTCAAGATCGTCAAGAACAAGGTGGCCGCGCCCTTCCGCGAGGCCGAGTTCGACATCCTCTACGGCGAGGGCATCAGCAAAGAGGGCGACGTGCTCGACCTGGCTGTGACGCACAACATCGTGGAGAAATCCGGCGCCTGGTACAGCTACGGCGGCGAGCGCATCGGCCAGGGCCGCGAGAACACGCGGTCGTTCCTGAAGGAGAACAAAGGCGTCTACGCCAAGATCGACGCCGAGCTGCGCAAGCGGCTGAGCATCGGCGCAGTAAAGGCCGATGTGCCCGAAGTCCCGGCCGGCGGCGCAGCCGAGGCCAAGGAAGCGGTGCGGGGGCGCAGGGGATAACAGACCTTAAAAGAGTAGTACACGCACTTACATAAAGAGAGTCACTTTTTTATTGCAATTGTCATGCATGTAATGTAGAGTCATGTATATTGGAGGATTCAACAATGGCTCCTACCGATGTAACCAAGAAGCATGTGATTGCGACCTATGTGCAACCCGCCCGATCTAGAGGTGAGAAGATCGTACAAATTCGGGTTGGAAATGTGCTGAAAGATCTCGGATGGACAAACAGGACTCCCTCTGTCTTTTCCACCTTGTCTTCGCGCGCATTCCAGCGGGAAGCCGGTGTCGAGCTGATTGAAAAACGTGGTGGTCCAGCTTCGGGTGGCCCCAGCACTACAGTGCAATTTGTGTTTCGAGTGCTGGATGCGGGCATTGCCAAACAGGTGACGCAAGCTACCGGAAAACGCATTCCTAACGGCGCTGGGTTGGAGAAGCTCTATGGCGTCCTCAAAGATGCATATGCGGAGTTCGGTGGAGGAGAAGCGTATCTGAAGGCCGAGAGAAACTGGGGACCAGACGTTTGGGAACGTTATGAGCAGGAAGAAAGGGCGCGAAAGGAGAACCGCGGATGACCCGAATCTATTGGGATTCAATGCTTTTCATTTACATGCTCGAAGCGAATCCAACCTTTGGCCCGAAGGTTCGTAGGATTCTCAATCAAATCGTGAGCCGTGGAGACAGGCTGAGCACCAGCGTGTTTTCGATTGGCGAAATCTTGACCGGACCACGCCGGCGAGGCTCTGTTTCTGGCGTTGACGCAGTAAATAAATACTTCCTGAGCGGCGCCGTCGAAATCCTCCCTTTCACCGAGGCAACGGCCCATCAGTATAGCGTGATTCGCGCAGCGAATCGGGTAAGCCAGGCAGACGGGATTCACCTTGCGACCGCGGCGGAAGCCGCAGCGGACGTCTTCTTCACAAACGACAACGGCCTGCGGAGGCTCTCTATTCCTGGAGTCAAGTTCTTTGCCGACCTTGATGGCAAGGTGATCTGAGACTTCGCGGACGGGGATGTGTCCTCCTCGCTGCTAGAATCACCGTAGAGCCTCCAATGCCCGTCAAAGCCCTCTATCCCGGCACTTTCGACCCTCCGACCAACGGCCATGCCGACCTGATCCAGCGCGGGTCGAAGCTCTTTGACCACCTCATCGTGGCGGTTCTCGTCAATCCGGTGAAGGATCCGCTCTTCACGGTCGAGGAACGAGTGGAGATGCTCAAGGAGCTCACGGCGGAGATCGGGAACGTTTCGGTCGCCACCTTTGACGGCCTCATGGTCGAATTTGCGCGCCGCCAGGGCGCATCGGCGGTGCTGCGCGGCATCCGCGCCATCTCCGACTACGAGTACGAGTTCCAGATGGCGCTGATGAACCGTCGGCTGGCGCCGGAGATCGAGACCGTCTTCTTGCAGCCCGCCGGGCGCTATTCGTTTGTCAGCTCGCGGATGCTCAAGGAAGTCTTCAGTTTTGGCGGGGACGTCAGCGGCCTGGTACCGCCCAACGTGCTCAAGCGGCTGCGCGCGCGGATCAACGGCGGAAGCTGACCTCGGCCATCCACAGCTTAAATTTTGCGCTCATCCCGAAATCTGGCAAGATGGAAGTGATATGACCGTGACAGCTCCTCAAAAAGTGTTTGCCGATCGCATTGGCCGGATCGAAGTATCCGCGACCATGGCCGTGGCCGCCGAGGCGGCCAAACTGCGCGCCCAGGGCGCCAACCTGGTGGACTTCGGGGCCGGCGAGCCCCATTTCGCCACGCCGCGGCACATCAAGGACGCCGCGATTGCCGCCATTGAGGCCAACTTCACCCGTTATACGGTGGTGCCGGGAATTCCCGAGGTGCGCAAGGCCATCGTGGAGCGCCACGCCTGCGACTTCGGCACGGACTATGCGATCGACGAGGCCATTTTCACCGCCGGCGGCAAGCTGGCGCTGTTTAACGCCATCCAGGTGCTGGTCGACCACGGCGACGAGGTCATTCTGCCCGTTCCCTACTGGGTGAGCTTCAAAGACATCATCCAGTACGCCGGCGGCACGGTAGTCTATCTCGAAACCAGCGAGGCGGAGAGCTTCCGCATCACGGCGAACGCCATCGAGCGGGCCATCACGCCGCGCACCAAGGCCATCATCCTCAACTCGCCGTCCAACCCTGCCGGGTCAGTGGTATCGAGCGAGGACCTGGAGCGCATCGTTCATCTGGCCCACGATCGCGGTATTTTCTTGCTTTTGGATGAGTGCTACGCGTACCTGAACTATGCCGGCAAGCCCGTCTCCGGCGGCTCGTTCACCTGGGCCAAAGAGCACATCGTCATCCTCGGCTCGCTCTCGAAGACCTATTCCATGACCGGATGGCGGGCGGGATTCGCGCTGGCTCCCAAGCCGGTCGCCGCCAACCTGAGCAAACTGCAGTCGCAGTCCACCTCGAACGCCACCAGCTTTGTGCAGAAGGCGGCTATCGCGGCGCTTACCGGCTCGCAAGAGTGCGTGGCCGAGTTCCGCGCCGAGTTCATCGGCCTGCGCGACTATATGCTGGCCGCGCTCAGAAAGATTCCGGGCGTGACCTGCACCAAGCCCGAGGGCGCGTTCTACGTCTACCCCAACATCTCCGCCTACCTGGGCAAGGGCGGCATCCGCACCGCCACGGAGCTGGCCACGCGCCTGCTCCACGAAGCGCACGTGGTGACCGTACCGGGCGAGGCCTTCGGTACCGGGGAACACATCCGCATCTCCTATCCGGTGACCAAGCAGAATATCGACGAAGGTACGCGGCGCATGGGCGAATTCCTGACCGGGCTGAAGTAAACAGAGATCAGAGAACAGAGATCAGGGGTCAGGGATCGGGCGCGGGCAACTCAATGCCCGACATGCACTTTCAAGCCCGATTTCCCGGCTGAAACGAGCGATTCCCGAGAGAACCGCCGGCTGCCGCGCCCTGGGCCGCATAAGCGTGCGCGATCCACTCACTGATCGGATGCATTTGCTGGCATTCCCCGCACATGGTGTTGGGGAATTGCGCTCCGCAATGCGGACAGACCGCCTGGGTTTCGAATGTGTCGAAGGTCTGGCTGCATTGCGCGCACTTCCAGAGGGCTCCCACCGGCGGCTTTGACCCGCAGTTGGGGCAGGCAAATCCCTCGCGCCGCGGCAGTTTCTCTATGCGAATCATGGCGCGCGCACTTTGCAGCCCGCCCCAGCAGTTCAAAAGCAAATAGCCGGCAATCAACAATGACCAGGATGAGCGCATCCACAAGGCGAAGCAAACCAAACCGGCCGCGCCCGCAAAGCCAAGCGCCGTGGCCACCACCAGGCTGCGCGCTCGCCCCAGCACATACCACAGCAGCGAGCGAAGAATCTGTCCTCCGTCCAGCGGGTAGATGGGGAGGATGTTGAAGACAAGCAGGACAGCATTGATCCCCAGAACCCAGCCGAGCCAGTGGTAGGCGTTGGGCATGGTATGCGCCCATCCCAGCGACCGGCTCAACAGCCACGCACCACCAAGGACCGGCAGTAGAGCTACGTTGACCAACGGCCCCGCCGCGAGGCTCCAGAGCATGGCCCCCGGCCTCTGCGGCGGATTCACAAAGGCTACCCCGCCCAGCGGCCACAGCATTATCCGGTCGACCGTTCCCCCCACCTGGCGGCAAGCCAGAGCGTGGCCGAATTCGTGCAGCAGCACAATCAGGAACAGGGCCAGGTATTCCAACGCGCTCCAAATCAGCGATGTATAGCGGCTCCTCAGGTAGCCGATCTCAATCACCGCGAACGCGAACCAGGTCCAGTGCAGAAAGACATCGATTCCTACACAACGAAACAGATGGATCGAACCCTGACGTATGCTTGGCATTCCTGATAGCTTACCTGATTTGCGAGCCTGCCGGCGTCTGCCGAGTCCGGTTTCCGGCTTCCTGGGCCGGAGGTTCCTGCTTACGGGCACGGCCGGCAAGGCAAGGGCGCCTGGCCGAACACCGGCTTGCGGTAAACACGCCTGAACGGCCGTGACCCACGGAGAACCGATGCAGCCGCTGCCCTGGCAGCGCAATTTCCTTTGAAAATAGTTCGCACGGCCCTGTGCAAACCTAGTGTTTGTCGAGTACGATGTTTCTTCAATGTCGAATGAAACCGATTTTCGCCCTGTGATTCTGGCCGGGGGCAGCGGCACGCGTTTCTGGCCCCGCTCCAGGCGCGCCCACGCCAAACAGGTTCTGGCGCTCGACGGCGAGCGTTCCATGATCCAGCAGACCGTGGAACGGCTCAAACCCCTTGCCTCGCTTGAAAAGACTTGGGTTATCACCAACGAATTTCTGGCTCATGAGATCGCCGACCAGTTGCCCGGCCTGCCCGGCGCGCAGATCGTGCAGGAGCCGGTGGCCCGCAATACCGCCCCGGCCTGCGGTCTGGCTGCCTTCCTCATCGAGCGCGACAACCCCGCGGCGGTGCTGGGCGTGTTTCCTTCCGACCACGTGATCGCCGACGAGCCGCGCTTCCTCAAGGCCCTGCAAAAGGGCGTCGCAGTGGCCGCAGCCGGAGAAAACATCGTGGTGCTGGGCATTGAGCCCTCTCGCGCCGAGACAGGCTACGGCTACATCGAGACCGGCGACCTGACCAAGGACGATGCCGCGCTGCATGTGCGCCGTTTTATCGAGAAGCCCAACCAGAACCGCGCCGAGGAGTTTGTCGCCGCCGGAAATTACTATTGGAACTCCGGCATGTTTCTGTGGTCGGCTCGCACGCTGGCTAACGCCGTCCGCGAGCACCTGCCTGAGACCGCGCCGCTGCTCGAGACCATCGCCGCCGCCTGGGGCACTCCCGGCTTCGACGAGGTCTTCCACAAGGTTTACCCCCAGTGCGAGAACATTTCCGTCGACTACGCCGTCATTGAGCCCCGCTCCGCCAAAGGCGAGCACCTGTCGAATCTCTACTGCATTCCCGCCGAGTTCAGTTGGAACGATCTCGGCTCGTGGGCTTCGCTCTACGAGTACCAGGTGGAGGCGCGGCTGCGCGGCGACGCCGAGGGTAACGTAGCCGACACCGTCGGCCACATGGCCATCGAGGCCTGCGACAACTACATCTTCAGCCCCAAGAAGTTCGTTGCGCTGGTGGGTGTGGAGAACCTTGTCGTTATCGATACCGACGACGCACTGCTGATCGCCCACCGCGACCACTCCCAGGACGTGGGCAAGATTGTGAGGGAGCTGAGCATCACGGGGCGGAGCGAGCTGATCTGAGGGCGCGTCCGCTTCTCTCTGCCCCTGTACAATGCTTGCGTATCTCAGCGCGCACAAATCGCCTGAATGAGGAGAAGTATGCCCGAAACTATCGATTGGCCGATGCAGTCAAAGCCGCGCCGCTCGCGTCTCGCCGTTTACCTTTTCCTTGCCGTAGTCGTCCTCGTCTTCGTGGGCGGCCGCGCAGCCGTCTCCTATTGGGTCGATCTCCTCTGGTTCGGAGCACTCGGCTACGCGAGCGTCTTCTGGAAGAGCTTTGGCCTCGAATGGGGAACCTTCGCCGCCTTTGCGGCGCTCACCTTCGTCATCCTGTTCGGCGCGTTCCTCGCGCTGCACCACAGCCACGCCGCCGACCTGCCCGACACACACACCATCTTTTTCGGCGGACGGCCCTTCGAGTTGCCATTAAAGAAATTCCTGCACACCATCGCTGTCGTTGCCACGCTTGCGATCTCGATCGTCACCGGTTTCGCCATGGAATCGCAGTGGCCGACTCTGGCCCTTTACTGGTACGCCCCACATGCCGCCAGCGTAACGGATCCGATCTTTGGCCGGCCGCTCGGCTTCTACCTCTTCACCCTGCCCGCCTGGCAGCTCATTGCAGGATGGTTCCTGACGCTGGCGGTGATTATCTGCGTTCTGGCTGTCCTCTTTCTGATTGCAGCAGGCGGAGGACGCGCGCTCGGCGGGCGATTCGGCAGTCCCGGAAGCCTGCCCTGGCGCGGTGTCTCCATCGCCGCAGGCTTTCTGTTCTTCGCGCTCGCCATTCGCGAGTATGTTGGCCGCTTCGAGCTCCTCTTCGAGCAGCACACCATCTTCGCCGGCGTGACCTACACCGACGCGCACGTAAACATCGTCTGGATGCTGCTGATCAGTGCGGCGCTGGTGTTGGGCGGGGTGGTTGCCATCGCCGGCGGAATCCTGAAGCTGCGCGCGCGCTGGCTACCGGCAGCGATCGTTCCGGCGGCGGCCTGTTATGTCGTGGCCGGGATTGCCGGATGGTATGTGAGCACCTTCATCGTCAAGCCCAACCAGTTGGATCGCGAGCGGCCATACATCGCCGACAACATCGCCTTCACTCGACAGGCGTACGGCCTCGACCGCTTTGCCCAGCGCGAGTTTCCCGCCGAAACCACGGTTGCGGCCGCCGATCCGGAACACAACCAGGCGACGCTCGACAACATTCGCCTGTGGGACGTGAGCGCGCTGCAAGATACGCTGCGCCAGGTGCAGGAGATTCGCACCTACTACGATTTTCCGGGCATCGACATCGACCGCTACCAGATCAACGGCTCGTTGCGCCAGGTGATGCTTGCGGTGCGCGAGCTGAACGTGGACAAGCTGCCGGAGAGCAGCCGCAACTGGATCAACGACAAGCTCATCTACACGCACGGCTACGGCATCACCATGAACCCCGTGAACGGCTTCACGCCGGAGGGCCTGCCCACGCTCTACCTGAGCAACATGCCCGTGCAGAGCACCGTGCCTAGCCTCAACGTGACGCGCCCTGAAATTTATTTTGGCGAACTCACCAACACCGACGTCTACGTCAAGACCCATCAGCAGGAATTCAACTATCCCCAGGGCCAGAGCAACAACCTCTCCACATACGACGGCGCCGGGGGCATCGCGATGGGCGGCTTTTTCCGCCGCGTGCTTTTGGCCTTCGATCGCGGCGACCTGACCAAGGTCCCGTTCAGCGACGACATCACCGCCGAAAGCCGGCTGCTGATGCGGCGCAACGTGCTCACGCGAGTCTCGGCGCTGGCGCCATTCCTCACCTTCGATACCGATCCTTATATCGTGGTCGGCGACAACGGGCGCCTGTCGTGGATCATCGACGCCTATACCTCTTCCGCGAGTTACCCCTACTCGGCGCAGGCCAGCCTCGAAGGCCAGCCCGTCAACTACCTCCGCAACAGCGTGAAAGCCGTCGTGGACACCTACGACGGCACGGTTACTTTCTACGTCTTCGACAGCGAAGATCCCATCATCGCCGCGTGGCGCGGCATTTTTCCGGGGATGTTCAAGGATGAATCGGCCATGCCCGCGTGGCTGCGCGCGCACGTTCGCTATCCGGAGACGCTGCTCAGCGTGCAGGCCGATGTGTACGGCCTCTACCACATGACCGATCCCGAGGTTTTCTATAACCGCGAGGACCAGTGGAGCGTGGCCACAGAAACCGGTTCAAACCAGGGCGACCAAAACGCGCAGGAGATGCACCCGAACTTCGTGCTGATGACATTGCCCGGGGAACCGAGCGGGCTGGAGTTCGTGGAGATTCTGCCCTTTACGCCGATCAACCGCAACAATCTGATCGGCTGGATTGCGGCACGCAGCGACGGCGCGAGTTACGGCAAAGCGGTGGTCTTCGACTTTCCCAAGACTCGTCTGGTCGACGGGCCGCAGCAGATCGAGGCNNCCGGAGCTGCGGCTGGTGGTGCTGGCGCTGCAGGACAGGCTGGCCTACGGGCCGAACTTTGAAGCCGCGTTGAGTTCGCTCTTTGGATCGGAAACACCGTCAGTGACGGGCGGCGAAGCGCAGCAATCCGCGACAGGAGCGGCCGCGCCCGCCGGCGCCGCGCAGCCGTCAGCNNTTAATGAGCTGATCCGACAAGCCAGCAGCGACTTCGCCGACTATCAACGCCTGACTTCGGAAGGCAAACTGGCCGAGGCCGGGCAAAAACTCGACGATCTGAAACGGGTGCTGAATGAGCTGAGCACTCATGCAAAGTAATCTTCAGCGGCACGAACATAGAGTCTCTGAGATGCCCGGATTCTACGGCGCGGAGCGTTACTCCATTGCCGCGCTCTCTTGC
Source organism: Acidobacteriaceae bacterium (assembly GCA_003171315.1). Lineage (GTDB taxonomy): Bacteria > Acidobacteriota > Terriglobia > Terriglobales > Acidobacteriaceae > Telmatobacter. The sequence goes on from PMYE01000144.1 coordinate 11,446, forward strand.
CATTTCTTCAACCCGATCACGGAGCCGCCGCCATGCCTCGCTTTGCCGCCAATTTGACCATGATGTACACGGAGCACGTTTTTCTCGACCGCTTTGCCGCGGCTGCGCGCGATGGCTTCACGGCAGTCGAGTACCTGTTCCCGTACGAGCATCCGGCCGCCACGCTGGCCGCGCTGCTCAAGGAACATGGCCTGCGCCAGGTTCTCTTCAACTCTCCTGCAGGTGACTGGAAGGCCGGCGAGCGCGGCATTGCCGCCCTGCCGGGCCGCGAGCAGGAGTTCCGCGACGGATTTCTGCGCGCCATCGAGTACGCACGCTTACTGGAGTGCCCGCGCATTCACTCCATGGCCGGAATTCCCCCGACGGGAGTGGACCGCGCGCGTGTCCTCGACGTTTACACCGCCAATCTTGCCTGGGCGGCGGAGCAGGCGCGGGCGGCAGGGGTGGAGTTGCTCATCGAGCCCATCGCACAGCGCAACATGCCGGGGTTCTTTCTCAATCGGCAGGAGGAGGCTCATGCCATCGTTGCGGAGATCGGCGCGCCCAACCTCAAAATCCTCATGGATCTCTTTCATTGCCAGGTGGAGGAGGGCGATTTGGCCGTCAAGATCCGCAAGTACCTCGCGGACCCGAAGCAGACGCGCGTGGGCCACTTCCAGGTCGCCGGAGTGCCAGAGCGCCACGAGCCTTCGACCGGCGAGGTGAACTTTAGTTATCTCTTCGATTTGATCGACGAATTGGGCTACGAGGGATGGATCGGCTGCGAATACATCCCGGCCGCGAGCACATCGGCTGGGCTGGGGTGGTTTAAAAAGTGGAAGGCCGCCGCGCGCTGATGGTTTGCGCCGCGGCGGCGTCCACTTCACAGCTTAACCGGTTGGTCTACTTCACCACGCCAAACGTGAACGTCGTTGTGGAGCGCATAGTCTCGCCCGGCCGCAGAACGGTGCTCGGAAAATCGGGATGGTTCGGCGAATCGGGAAAGTGCTCCGTCTCCAGGCAGAACCCGGCGTTCTTCTCGTACTTCACGCCATGGCGGCCGGTTAATGTTCCATCGAGGGAGTTGCCGGTGTAGAATTGCACACCCGGCTGCGTTGTTTCCACTGTGAGCTTGCGCCCGCTCACGGGATCGGTGGCGATGGCCGCCAGCCGCAGCGTTCCGGGTTTGCCGTTCACCACCCAGTTGAAGTCGTAACCGCCGGCCAGCTTTAGTTGCTCGTTATCGGCGTCGATCCGCGCTCCGATCACCTCCGGCTTGCGGAAGTCCATCGGCGTGCCGGCCACCGGCGCAAGCTCGCCGGTGGGGATCAGCGTTGCATCCACGGGCGTATAGCGATCGGCGTTGATCTCGATCCGCTGATCGAGGATGTTGCCCTTGTCGTCGCCATGCAGATTGAAATATGCATGGTTGGTGAGGTTGACCACGGTGGGCTTGTCGGTGGTGGCCGTGTAGTCGAGGCGTAGCGTGTCGCCCTTGAGCATGTAGCGCACCTTCGCGGTCAGCGTTCCGGGAAATCCCATGTCGCCGTCCGGACTTACGAGAGTGAACTCGACGCCGTCCGGCACTTCGTGCGACTTCCAAACGTACTGGTCGAAGCCTTTCGGCCCGCCATGCAGCGCGTTGGGACCGTTGTTCAGCGGAATCTGGTAGGTCTTGCCGTCGAGCGTGAACTTGCCTCCGGCGATCCGATTCCCATAGCGCCCGACGATGGCGCCCTGACTCGCGTTCGGCTGCTGCAGGTACCCCTGAAGCGTTCCAAAGCCCAGCACGACATCCTCTACCTTGCCTGTGCGATCCGGGGCTTTCACGCTGACCAGATGTGCTCCATACGCCGTTACTCTCACCTCAATCTGCCCATCGGTCAACGTGTAAATGGGAACAGCAACTCCGTCCGCAGTATGACCCCAAATCGCCATCTTCGTTTCTCCCTTTGCAATGGCCGAAAAGGTCATTGCCACTGCAATGATGATTGCAACAAATTCAGCCACTCGTTTCACGGTTTACCTCTCTGTCTTCCCGAACTCGCGCCCTTGCAAAATCGCACTTGCCGGCCTTTTGCCCTTTGCAGCGGAAATGAACGGCCCCGGCAGCGCGAAGATGCTCATAGGCAAATATAGTTGAAACGGCAGACAACGCCACCATATTACCCGGTAGGCATGGGTGTTCGCACCCAACCTGCCTGTCGATTCCGCATGGTGGGCGCTGCAGGATTCGAACCTGCGACTTCCACCGTGTGAAGATGGCACTCTACCGCTGAGTTAAGCGCCCAGGAAGGGCTTTGAGAGGGGTTACATGCAGCCTCCCGGCATCCGGAAAACCCCCGTTGCCAAAGAGGTGCGGCCCTGCGGTTTTTGCCTCCCGTAGCCCGATTCAGGGCCGTTAACTCCGCCTGCAATGGGAGGTCACCGCAAAAGGCGTCCCGTAAGGTAGAGTAACACCAGCAGGACTTTGCGTCCAACCTTGGCCCCCTGTTGCGGGCCGGGCGCACACCATTTGCTCCGAGGCCTCGCCAAAGACCAGTCATGCTCGGGAGAGCGCGTTCAATCCGCCAGGAGAACGAACTTCCCTTCGAGGGGGAGGCAGTGTTGCCCCCTGTTTCCGGCCTCGGCGGTTCCCTGCTGCATGCCGGATTGGCCCGGGCCGAAACTCTGGCGCGGGCCGCCTCGCCAACCCCTGAAAAGAATAGCTCCGAGGACGGAAATTCCAGCCAGGAAGCCGGTAACGGGCCGCAACCTTCCGGCGCGGACGGTGTTCCAGAAGATATGGCTACCATGGTCCTTAACAGTCCGGGCCTGGGAGCGGGTTCGGCTTTTCGGCCTGGCGCCAATTCGGGCACGGGCACGGGCCAACGGACGGAACTGGACCCCAAAAGCGACGCGGCCATTATGCGGCGCGTGGCCGAGGGCGACGAAGCCAGTTTCAATTATCTGGCGCAGAAGTACCACCGGCCGATGATCCACTTCCTGTACCGGATGGTTGGGAACCAGGCAATTGCCGAAGAGTTAGCCCAGGAGGTCTTTCTCCGCGTCTATCGCGCCAGGAGTAGTTACCGGGCCGAGGCTCGTTTTACAACCTGGCTGTACCGGATCGCGACCAACCTGGCGGTCAATTATGCTCGCGACACCCGGCAGGAGCGGACGGCGCAAACGGTGTATCTGGACGCGCCGGACGCGGAGACGGGTACGACTCCCGACGTGGCCGACGACGAACCGACGGCGGAACAGCAACTGCTGCGCGAGGAGCGCATGGCCGCTATTCGCCGTCACGTGATGGCGTTGCCCGAGCGGCAGCGGATGGCGGTGCTGATGCATAAGTACCAGGGGCTGGATTACCAGCAGATCGGGGAGGCGCTCAAGTTGAGCGAGTCGGCAACCAAGTCGCTCCTCTTCCGCGCTTACCAAACACTGCGGGACAAGTTGAAGGATTTTGTTTGAGGGCGAGAGTGAAAAGAAGCCGGGCGAAGAGAAACGAAGCAAGAAAAAACGAAAATTGACCGGCGGAATTTGGGGTGGTAAACCATGAAACGGACGAAGACAACTTGCACGGGGATGGATGCCGGGTTGACCGGGCTTCTTCTCGATCCGCCCCCGGCTTCCGCCAAGGTTCAAACGCATGTTGCGGAGTGTGACCGCTGCCAGAGCGAACTTGAGGAGCTGAAAGCCACAATGCAGCTGCTCGATGCCTGGGAGGCTCCCGAGCCAAGCCCCTATTTTCTTACGCGGCTTGGCGCCAGGATGCGTGAGGAGCGCGAGGCCGCGCCGGCCGGTTGGTTCGCCGGCGCCATCGCGCGCCTGCGCGCCACTGTTGCCTATGGGCCCGGATTGCATGCGCGCCCGCTGGCAGCCATAGCGCTCACCGTCATGCTGCTCGTGGGCGGCGGAGCCTATCTGGGCATCACGGACTGGATGCAGCCCCCGCAACAGTCTGGTCGGGATGCGGCCGTGGTGCACGACCTGCAGACACTCGACAGCAATGCGCAGGTGCTCGATCAGATGGAAGCTCTCACCAGCAACCAAAACGGAGACTGATTTTTTCTGACATTTCGGCCGCCTGCCGGGAGAAAGACTCGTGAAGTGGACCTCAAACGCGGAAAGAATGCGTCCGGCGGCGACCGCCGCAGTGGTCCTGTTCCTCTGTCTGGCTGCGGTCGAGGCTCCCGGCCAGCGTAGCGGTGCGCGTCAGGCTCCTCAGCCGCAGCCGCGAATGACTCAGTCCCAGCCCCGCTCGAACAGGCAGCCGAATCAGCAACGGCAGTACCAGAATCAACCGAGGCAGTACCAGAACCAGCAACGGCCGTACCAGAACCAACAGAGGCCGTTCCAGAATCAACAGAGACAGTACCAGAACCGGCAGCGCCCGTACCAACAGAGCCCGCGATATAGCGGCGGGCAGCGTATGACGCCAGCTTTCCCTGCAAACGGCGCCCGGTATGGCGCTCAGGGTCCTTCCTACGCCCGTCCTGCCTATCCCTATGCCGGGCGGCCAGGAACCGCCTATCCCGGCGCTTTTCCTCCGGGACATCTTGGGGACTGGCTCAATCGGCACCAGGGCCTTCCCGTGCAGGACCAGGAGCGGCTGCTGCGCAATGATCCCAGCTTCAACCGCCTGCAGCCGGCCACTCAACAACGCCTTGTCCAGCAGTTGCACCAGTTGAACCAGATGCCCGAGGCGCAACGCGAGCGCCGTCTGGCGCGCAGCGATATGCTGGAACACATGACGCCGCAAGAACAGGTGCAGGTTCGCCAGGCCGGGGGCCGTTTCATGGCCCTTTCATCCGATCGCCAGGCGAAGGTGAAGAGCGCGTTCCAGGATCTGCGGTCCGTGCCGCTCGATCAACGCTCGACGGTGCTCAACTCCGCGCGCTACCAGAGCCAGTTCTCGCCGGACGAGCGCGATATGCTCACCAATCTCTTGCGCGCCGAACCTTACGAGCCGCCCCGCTGACGATGAACCGCAACATTGCCGCGCTACGCGGCTTTGCCGGATGCCCCGTCCTAGCTTGCTAGCACCGGGACCGCGTGATTCTGTAACGGCAGAAACGTAGCGCCGGTCTCCAGACCGGCTGTCGTGCGGGTGTCCACGCCCGCACTTGCCAGGGGCCAATACAAATCACACAGTCCGAACACTTGGGCAAAATCATTGGGCGGGCCACCCGACCAAGGCGGCAAGACCAACCTCGCTCCCCTTGTGTAATCATTGTCGGTGAACCATCCGACAAAGGCGCGTGGGTACAATGGCAGAAACTCTGGAACCCAGTGTACGAGAAGTTCTGAGGAATTACCTTCGTGAAGTAAAGTCGCTGCCCAACGAATCAGCGAAACGCTCGCGGTTCGCTTCACTCATTGCGGAACTGTTTCCCGGTAGCACGGCCATTAACGAATACGCGCGTGGAGTAGAAAAGCTCATCCGTATCGTGCGGGCCTCTGGCGTGAAAAAGGGGCACGCCGATGCTTATTATGGCAATGCCATTATCGAGTTTGAGAAGTCCCTTTCAGCGACCCTTGAGGAAGCCAAACATCAGCTTTGCGAATATGTAGCGGGAACGTGGCAGAAAGAGAAGTTCCCACGTCCCATGCTGGCAATCGCATCAGATGGCGTCCGCTGGATTGTGTACCGCCCCGTGCTGCCCGCTGGCGAAGACCCTGAGCCTGAAAACATCCTGCTCGATGAATTGCGCGATTTCAAAGTCGCAGAGGATACGCTCGGGGCGTTTTGGCTGTGGCTGACGAGTTTCCTATTCCGCCCTCAGCAGGTGGACCCAACTGCCGAGAGATTCCAGCTTGACTTTGGAAGTTGGAGTCCCTTGTACCGAGAGGGTATGGCGTCGCTGAAAAAGGCATGGCGCAAGGTCAGCGGAGGGTCCGAAGCGAAGTTGGCTTTTGATACGTGGCAACGGTATCTGACGGTCACATACGGTCGTCTGACCGAGGACACTACTGCCGCAAAGGACAAGGAAACGTCAGAAGAGATTTCGGAACTTGAGAATCTCTTCCTGCGGCACACCTATCTTGCGAGCATTGCCAGATTGCTCATTTGGGCCGCTCTCTCCCAAGGCAAGAACGCAGACGATCTCAGAGCCATTGCAAAGGATGTTCTCTCAGGCCGCTATTTCAAATCGAAGCGGCTTGCGAACCTCGTGGACGATGATTTCTTCCATTGGATACGGCAGGAGAATGCTGAGAAGACGCTCGCTCCGACCTGGGAACGTGTTCTTTCCCAATTGACTGAGTACGACCTTTCATTGATCCGAGAGGATGTTCTGAAAGGCGTCTATCAGCAATTGATTGACCCAAAGGACCGTCACGACCTGGGCGAATACTACACTCCCGATTGGCTGTGCGAACGCATCGTCATTGAGATGCTTCCCAAGCACGGATGGAAGGCAGTGTTAGACCCAAGCTGCGGCTCAGGCAGTTTTCTCAGGGCAACAATCACACATTTCTTGAGACGCAATAGCGCGGGAACTGACAATGAACGGCTCAAAGAGATTCTAAGAAACGTCCAAGGCATCGACATTCACCCCGTCGCTGTCACCATCGCGCGCGCTACTTATGTTCTTGCGCTCGGCAAGCTCGTCAGCGCGGCGCGCAAGCCAATCAACATCCCGGTATACATGGCGGATTCTCTCTTCCTGCCGCGCGAAGTTGAGCAGAACCTTTTGGAAAGCATCAGCGGTGTGGAAATCACGTTCGGTGGAAAGAAGGACGAGCGGCAGGTTGTTATTCCAGACATGCTCATCCAGTCGCCAGAATTGTTCGATGACGCAATCTCAGCCTGTACAGCGATTGCTGAAGAACATGCCAATTCCAAAAAGGACACGCGGAAGACGATGGAGAAGTATCTCGCCGTCAACGCGCCGGACCTTTCCCAGATTCTCGAGTACGACAAAATCCTTGACGCTCTATGGTCGTTTACCGAATCGCTTGCCGAGCTAATCCGGGAAAAGAAGAACTCCATTTGGTCATTCATCATTCGCAATAGTTTCCGCCCTGCGATGCTGAAACAGCAGTTCGATTACATCATCGGCAATCCGCCTTGGCTGTCGTACCGCTTCATTAGCGATCCTGAGTACCAAAACGAAGTGAAGTCGCGTGCCGTTCATCGATACCAAATTGCTCCGAAGTCGCAGAAGCTGATGACACAGATGGAGCTTGCGACGGTATTCATGGCTCACTCAATGGCAACATTCGCCAACGCAAATTGCCGATTGGCATTCGTGATGCCGCGCGGCGTCTTGAGCGCGGACCAACATCAAAACCTGATCCTTAGAAAGTACAGTTCCACCACTCGTCTAAAACTCACAGGGTATTGGGATTTGTGGGATGTCTCTCCACTTTTCAATGTTCCCTCTTGCGTGCTCTTCGCGGAGAGAAGTTTCCTGCCGGGTAGTCCGAAAGAGAAGCTCCCGGTTCTGGAATGGAGTGGCACGCTCCCCGCCCGCGATGTGCCGTGGAGCGTAGCGAAAGGAAGATTGAACACTGCCGAGAAGATAGGGACTGTGATTTACCTTGGTTCGAGAGCGGCACTATCGACAGCGCCGGGTGCATCTTCACCATCTAAGGGAAGCAAGTATGCAGCCGCGTTCAAGCAGGGAGCTACCATCCTCCCAAGGAGCTTCTATTTCGTCCGAATCAGTGAGTTGGACGGCACGCCCGATGTAGCAAGACAATACTGGGCGGAAACTGATCCTGAGCAAGCCGCAGAAGCGAAGAAGCCCTACGACGACGTTTACCTTAGCGGCATGGTGGAGGGCAGGTTCATCTTTCAAACAGCTTTGTCGCGTCATCTTCTGCCGTTCGTGACTCTGGACCCGGCCTGGGTCGTCCTGCCGATGGAAGAGACGAATGGGAACCTATCAATCGTCCGCTCTGACAAGCTAACGAAAGACGGGTTCCGGGAATTTGGCACATGGATGAAAACCGCTGAGAATCTGTGGAACTCGAAACGGGGCGACAAGGCAGAAAAGCAAAGTCTCTACGAACGCTTAGATTACCAAAGCGAACTCACCGTGCAATCCTTGGTACAACGACATCTCGTGCTTTACAACGCCGCCGGAACGAATGTTTCAGCGGCATACTTTGACCGTCATCTGCATCCGCGCTTTGTTGTGGAGCATAAGCTCTATTGGGCAGCTTTCTCAAACGAACGAGAGGCGCATTACGTGGTAGCTGTTCTGAATTCCCACACCGCGAATGAATGTATCAAGCCATTTCAATCCACCGGGCTGATGGGCGAGCGGGACATTGAAAAAAAGCTGTTGGAACTTCCTATTCCAACTTTCGACCATAAGAATCCGAAGCACAACGCTCTCGCTGACATCGGAATTTGCGCATGGAAGAGGGCGAAGGAAGTTGTGAGCGCCGCCGAGTTCCCTGCGGGTTCATCGACGGCAAGACAGCGCGGCCTCATTCGCACGAACTTGAAATCAGAGCTTAGTCAAATTGACAAGCTCGTAAGAGAGCTTTTTGCTTGAGAGATACTCTTGTCGATACACTGTGCGCTGCGGTGTTTGCCGCAGGAACTGCGTCAAGCAACTTAGGAGCGACCTGAATGTCATCACCGAAGTGTGGCTTTTGCGGCAGTACGGAGTATACGGCGGTACAGCGAGATAGAGGCGGAGCAAAACTGCTCCTGATAATCTGCTCTGTTTGCGGTGCAATCCTGGCCGCCGTCAAACAGGACTAGCGTCCGCATTTTGTGCTAATTTGTGCTACGGACCCGCCGGTCTCGCCTATTGCGCCGTTTTTGCCTATTGAAGAATCAGCAACTTACAGATTCCATTAAGCGCGTTGCCGTCCAATCCCACCAGATCACCGGCAGCGGGCCGGGTACCCATCTTAGCTTGCCAGGCGGGATCAACCAATAACCCCGCCCGCACCCTCAAAAATCCCTATCGCGCACGCAAAATGCGACGAAATTCACCAATTCCATATACCTGCAGGTCACAATTTCTGCCAATTGCTCCACCTGTAGGTCTCATCTCCCGCGAGTTCGCGATGCGACGATTTTCCGATACTTCCCAGCTTCGAAAACCCTCCACCTGCAGGTCGTCACTTTTCACGGGATTCTGGCGGCCGGCCCCTTCGCAAACCACCGCTACCCAGCCCTGCTCCGGAAAAACTCGAGCGACCGCTTCAATCCTTCCCTGAGCCCTACGCGCGGTTCCCATCCCAGCAGCGTGCGCGCCTTGGCGATGTCGGGGCGGCGGCGCGTTGGATCGTCCACCGGCAGATCGACGTAGCGCAACTCACTCTTCGACGCCGTAACCTCCAGCACCGCCTGCGCGCATTCGAGAATGGTGAACTCTTCGGGGTTGCCGAGGTTCACGGGCAGGTGCTCCTCGCTGCGCGACAGGCGCATGATCCCTTCGATCAAATCGTCGACATAGCAAAAACTGCGCGTCTGGCGGCCATCGCCGTAAATGGTGAGCGGCTCGCCGCGCAGGGCCTGCATCATGAAGTTCGAGATCACCCGCCCATCGCCGGGTTGCAGGCGCGGACCATAGGTGTTGAAGATGCGCGCCAGGCTCGTATTCACGCCGCGCGACCGATGGTAGGCCATCACCATCGCCTCGCCGAAGCGTTTGGCCTCGTCGTAAACCGAGCGCGGCCCGACCGGGTTCACATTGCCCCAGTAGGTCTCCGATTGGGGGTGCTGGAGCGGATCGCCATAGCACTCGGAGGTGGAGGCATGGAGGTACCTGGCGCCGTAGCGGGCGGCAATCTGCAGCGTGTTCTCAACGCCCGCGGAGCCTACCCGCAGCGTCTCGATTCCCAGGCGAAGATACTCCGGCGGGCTGGCCGGCGAAGCCAGATTGAAGACATAATCGACAGGGCCCGGATCGAAGCCCGCGCAGATGTCCCGCACCTGAAACTGGAAGCGCGGATCACCCGCGAGATGAGCCAGGTTCGCGGCGTCGCCCGTGCACAGGTTATCGACGCCCACGACGGAGCAGCCCTCGGCCAGCAATCGGTCAGTCAGATGAGAACCAAGAAATCCGGCGGCGCCGGTGACAAGAACGCGCTTCGTCAAGGGTTCGTACTCCCAAAAAGGTTAACGATGAACATGCGAATGAGCCGCGTCTGACTGCGGGCGTTGGATGGCGCCATTGCACTCGGGATGGTCAAAATGCACGCTTATGCCGGCGCCTTGCGCGGCTTACCTTCCTGCGCATGATAGGCCGCTTGCCGGCCCACGCTCACATACGTAAAGCCGTGGCTCTGCATCTCCTGCGGCTTATACAGGTTGCGCCCGTCGATCATGATGGGAAAATGCAGAGCCCGGTTCAACCGCGCCAGATCGATGGCGGCAAACTCCTTCCAGTCGGTCAGAATCAGAACGGCGTCAGCGTCCTTGGCCGCCTCGTAAAGGTCACCCGCATATTTCATGTTTGCGGCCGGCGGCAGAACTTCTTTTGCGCGCTCCATCGCCGCGGGATCGTACGCCGTGACCACGGCGCCGGCCTGGAGCAGCTTCTTGACGATCTCGATGGCGGGAGACTCGCGGACGTCATCGGTATCGCACTTGAAGGCCAGGCCGAGCGCGGCCAGATGCTTGCCGCGCAAGGTCCAGAGCGCCGAACGCACCTTGTTGAAGAACACTTCCCTCTGGGTGTCGTTGATTTTGCGGACTTCCTGGAGCAGTTGGAAGTCGATACCGCGCTCCTGCGCCACCCAGTGGAATGCCGCCACGTCCTTGGGGAAACACGATCCCCCGTACCCCAGCCCCGCACGCAGAAACCCGGGACCGATGCGGCTGTCCATGCCGATGCCCGCGGCGATGTCCTCGATGTCGGCGTCCACCGCCTCAGCCAGGTTGGCCACCGCGTTGACGAAAGAGATCTTCATCGCCAGGAACGCATTCGATGCGTGCTTGATGATCTCCGCGCTTTGCGTTGAGGTCACCAGCAGCCGGGCAGGGCGCGCCGCGCTGCAAGCTCCGGGCACCGCGCCGGGCTGCGAGAAATATGACCCGCAGGTCAGCGGTTCGTAGATCCGCCGCAGCAATTCCGAAGACCGCTCGTTGGATGCTCCCACAACAATGCGGTCAGGATGCAGAAAATCCTCCACCGCCGACCCTTCGCGGAGGAATTCGGGGTTCGAGACCACGTCGAACCGCTCTGCCTCCACGCCGTTGCGGTGCAGCACGCGCCGGATCCAGTCGTTGGTATAGACCGGAACCGTGCTCTTTTCCACGATCACCTTGTAGCTTTTGATGGCGCGGGCAATCTCCGCCACCACTGCCTCGACGTACGACAGGTCCGCGGCGCCCCCATCGCCCTGCGGCGTGCCCACCGAGATAAACACCGCTTCACTCTGCTCCACGGCCTCGCCGAGATGCGTGGTAAAGACCACCCTGCCGCCCAGGTGCCGCGCCAGCAGCTCGGGAAGGTGCTCTTCAAAGATCGGTACGCCGCCCTCGCGGAGCAGCTTGACCCGGGCTTCGTCGTTATCGACACAGACCACCTTGTGACCCATGTCGGCAAAACAAGCCGCCGCCACGAGCCCAACATAGCCGGACCCGATCACACAGATAGAAACTTGCCTGGTCATGCGTTCCTACGTTCTCCCTTGCGTCATTCTACCGGCGCGTTCGTGGAGTTACGCAATTCCCTTTCGGTTGTATGCCGCGAAACCGGCGAATCAAGGACCTTTCCAGCCGCTCGCCGGCTCATCCACATTTTATAGGACATACTCCGGATGATCCGTTTCGTCTAGCGGCTCCGTCAGAACGGGCCACCCCCGCATCAGCAGCGAGCGGAGAGGCCCCAGACATGTTTTCGGCGGCGCATTTCACCTGGAACTGGTTGCACAAATCCGATTTTGAAAGGGCACGGGTTCAGCCGTGCCACCGGTTTCCCGGCCAGCAGGGTCAAGACCCGCTCGCGTGAGGCGATCACGATTGGCGATACGGCGTCATTTGAACAAGGAGCGAATCGTAGCCGAGACGGCGCTCGTACTGAGACTCGCGTTCGAGGTGTGCTTTGGCGTCGAGGATTGTTATGACGGCGATGTCTTCGCACAGATGGCGCAGCAAACAGCGGGTAAGCAGCCGGGAGTGCATGGCCCCGATGCAGTTGTGAGGCCCGCTGCCGAAGGCAATGTGCGGATTGCGCTTCCGGTCCAGGCGCAGTTCGTCCGGGTTCTCAAAAACGGAGGCATCGCGGTTGGCTGAGGCCCAGCAGAGGGAAACCCGCTCATCGGCCTCAACCACCACCCCCTTGACTTCAGTGGCATGGGGGCAGACCCGGCCAATGTGAGTCACCGGCGAGACAAACCGGAAGAATTCTTCCGCCGCGGTGTTCAACCATTCCGGTTTTGCCCGCAACGCGTCCAATGCCTCCGGGTGTCCGCCGAGATAGCCGACGATGAATGCCACCGTCTGGATGACGGTATCGCGTCCACCGGCGAAGACCAGATTGGCGAAGCCCATCATTTCTTCGCGCGTCAAAGGACGGCCGCGAAATTTCGCCTGCGTCAGCGCGCTAAAAAAATCGTCGCCGGGGTTTTCGGCGCTACGGTCCAACTGCCGCTGAATGTAGCGTTCGAGCGCGGCACCCTTCGCCTGGCCATTGGCGCCGTCGCGGAAGACATGGGTTCCCCAACCGATCCACTCGCTCGCCTCCCGCTCCGGCACGCGCAGCAAATAGGCCAATGCGCGCGATTGCAGCGGCAGCGCAAACTCCCGCACAATTTCAATGGACGGCCTGAGCATGGCTTGCTGGAGGAGTTCATTGACCAGCGCATCCACCTTTTTCTCCATCTCCGGCTCTTTTGGCTGGCGGAAAAACGGCTCGATGATTCTCCGGTAATCGGCGTGCTCCGGCGGATCCGTTTCGATCGGCAATTGCCGCACCGAACGGACGTCTTCCTCGGACGGAATGGGGACGCGGAAAGGCGCGTCGTTGCTGAAGGTCTCCCAATCGGCGGCGGCGGCCCGAACATCCTTATATCCCAAAATCATGGGAATCTTCTTGCCTTGAAAGACGGCTTCGAGCACGCCTTCGGCCTCGCGCTTCTCGCGGAAAGGGTCGTTGGCGGCGAAATTCTTATCGTTCATCGACATTTCCCATTTGGTTTCCGGCCCACGACCGGCGTGGGCCTTCTTTGTGATTATCTTCCTGCTCCGAAGGCTTGCATATCGTTTTTTCAGCCTCTTTTCCAATCCGCCCCGGCTTTTTCTCTGGCGATGGGAGTGCTTCGTTGAACTTTGTGCTTTTAGGCACGCTTTTCGACCCGATGCGAGGACACATCTTCCGCCGTTTTCATTGTTTCCAAGCGGCTCCTTTCACTTTTCCTTTACCCTGATGCCGCTGCGGGCAACCTCAGCCGCCAATCCCACCCAAAATGGCCCGGAACGACTCTCGCTGTACGGCCACCTCCGCCATCTGGAAGACGATCTTCCCGGAATGGCGCGCGATTTTTGCCCCGATCTTGATTAGTTTCTCCCGCAGCGTCGTCAATGTCCAGTGACGCACCGGCTGGGGCAACACTGCCTGCCGCATCGCCGAAGTCACCCGCGCCGCAACAATTGCGGCTGCCCGGCCATCGATAGCAAATGCCAGTGGCGCGCGTCCATCGGCCCCCGCCCGGAACCTTCCCGTGGGCTACAATCAATCCATAGGCCAAACGGCATTATTCTTCGCGCATTGCGCGCAATTCCAGCAAGGAGCAGCGCCACCTATGGCGATTCCCGCCACACAACTACGCCCGGGCATGATTATCAAGCACAACGACCAGCTCCATCTGGTCTTCAAGGTCGAGCACCGCACACCGGGCAACCTTCGCGCCTTCATCCAGGCCAAGCTGCGCAACCTGAAATCCGGAGCCATGTTCGAGCACCGCTTCCGCTCCGCCGACGCCATTGAAAAGGTGGTCGTGGACGAGATTCCCATGGATTTTCTCTACGCCGACGGCGACGATTATTACTTCATGAATCCGGTCGACTTCGAGCAGACTATCCTCAAGAGTTCCACGCTCGGCGACGCGGTCGAATACCTCACCGCCAACCAGCAGATCAAGGTGAGTTATTTTGATGGGCAGCCGGTGGGCGTGGAGTTGCCCCAGACCGTAGATTTGGAAGTGGTCGAGACCGAGCCGGGGCTGAAGTCGGCGACTGCCTCCAGCGTGACAAAACCCGCCAAGACGGAAACCGGCCTCGTGGTGCAGGTACCGGCCTTCATCAACCAGGGCGAGAAGATCCGCGTGGACACCAGCGAAGGCGCGTATCTGAGCCGCGCGTAGGCTGTCAACCTCGCCGCGCGGGTGCTACTCTCAATGCGTCGGCACGGAGGCTCGAATGAGATCGTCGCATTTCAAGCTGATTCCCATCCTCTTCTTCCAGGCGGCTGTGGTTTTCGCGCAGCCGAGTCCCGCCACTGCTGCCACCAAAGGCGCCGATCAGGCTGAGGCCGTAAAGGGCAGCAATGCCTTCGCCATCGACCTCTACGCGCAGCTCCGGACGCAGCCGGGCAATCTTTTCTTTTCGCCGGAAAGCATCTCCGCCGACTTCGCGATGGCCTATGCCGGAGCGCGCGGGCAGACGGCGACGGAGATCGGGAAGGTCTTCCACTTCACGCTGCCGCCGGAACGGCTGCACCCGGCCGAGGGCGCTCTACTCAAGCAGATGAACAGCCAGCACCAGGGCTACGAGCTGCACGTGGCCGACGCGCTGTGGGCGCAGAAGGACGCGAGCTTTCTGCCGGCTTACCTGAAGCTGGTTCAAACCGACTACGGAGCCGGATTCCGGCCGGTCGACTTCAAATCGTCGCCCGAAGCCGTGCGGGCCACGATCAATCAATGGGTCGAGCAGCAGACGAACGACAAGATCCAGAACCTGATCGGGTCCGGCGTGCTCACGCCCGCTACACGCCTAGTTCTGACCAACGCCATCTACTTCAAGGGAACCTGGCTCGACCCGTTCGACGTGGACTGGACCGATGAAGAGGAGTTTCACCTCACAGCGAAGCAATCCATCAAGACGCCGATGATGAACCGCGACGGCGGCTACCTCTACTACAATGGCGGCACGTTCCAGGAACTCGAAATGCCCTATAAGGGCGAAGAGCTCGCGATGATCATCCTGCTGCCGAACGAGATCGACGGCTTGCCGGCGCTAGAGAAGTCGTTCACGGCCGCGGCAGCGAGCGAATGGATGCAGAAGCTCGAGCCCGTGGGCAAGGTCATCCTAACTCTGCCGCGCTTCACCATGACGCAACAATTTGAATTGAGCAGCACCCTCTCCGCGATGGGCATGGCGCAGGCCTTCAGCGACGCGGCGGATTTCTCCGGCATGACGGGCAAGCCCGACTTCACCATCTCCGCCGCCATCCACAAGGCGTTTATCGATGTGAATGAACAAGGCACTGAAGCCGCGGCGGCGACAGCGATCGAGATGTTGGCGACAGCGATGCAGCGACCTAACAACGAGCCTCCGCCGATCATCTTCGACGCCGACCATCCGTTC
>PMYE01000166.1 GCA_003171315.1 Acidobacteriaceae bacterium
TGGAAGGGATCGTAGTTGCGCAAGAGAGCCAAGCCGAAGCCGATGACCGAGAGCCACTTGCCGCGGGCCGCGTCGTTGATCTTGGCCAGATCCTTGGCCACCTTGTTCATATTCAGGAAGGCGGTTACGGGCGCCGATTCCTTGGTTTCCTTGTCGATCATCAGCGCCATGCCGATGCCGCAGTTAGGGTGGCAGCCGCAGCTGAGCTGGCCCCACTCGGCGCTGGGCCCGTGAATCAGATCGGCCCAATCGGAGAAGGTGCTCATAAAGCTGATGGGGAACCAGTCGCGCGCCGGCTCGCCCATGCCGACCTGCGACTTGACGTCGTGCGCCATGTGCGAGAGCGTGTAGCGCTGGGCCACGCGGCGCTCGTCGGTGATTTCTTCGTCGCGGCCGGTGAAGCTGACGGGCTGGAACGAGAGGAAGCTGATCTTCTTGGGATTGTCGAGCGCAAACTCGATGATGCGGCCTACCTGCTCGTTGTTGATGCCGTTGACGATGGTGGTGACGGGCACGATTTCGACGCCGGCCTCGTGAAGATTGTTGATGGCCTGCAGCTTGACGTCGAAGAGATTGCCAACCTTGCGGTGGGAATTGGCGGCGTTGCCGATGCCGTCGAACTGAAGGTAGACGTAGCGCAGGCCGGCCTCGGCAGCGGCGCGGCAGAGTTCCTTGGACTTGGCGAATTCGATGCCGTTCGACGCGGCTTGCACGGAGTTGTAGCCAACCTTGCGGGAGTACGCGACTGCGTCGAGGAAGTAGGGCGAGAGTGTCGGCTCGCCGCCTGAGAACTGAACGCTCATCTGCCGCTTGGGCTTCATGGTGATGGCGTTGTCGAGCATGGTCTTAATTTCGTCCCAGGTGAGCTCGTGGACGAAGCCAACCTGATTGGCGTCCATGAAGCAGGGATCGCACATCATGTTGCAGCGGTTGGTTAGATCGATGGTGAGCACCGAACCGCGGCCATGGGTCACGGTGGAGGTGCCGTGATGGTGAAGATTCTCGTCGCCCTTGCCGTGGGCGCGGACATCGCGGCCGGGGAAGCTCTCTTCAAGGTGCTTGAAGAAGGCCGGATCGATGGACATGACGTCTTCGAAGTGGCCGTGCTTGGGGCAGTCCTTGACCATCAGGATTTTGCCGTCGCGCTCGACGATCTGGGCCTTGAGTTCGCCGACTTTTTCGTTGAGGAGGATTTCGAAAGGCAGCTTGCCGTCGAGAATCTGTTTGCGAATCTCGGGGACGCACTTGGGACAGAGCGAGTCCGTGGTGCGCGGCCAGCCGAGAGGCGGTTTCTCCTTCTGCCAGCTCTTCTGCAGGGGCTTGTCGGACCACTTTGGGGTGAAACCCGGGTTGGGGCTGATGCGGTTCAAGCGCTCAAAAACAACCCAGGCTCCCTTGGCCGCGTAGGCGGCGGCCTTCTCGGCATATTTGACGGCTTTGGACATGAGTGCGGTCTCCTCGACTCGATGATGTAAGGGGCCGGGGATCATTGGCTTGCCCGGCTCAGGCCTTGCGGTTCCCGGATGGAAACACGAAGGCTAAAAGGTCATTACAAGGGTAGGCGGGATTGGCGGCCAACCCAAGCGGGGTGCAGCGAACGGCGGAAATGGGGGCTGGATGGCGGCCAAACCGGGGTGAACGGGACTGCGCTACAGGACGCGCATCTTCTTTGCCGCCATCGGGATACGTCAGTTCACCGTCGATGGGAAGGTCGTGGTGTGCTGAAGCGAGCCGACAGTCACGGTGACGGTCACGGTGGATGTGACCGGTTCGGTGGGCAGAGACGACCCGCCGCCGGATGCAGACGCTCCGCCGCCGCACGCGCTGAGCAGGCTCTGGTAGGCGTATGCTTGAAGTAGCAGCCCGTTTTCCCCTTCTCGCCTTCGGCATTCCAGGCTTCGCTCCAGACGAGCATCTTTCAGGTACGCAACCGACCGGCTGGAGCCGCCATGAGCCTCATCAAGAAAAGCGATGTAAAGAACCACCTGTCTCCCCGCTACCGCACGAAGATACATCTGTGCCAGCCCGTAAGCCAGCCCGATGCAACCGGCTACTCCGTGGGCGAACCGGACATAATCAAAGCAAATCCATTGAATTTTGCTGCGGATTTCGTTGCGGAACATTCGTTACCTGGCACATCCCTCGCGCCGACGGATCCTGTGATCAGTTCCATCCGCCCCCAGGCGCCCACTGTATCTAAAAGCGCGCAAGCGTGAAGCCGCATTCCGTTTTCCTGCGCAAGGAGTGCATCCTGCCGGATCGCCTGGATCCACTCAGGGAGCCGGTTGGCGAAAACTGGACTCTTGTGGAAGAGATCACAGCGCCGGTTTTCGATACGATGATTCGCCAGAAGGGCTGGCACTTCGAGTGGGTGGACCGCCCCTGCAGGCGAAGAGGCTTTGGGCTGACGGAAGAGGATGCGGCCCGGCGAGCGTTGGCGTGTGCCCTGAGGGGAGTGGCGAGGCGATTCAACGCCGCCGAGCTGATTACCGTTCAGGCCAAAAAGGTTCTCGGCTTGCACACCGCCCACGTCACATTGCAACCCCGCCAGATCCAGCAATACACGTGGCTGGAAATTGCGGAAAATTGGCATCAATTGGTCGTGCCCGTCAGATAAGCCAAGTGTCGCAGAGCACGAGGGCCAAGCGTTGCGCCATGGGTCAGGCATCCGCGCTGAGATCGTGCAGCGCACCTCAAGCGAGGATCGAATCACGATTGAAAAGAGGATAGAATGTCCTTCCCCGAAGTGATAAGTTCCGAGACGCAGACCGGAAGAAATGGCGCATCGGCTTCTTTGCCCATCGCGTTGAAAGCCAGCCGCCTCCCCTTGCCCACCCGCATTGCTTTTGTTGGGAACTATCTGCCGCGAGAGTGCGGCATTGCTACGTTCACCACCGACCTGTGCACCGCGCTCGCAGGCGAATACGGCGAAGAACGCCTGTTTGCCATTCCCGTCAACGATCCCGACTCGAGCTACGACTATCCGGAACAAGTGCGCCTGGAACTGACGCAGGAGGACATTGCCTCCTATGAGCGAGCCGCAGATTTCCTCAACTTCAATAGCAACGATCTTGTCTGCTTGCAGCATGAATACGGCATCTACGGCGGCGCCGCGGGCCGCTACATTCTGGCTTTGCTGCGCAGATTGAAAATGCCGCTGGTCACGACGCTGCACACGGTTCTGCGCGAGCCGGACGCAAACCAACGCATCGTGCTCGAGGAGATCGCACATCTCTCCGATCGCCTGGTCGTCATGAGCGAACTGGCGGCCCAACTGTTGCGCGAAGTGTATGCGGTTCCCAGCGGAAAGATCGATGTGATCCCGCACGGCGTGCCCGACATGCCCTTCATGGACCCCAACTATTTCAAGGACAAGTTTGGCACCGAAGGCAAGTCCGTTTTGCTTACATTCGGCTTGCTGTCTCCAAACAAGGGCATTGAAAACGTCATTCGGGCGCTGCCGGCGATTCTGGCTCGCCATCCGAACGTGGTGTATATCGTCTCCGGAGTGACGCATCCCCATATCCGGCGGCGCGAAGGCGAGCGCTACCGCGAGGAGTTGCAGGCGCTGGCCGCCGAGCTTGGTGTTTCCTCCCATTTGATTCTGAACAATCGCTTCGTAAGTACTGAAGAACTGGTTGAGCACGTCGGCGCCGCCGATATCTACATCACTCCCTACCGGCAGGAGGCGCAGATTGTCTCCGGCACGCTGGCCATTGCGCTTGGAGCCGGCAAGGCAATCGTCTCCACTCCCTACTGGCACGCCAAGGAATTGCTCGCGGACAAAAGAGGAGTGCTCGTCCCGTTTGACAATCCAGACGCCATCGCAAAAGCGGTTGTCGCATTGCTGGAGAACGACGCGGAGCGCCATGCCATGCGGAAGCGCGCCTATCTGCACTCCCGTGGAACAACGTGGCCGACCACCGCGCGGGCGTACATGGCGACCTTTCAGCGGGCACGCTTCGAGCGCTCGTTGCAACCCAGGCCCGCCCAACCGGACGATGCCGTCTTGGAACTGATAGACCCGATGGAACACCTGCCGGTCCTGAACACCAATCACCTGTTCACCATGACCGACGACACCGGCATGTTGCAGCACGCAATTTTCTCTGTGCCCAACACGCGCGAGGGCTATACAACCGACGACAACGCACGCGCGCTCATCGTGTCCACTCTTCTGGATAAGAGACCCGGGTACGAGTACGCGGAGGAGCATCTCAGCCTCTCTCGCCGGCACCTGGCTTTTCTCTGGCTTGCATTTCATTCCGATACCGGACGGTTCAGGAATTTTCTAGGCTACGACCGCAAATGGTTGGAGGATGTTGGCTCGGAAGACAGCCATGGGCGCGCATTGTGGGCCTTGGGATCGGTGCTCGGCCATTCGCAGAATGCCGGGTTGCGGGGAGCGGCAGGAAGACTCTTTGAGGCTGCCGTGCCCGCAGCATTAAAGTTCTCGAGCCCGCGCGCATGGGCATTCAGCGTTCTCGGATTGCAGGCCTATCTCGACTGGTTCCCTGGCGACCGCGCCATCCAAGGCGTTCGCAACACGCTCGCCAATCGCCTCCTCGATGTCTACGAACGCAGCCACGACGAAACCTGGCATTGGTTCGAAAAGAGTCTTGCGTACTCGAATGCGAGGCTGGCGCAGGCGCTCATCCTGGCCGGTGGCCGCAGCAAGAACAAGAAAATGATCGCGGCGGGAATCGAGGCGCTCGAATGGCTTGTAGCTGCTCAGCATTGCGGTGACCCGGAGATATTTGTGCCCATCGGCTCCAGCGCATGCTTCACGGAGGGCGGTGAGAAGCCCCGTTTCGATCAGCAGCCCGTCGAAGCCTGCTCAACAATCTCCGCGTGTCTTGAGGCGTTCAGGCTAACCGGCGAAGAGCGCTGGAACGAGGAAGCCCATCGTGTCTTCAAGTGGTTCCTGGGCAAAAACGATCTGCAGGCGCCGCTCTACGATGCAACAACGGGCGGGTGCAAAGACGGACTGCATCCCGACCGCGTCAATGAAAATCAGGGAGCGGAATCAACGCTTTCGTTCCTGATAGCGCTCCTGGAAATGCAAACCCCTTCTACGGCAAACGTAGACCAACTGCATCAGGAAACGAGTGTCTCTTTTGAATCCAACTACTTCACCGGCTGATTCGCCAGACTGTGTCGCTCTGGAACAGGCAAAGCTCCAAGCATGTGTCGATCAACCTCTGCTCACGCGCTACTCCGACAATCCGATTCTTAGCGGGCACGATTGGCCCTATGCCGTGAACAGCGTCTTCAACGCGGGAGCAGTGCTCCTGCCCGACGGAGACACGTTATTGCTTTGCCGCGTGGAAGACCGCAGTGGCCTGTCGCACTTGTGCGCGGCACGTTCAAAAAATGGAATCAACGGATGGCGTATTGATGCCCAGCCAACGCTGATGCCGAGTCCTCAAGAATACCCCGAGGAGATCTGGGGCATTGAAGATCCTCGTATTACCTACGTCCCGGAACTCGAGCAATTTGCGGTGGCGTACACATCCTTTGCGCGCGGCGGCCCGGGAGTCTCCTTGGCGCTCACAAAGGACTTCCGGAGCTTTAAGCGATTCGGCGTGATCATGCCGCCCGAAGATAAGGATGCCGCTCTGCTGCCGCGCAGGATCAACGGCTACTGGACCTTGATCCATCGGCCGATGACCACGCTTGGCGCTCACATGTGGATTTCCTACTCACCTGATATGCAGCATTGGGGCAGCCATAAAGTCATCCTGGCAGCACGGCGCGGGGGATGGTGGGATGCAAATAAGATTGGCCTATGCTCTCCGCCGATCGAAACGCCCAAAGGCTGGCTAATGATCTACCACGGTGTGCGGGTTACCGCCTCGGGAAGCATCTATCGCCTGGGGCTGGCGCTCTTCGATCTTGAACATCCGGAGGTCTGCCTGCAACGGGGAGACTCCTGGATGTTCGGGCCAGAGGAGCAATACGAGCGCGGCGG
>PMYE01000024.1 GCA_003171315.1 Acidobacteriaceae bacterium
GATTACTGCTGCTGCCATGCGGCATTCGCGCTCAAAGAAGACGGCTATGAGACGATCATGGTCAACTGCAACCCCGAGACGGTTTCGACCGACTATGACACCAGCGACCGCCTCTACTTCGAGCCGCTGGTCCTCGAAGACGTGCTGGCCATCTACCACCACGAAGCGCAGTCCGGCGCGAAGATCGGCATGATCGTCCAGTTCGGCGGGCAAACGCCGTTGAACCTCGCACAGCGCCTCCTTGCCGCAGGCGTGCCCATCATCGGCACCTCTCCGGAGTCGATCGATCTCGCCGAAGACCGCAAGCAGTTTGGAAAATTGCTTGAGGATTTGCAGATTCCGCAACCTCGCGGCGGCACCGCTACCAGCGTGGAACAGGCGCTGGCCGTCGCTGAGCAGATCGGCTATCCCGTCCTTGTCCGTCCCAGCTATGTACTCGGCGGGCGCGCCATGGTGATTGCTTACGACGCCGATGCGGTCACACGCTACATGCGCCAGGCGGTCGAGTACTCCCAGGAGCGGCCGGTGCTCATCGATCACTTCCTGGAAAACGCCATCGAAATCGATGTCGATGCGCTCTGCGATTCGGAAGACGTTCTCATCGCGGGGATCATGCAGCACATCGAGGAGGCTGGGATCCACTCCGGCGACTCTTCCTGCGTGCTGCCCGCCGTCGGCATCAGCGAGTCCACGCTCGAAACTCTCCGCGCCCATACGCGCAGGCTGGCGCTCGCGCTCAAGGTCGTCGGCCTGGTCAACTTGCAGTTCGCGATTCAGCACGACGATCAAGGCAACGATCGGGTCTACGTCATCGAGGTCAATCCTCGCGCCTCGCGTACCGTCCCCTATGTCTCCAAGGCCACCGGCATTCCCCTTGCCAAGATCGCGGCGCGGCTGATGACCGGCCGCAAGCTGCGCGATTTGCTGCCTCACGAGGTTGCCTCAGGCAAGGATCTCGAAACTGGAGCGCACTTTTACGTGAAGTCGCCGGTCTTTCCCTGGTCGAAGTTTGCCGGCGTCGATACCGTACTCGGCCCCGAGATGAAGTCCACTGGCGAGGTGATGGGTGTTGCGTCTAACTTCGGCGAAGCCTTCGCCAAGGCGCAGCTCTCGGCGGGACAGGTATTACCCACCGGGGGAACAGTCTTTTTCACTGTGAACGATCACGACAAGCAAGCCGCGATCGGTTTGGCGCGCCGCTACGTTCATCTCGGCTTCAAAATCGTCGCCACTGAGGGCACGGCCAACGTGCTCGAGGGCGCGGGCCTCATCGTCGAGCGCGTCTTCAAAGTCGAGGAAGGCCGGCCCAACGCCGTAGACCTCATCAAGGGCGACCGCATTCAGCTCATAGTGAATACTCCGCGCGGCCAGGACGCCATCTTCGACGAGAAGGCCATCCGCCGAGCCGCTGTCCTCGCGCGCGTCCCCACCATCACCACGCTCGCAGCCGCCCAGGCCGCGGCGGAGGGAATCGCCGCCATGCAAAGGCATCGTGTCACGGTCTACGCCTTGCAGGAACTGCATTCAGTCAACGGGCGGTGAAGGGGGCAAACATCCGAAGGCGAGACTACGAAGCCCCTAAAGCGTTTAAATCGTTCGCTCCGGGCCCTTCCGAAGACAGGGTCTGCCACGCCTGGACGCGGTCGCCTGCAGCGGCGGCAGGAATGTTCAGGTTCTCTGCCATCCCATTCGCTCCAAGTCCTGTGTTTTCAGCGAAACGCAAACGGCCCATCCTTGAAATTGTGTTGACAGTCACATGGTGCTGTGATAAACCACGCCTAGGCGTTTAAGTTCCCTCCCTCTTTTGGGTCCTGTATTAACTGATCAACCGATTGATGATTTAGGCGGAAATGTCCTAAATTGGGCTTCCCCAAACCTTGGGCGTCGACTGGCGTGCGCGCGGGTCGCATCGCGGCGGTCGCTCCAGCGCAGTTTTGACTAGCCATCCAGAGCAGCGCAAAGGACGGATGGCGCATTCGCGTTTGTCACCAGCAGATTTGCGGAAGATTTCGCGCGCCACTCGCAGGCACGCACGCATGCATGCCGGGGCGGTTCTTCACGCCAGCTTCGACCTGCCGATGAAAAACCAGGAGCGTCGCCAGATCGATCCCAACCGCAAAGAAGCCAAAGCCAGGCAACATCACCGCACAATTCGCTGCTCAGACGGGCCACCGTGACGGTAAAGTGGCAAGCGTTTCAGCCGCGACCAACAGAATGGAAGGAAGGACACACATGATGAAAGTGATCGTACGGAACCTAACGGTGACAAGACTCGTCTCCGCCGTTATCTTCATGCTCTTTGTGGCTGCCCCCTCCATTGGGCGGGCGCAGGGCATGCTCATCGAAATCCCGTTTCAGTTCCTCGTCGGCTCACAGACAGTACCCGCAGGCACCTACACCTTTTCTGTGGACAGTTTTGGCTTGGTTCTGCAATCAGGCACGTCCGGACAGTTGCATGCGATGATCATCACGCGCCTCACCGGGCCCCCAGGATTCCTGCAGGGAGGCTCGGCTGTCTTTGATAAGACCGGCGCGCTTCCCATCCTTTCTGAAGTTTGGGTTCCCGGCTCCGATGGATTCCTGCTGCACAGCATCCCCAAGAATCACAGTCGCGACGTGCTTTTCTTCTCTGCCCTGAACCAGGCAGGTTCCGCTTCAGGCAAAACGGCCTTCAACCTCACCTGTGCCAAGTGTCACGGGGAGGGCGGTAACGGCAATGAGGCCGCAGACAAATTCTTCCATACCAAGATTCCGCGGCTAACTTCGCCCGAAGTGCAGAACATGTCGGACGCGGAGTTGAAGGAGATCATCGGCAAAGGCACACAAATCATGCCGCCGGTCGAAGTGGAGGAGTCCGGCTTCCGGCATCGCCTGCCGCCGCAGGACGTAGATGCCGTGGTTGCGTATCTGCGCACCTTGAAGCGGTAATCCCGGAGCGCAGTTGTCTGGGGAAGGCGGGCCGCAGGTGACCGCGGCCCGAGTTGTGCGGGAGAGAAAACACGCGTGAGAGTTCGGCTGTCGCGAGCGATGCGGACTTTCGCCTGTGCCTTGCAGCCATCCGGGGCTCTCCGGGCAAGAATCCGCTTACGCGTGCTTCCGCATCCCCAGCCACGCGCCGATCGAGTAGCCTACCAACGCTGCCGCCGGCCACGTGCCCAGGAATGGGCCATCGTCGTCGATCAGCCCACTCGGGCTGGGAAGACTGAAAAACGTGCGCATCAACTTCTCTGTCGCCCCGCACTGGAAGCAATGGCTGGGCCCGGTGGGCATGTCGAGAACCCAGAGCCCGGCGATCATCACCCAGATGAAGCCCACGAGCCAAACCACAGTCGCCAGCTCGTCGGGACGGATTTTGCTTACGATCATACCAACGGCAAAGGGAACCGCCATCGACAGCAGAAGAATGCCCCACTGCGGAACTCCCACCGGATTGACTGCGTAGCCGACGAGCATCAGCGCGATCCACGAAGCCAACGCCAAAAGAGTGTGCAGAAAGAACCTGAGCCCCTGCCGGGCAAGCGTCGAAACCTTCTGGCCTTTCGGTTCGCTATGCAACAACGTGTCCATGGTCACGGCTCCCAGTCCCGGCTCGTTGCTTCGCCGCCTCTCAAGGATCTCCTCGCCGTTTGACTCTCAACAATACACTGCCACGGTTCTGGCGGCCAATCTCGACCTGCTGCGGCAGGGAAGAGAGCGGCCTCTCTACTCCCGGTTCTACAATGAACAAATGTTGATGGAAGGTATCTTTGCCGCGGTCACCACGCCGTTTTACGCGGACGAGCGCGTCTATTTCAGGAAAATTGAAGCCAACATGGCACGGTATTCGCGCAGCCTGTTGGCGGGGATGGTGGTTCTCGGCTCGACCGGCGAGGCGGTCCTGCTCGACGACGCCGAAACCCGCAATGTCCTGCGCGTGGCCGCCAAAGCCACGGCGCCGGAGAAAGTCCTCATCGCCGGCGTGGGCCGCGAAAGCGTCAAGGCCACGGTCGAATTGGCCGAAGCTGCAGCGCAATTCCAATATGACGCCGTGCTCGTCCGCGCCCCCAGTTACTATTCCGGGCAGATTTCTATGGCGGCCGTGCTGCATCACTTTCGCAGTGTCGCCGACCGCTCCCCGTTGCCGGTCGTCCTCTACAACATTCCCAAGTTCGTCCCTTACCAGATCCCGGTCGAGGTCATCGCCGAGTTGGCCCATCACCCGAACATCATCGGCATCAAAGATTCGAGCGGCAGCGTCGAGCGCATCCGCGCGACCGTCGCCGCCACGCAAAACGCCCCAAGGCGCAAAGTGCCCGTCACGCAGGTCTTTGAGGCAGTGACAGGACGAATGCTCACGCCGCGCAGCGAAGCCTCCGGCAGTTTCGTCGCTGCAAGCAACCTGGCTGGCGGCGTGGCTGTAGCCGCGCCCCCACTTGCCGCTCCGATCAAAACTCGCGAAAGGGAAGTAGGTTTTCAAGTTCTCAGTGGCTCGGGTAGCACGATCTTCGAGTCACTCCAGGCCGGGGCCTCGGGCGTCATCGTGGCTATTGCAGCGTTCGCGCCACAGGCTTGTCAGGAAATCTACATCGCGTGGAAGGACCACGACCTCGAGCTCGCGCGGGAAAAGCAGCAGCGCATCGCGGCAGCAGAGAAGCAAGTTGTGGGCGATCTGGGCATCGCGGGGATTAAGTACGCATGTGATTTCAACGGCTACTATGGAGGCCGGCCGCGCGCGCCATTGCTTCCTCTCACTGCCGAAGAAAAGGTTAAAGTCGGACGCCTTCTGACAGAACTCCGGAATTGATCGAGAACTATCGGAGGATAAAGCAGGCCGATTCTAGTGTCCTGTCTCCAAAGTTCGCATCATAAATCCAGTNNAGTCGAAGGATCTGCGGTTGTTCTTCGCACATTGTGTCACGAAATTCGGGGACACCACACTAGGTAGATTTGGTGGCTGTTGCGCCGAATATTCTGCGCCCTTATAGGGGCCAGAAGCAAAACGGTCATGCGATGGCTTGGACTTTCCCGTCCGAACGAATTCTCATCTGAAGATTAAATGAAATCAATTTAACATTTCCGTTCTGTGGCCGATGAAGTGATTAGTTTCAGTGCAGTTGGTCCTTCCACTGTTGCGAACGCCGGTCAGGGCAGAGAGAAAGCACTGCGCCAGTGCGCTAAAGAATCGGCAAGGATCCGTTTTCGGGCACCTTGGAGAATACCCCCATGCAGGATCAGGATGTGATTCGTGAATTCCTAATCGAGAGTCATGAGAATCTCTCGCGCCTGGATCAGGAGCTCGTTGAACTGGAGAAGCGCCCGCAGGACACTGCGTTGCTGGCCAGTATCTTCCGCACCATTCACACCATCAAAGGCACTTGCGGCTTCTTTGCGTTTTCGACTCTGGAGCGGATTACCCACGAGGCCGAAACTCTTCTAAGCCAGTTACGCGATGGCAAACGGAAACTCACGCCGTCCCTGATATCGCTTGTCCTTGAAACCGTCGACGCTACCCGCAAAGTGCTGGCCGCCATCGAGGCGAGTGGAGAAGAGGGTCCGGAACGCTTTGAACATATAGCTGAACGGCTGCGTCTGGCGGCGCAGTCGCCGGCAGATGCCGAGAACCAAGGCGGCACCGATTCGACGCCTCCTTTGCCGGCGGAAGCGCAGGGCGTGATTGGCTCCTCGGAGACGACCGAAGGGTCGAAGCCCGAAGAAACCGTTGTCAAGTCGTCCGCCGTGGCCGATGCCAATATCCGGGTGGGTGTCGGGCTCCTGGACAAGCTGATGGACCTGGTCGGTGAACTCGTGCTTACCCGCAACCAGATTCTCCAATTCAACACCGAGCGGGAAGATGCTGCCCTGAACACTACTTCGCAACGCCTCAACCTGATCACTACCGAGTTGCAAGAGGGCGTCATGAAGACGCGCATGCAACCCATCGGCATGGTCTGGAACAAGCTGCCGCGGGTGGTGCGCGACATGGCGGTGGCCCTTGGGAAGCAGATCCTGCTGGAAATGGACGGCGCCGATACCGAACTCGACCGGACCATCATCGAGGCCATCAAAGACCCGCTGGTGCACCTGGTTCGCAATGCCTGCGACCACGGCATCGAACCGCCCGAAGTCCGGGCGCGTGCCGGCAAGCCGCCACACGGGAGACTTACGCTTCGCGCCTATCACGAAGGCGGGCAAGTCAACATTGAAATCGGCGATGACGGCGGAGGGATTGACGTCGCTCGCGTCAAACAGAAGGCGGTGGAGAGGGGGCTTCTGCGGTCCGAACAAGCGGAAAAACTGAGCGATCGCGAGGCGCTGAATCTGATTTTCCTGCCCGGCTTCTCGACAGCTCAAACGGTGACCAATGTTTCAGGACGCGGCGTCGGTATGGATGTGGTGAAGTCCAATATCGAGAAGATCGGCGGCGTCGTCGACGTTTTCAGCCGGCCCGGAGAGGGCGCAACGGTCAAGCTGAAAATCCCTCTCACTTTGGCGATCATTCCCGGCTTAGTGATTGCAAGCGGAGGGGAACGGTTCGTGATTCCTCAGGTCAGTTTGCTTGAGCTGATTCGCCTGGAGGGAGATTCCTCGGAAAAGCACATCGAGCATGTGCACGGAACCCCGGTCTATCGCCGGCGCGGGAGCCTGCTGCCCATTGCTTACTTGAATCAGGCGTTGGGGTTGAAATCGGCCCAGCGGTCCGACGCAGTCAGCATGGTGGTCCTGCAAGCCGAGGACCGGCAATTTGGGCTGGTGGTAGACGGCATCAACGACACCCAGGAGATCGTGGTCAAGCCTTTGGGCAAGCAGTTGAAAGGGCTCACGGAGTACGCCGGCGCGACCATCATGGGCGACGGCCGCGTGGCCCTCATCCTCGACGTGCTCGGCATCGGCCAAAGCGCCGGAGTGCTTACCGAATCCTGCGAGCAGTCCCGCGTGGCCGTGCAGCAGAAGTCGCAAGCGGGGATCGAACAGCAGCGGCTGCTCCTGTTCCGGGCCGGTTCTTTCGAGCGTCTAGCCGTTCCACTCTCTCTTGTCGCCAGGCTCGAGGTGTTTCCACGAAACGCCATCGAGCATGCGGGCGGATGCCACGTGGTGCAATACCGGAACCGCATTCTTCCCCTGGTGCCTCTCCAGGCCGTGCTTGAGCCCGATGCCCCCGGGCAAAACCAGATGGCCGATTCGGTTCAAGTGATTGTGTTCAACGACGGCGACCGCAGCATCGGTGTGGTGGTCGACCAGATCCTGGATGTTGCCGAAGAGGCAGTCATGGTGCGTCAGAAGTCGAGCCGCAAAGGGCTGCTCGGCTCGGCGGTGATTGGCAAGCGAGTCACGGATTTCCTGGATCTCAACCAGGTCATTCACGCGGCCACGGAGAGTTGGTTTGAGGGTACCGGCGGGTCCGGGAATGGTAAGCGCATCCTGGTCGCAGAAGGCTCGGCGTTCTCGCGAGGTCTGATCCGCAGCGGCCTGGATATGGCAGGCTACCGGGTCCTGGAAGCCGCGAATCTGGACGAGGCGATTCGCGGCATGGAGCAGCAGCCCGCGGACGTCGTCGTGGCGGCGCTGGACCTCCCGCCCCAAGGCAGTTCCGCCCTGCTTGCAGCCATGCGCCAGCGGACGGAGTGGCAGGGAATTCCCATTCTGGCCCTGGCTGATTCGGCCGGGCAAGCCCAGTCATCCGCCTCCCAGACGGCAGGTTTCCAGGGCTGCCAGGATAAGTTCGACCGGGGAGCCTTGCTGGAGTCGGTGGCGCGGCTGGCGTCGGCGCAGGCTGTCCCTGAGGCCGCGCCAACTTCCGCCGAGGCGGAACCGGCCTGCATGGCAGAGGAGAGATAACCCATGACGAGCGATACCGCGGCCCTCAAATCCGAGCGTACGGAGACTAGCGGACAGTTCTCAACGTTTTTCGTGGCCGACCTGTTTTTCGGCGTGGACGTTCTCCGCGTTCAGGAAGTATTGCGCTTTCAGCAGATGACTCACGTGCCCAAAGCTCCGGAGGTTATCGAGGGGTTGATTAACTTACGCGGGCAGATCGTTACCGCAATCGATTTGCGGCGGCGGCTCCGCTTGCCGCCCCGCGCCGGGAACCAGATGCCGACCAACATGGTGGTCCGCACCGACGACGGCGCTGTCAGTTTGCTGGTCGACGAGATCGGCGACGTGCTGGATGTGGATGCGGCCACCTACGAACGGCCGCCGGAGAACCTCGATCCAGCGGCGCGCGACATCATCCGCGGCATCTACAAGCTGAAGGAGCGGCTGCTGCTCGTTCTCGATACGGAGCGAACGGTGAATCTCGCCGCCGCGGGGGATGCTTGAGTTCTGGATAGGGCGCGGCGCGTTTCATCGCCACGTTCCAATGGCCGAAACCATAGTGGCGGCAGGAGCGAGAAAGCTTGCACAACCGGACAAGATGCAATGAAGGAGAAACGAAATGGCAAACCAAACGAGAAACGGCGGTCACTCACGGTTCAGGCCGAGCGGCGCAGCCAGTGTAGTTGAGATGGATTTCCAGGAAAACCAAATCTCAGCGGAGGACAAGGCGTCCTTCCTGGATTGGTTGCCCATACCGATCGTGGCAATGGACACCAAGCACACCATCGAGTATATGAATCTGCGTGCGGCAGAGGTCGCCGAGTGCAAGCCCGAGGACAGCGCGGGGAAGAAGTTCTGGGAGGTACTCTACGACAGCCCGGCATGTCATGGGGAAACCTGCGCGGCCGGAGAGGCGGTGCGAACCGGCAAGGTCTGCACCGGCGAAGCGCACTTCAAGGTTAAGGGCAAAGACTGGCCAGTCAGAGTGATCTGCTCGCCTCGCTACGGCCGCGATCACCGGATCATCGGTTGCTTTCAGGTGATGTATGAGGCGCACGAGGAGATCCACGTTTCCAGGGAGATACTGCGCTTGGTGCAGGCGGCGCAGGGCGGGCATCTTGAAGAGCGCGGCAAGGTGGAGGATTTCAAGGGCAACTATCGCGCTCTTGTTGAAGGCCTGAATTCCCTGCTTGCAGTCATCGTCGAGCCGCTGAACGTCGTCGCACAAAATGCGACCACCCTGGCATCCTCCTCCGAGGAACTGACGGCGGTCAGCCAGCAGATGGCAGGCAACGCGGAAGAGACCGCAACGCAGGCCAACGTAGTGTCGGCGGCCAGCGAGCAGGTCTCGAAAAATGTGGCCTCAGTCGCTTCGGCCTCCGAAGAGATGCAGGCTTCCATCCGTGAAATCTCCAAGAACGCCAATGAGGCGGCGCGGGTGGCCAAGAATGCCGTCAGCGTGGCGCATTCCACCAACGAAACGGTCAAGAAGCTGGGCGAGTCCAGCCAGGAGATTGGCAACGTGATCAAGGTGATTACCTCGATCGCTCAGCAAACCAATCTGCTGGCCCTCAACGCCACCATCGAGGCCGCGCGCGCCGGCGAGGCGGGCAAGGGCTTCGCGGTGGTGGCCAACGAGGTGAAGGAACTCGCCAAGCAGACCGCCAAGGCGACTGAAGACATCGGCCAGAAGATCGAGGCGATTCAGGGCGACACCAAGGGGGCGGTCACGGCGATCGAGGAGATTAGCACGATCATCAACCAGATCAACGACATCTCCAATAGCATCGCCTCGGCTGTCGAAGAACAAACGGCGACGACCAATGAGATCGGCAAGAGCGTGACCGAAGCAGCCACAGGGGTAGGAGACATTGCCAAGAACATCGGCGGCGTGGCCCTGGCAGCAAAGAACACTACGCAGGGCGCCAACGACACGCAGAAGGCGTCGCAGGAGTTGAGCCATATGGCGGCCCAACTGCAAAAAGTCGTCTCGAAGTTCACGTTCTGATCGAATCGACTCTCATGGACGCGGCCTGCCGGATTCATTCCATCCGCCAGGCCGCACCCAACTTTTCAACAAACGATTGCGGGGCGAGACGATGGCTAAAGCATTAGTCGTGGACGATTCAAGGGCCGTTCGGATGCTCCTTGCCAAGACCCTGAAGGAACTTGGATACGAAGTACGGGAGGCTGCCAACGGCAGGGAAGCACTGGAGGTGATTGAAGCCGAGAAGAGCACGCTGACGCTGGTCCTGGCGGATTGGAACATGCCCGAGATCGATGGCCTGGATATGCTGAAGCGGTTGCGTCGGAATCCCGCACTCTCTTCGCTTAAGGTGGTCATGGTGACCACGGAGACCGAAATCGACCGCATTGCGGAAGCCCTGGAGGCTGGCGCCAACGAGTATGTAATGAAGCCGTTCACCCCGGACATCCTCGTGGAGAAACTTCAGATTGCAGGAATCCATCCGTGAGGGGTGCGACATGCCCGCGGTGAACAAGCGAATTCTCCAGCCCGGAGAGCGGATTCGTGTTCTGGTGGTGGACGATTCAGTGGTCATCCGCCGCCTAGTCACCATTGCCCTTGAGCAGGATCCGGAGCTTGAGGTAGTGGGGGTGGCGGCCAACGGCTCGATCGCATTGCAACGGATACCGCAATACAATCCTGACGTTCTCACGCTGGATATCGAGATGCCCGAAATGGACGGCCTGGAAACGTTGCGGCGCCTGCGGCGCGACTATCCGCAACTGCGGGTCATCATGTTCAGCACCCTCACCGAACGTGGCGCGGCGGTGACTTTGGATGCGTTGGTTCTAGGCGCCGATGACTATGTGACAAAGGCTTCCAATGAAGGGTCACTTGATCGCTCCATGACGCGCCTGCAAGAAGAACTGATCCCGAAGATTAAACAGTTCTTCATTCTGCCGGGACGGAGCCGAGCTGCGGCCAAGCCGGAACCTCCGCGGGTTCAAGTGGCGCCGCCGCTCTTCCTAGGCAAGCCAGTCCTGCAGAGTACGAAGGCGCGGCCCAAAGTCGTAGCGATTGGAGTCTCTACGGGGGGGCCGGCTGCCCTGGGCGAGATCTTGCCGCGGTTGCCGGCCGATTTTCCATTGCCGGTCTTGGTTGTCCAGCACATGCCCCCTCTCTTCACGCGGCTTCTTGCCGAGCGTCTTCATGACTCCTGCCCGCTGCCCGTCAAAGAGGCGAGCCAGGGCGATAAGGTGGATGTCGGCAAGATCTTGATTGCCCCTGGAGACTTCCACTTGAAGGTGGCCGGCGGCGGCGGCGGCGGTGTGCAGGTGCGTTTGGATCAGTCACCGCCGCAAAACTCCTGTCGTCCCGCCGTCGATGCCCTCTTTTCCTCGATCGGCGAGGTGTATGGCGGCGCAGCCATCGCCGTTATCTTGACTGGCATGGGGCAGGATGGGCTGCGCGGGGTAGAGACCCTCAAGGCACAAGGGGCAAGCATCCTCGCGCAGGATGAGGCTTCAAGTGTCGTATGGGGGATGCCCGGCGCTGTGGTGAGCGCCGGCCTTGCCGACCGTGTGCTGCCACTCGACCAGATCGTACCGGAGATATTGCGCAGGGCGGATCGGACTTAAGAGAGAAGATGGATGTCTAGCCAAGTCGCAATCGCGGAGATCCACCCGGAGAACTACCGGTTCCTTCAGGAGCATATCTATTCCCATGCGGGCATTGTGCTCGAAGAGGACAAGCAGTACCTTTTCGAAAGCCGCCTCGCGCCCATCGTCAGACAGCTCGGTCTGGAGTCCATCAACGATTTGTGCGCTCTCATCCAGTCGTCTCGTCTGCCGGAGGTTGGTCACCAGGTGGTAGAAGCAATGACGACCAACGAAACCTACTTTTTCCGCGATCCTTCCCACTACGATGCCATACGGACTGTTCTTCTGCCGCGGTTAATGGAAGAGCGGCGCGATACAAAGAGGTTGAGGTTCTGGTCGGCTGCGTCCTCGACCGGTCAGGAAGCTTACAGCCTGGCCATGCTTCTTATAGAGGCTGGGTTGAGCGACTGGAACATTCAGATTCTCGGTACCGACTTTTCCTCCCAGGTTGTCGAACGCGCCCGATCCGGCAAGTACCAGCAGATCGAGGTGAACAGAGGTCTGCCGGCAACCCTCTTGATCAAGCATTTTCGCCGTTCCGGCGCCGACTGGCACTTGTGCGATCCGGTGCGCCGTATGGTCAGTTTTGAAACCATCGACCTGCGCAAAAGTATGCGTGCACTCGGACCTTTCGATCTGGTTTTCTGCCGTAATGTGATGATTTATTTCGACGCAAAGACAAAGATGAACATCTTGAAAGAACTTCACGGCACCATGTATCGAGGCGGCTGGCTCCTGCTAGGCGGCGCAGAAACAGCAGGCGGCGTCGAGGGGTGTTTTGAAAGACAGACAGTGGGAAATGCTGCCGTTTACGTCGCACGCTGAGAGGACACTTATGCCTGCCGAATCAACAGTTGAAATACATCTTGGCGAACTAGCGCAGATCGTAGAATCCGTGTTCAGGACCATGGTGTGCCTGGAAGTGAGCGAATGCAACCAGTCCTGGTTCCCTAGCGGGGATCGGTTGACAGCGACTATCCATTTGGCTGGCGATTGGCCCGGAGTGCTGGCCCTGGAGTGCGACCGTAAACAGGCCTGCACATTCGCTGCTCTCTTTCTTTCGATGGACAGGCCAGAGACAGTGGATGATGTCGTACGTGATGTGCTCGGCGAACTGGCCAACATGATCGGGGGCAACCTAAAGTGTGTCCTGGCGGGTGGGATCAGGCTTTCCATGCCCTGCGTGGTGGACGGCGCCGACCACAGCGTGCGTGTCTGCAGGGCGGGGGTAAGGGAGCGCCTCGTCTTTGAGTGTGCGGAGGGCGTCTTTTCTGTCGCAGTGCTGAGGGAAGAGAGGCTGGCGGTTAGAATTCACTAGCCCTACTAGTCTTTATTTCGGTCTGCCATTCCGCGACGCAGGTGCATCCGTGGTGACATTACGAGGAGTGTGACATGAGAGTTCTGTCGCTCAAGCCACGCTCGTACAAGCCGGCGCGTGCCCCCTCTCTTGCCGATACGAGCAAAACTCGCGAAAGGGAAGTAGGCTTTCAAGTTCTCAGCGGCTCGGCGAGCACAATCTTCGAGTCCCTCCAGGCCGGGGCCTCGGGCGTCATCGTGGCTTTTGCAGCGTTCGCGCCACAGGCTTGTCAGGAAATCTATATCGCGTGGAAGGACCACGACCTCGATCTCGCGCGGGAAAAGCAACAGCGCATCGCGGTAGCCGAGAAGCGCGTCGCGGGCGATCTGGGCATCGCGGGGATTAANNTTCAACGGTTACTACGGAGGCCGCCCGCGCTCGCCGCTTCTGCCACTTACCGCCGTGCAGAAGGCTGAAGTTGAAACGCTCCTAGGCCAAATCCGTAACTAGAGGTTGATGCGACATGTGATCCGCATTCCATAGTAGCCTGAGCCACGCCCCATCGGCATCAGCCGGTGCAGTTCCAAACTGGTCCGATAGACTCACTNNCAAGCGCCATTGAATGTGATTCAATGGGTGGTAAAATATAGGAATAAGGGAATTACTATCGCTGAGAGGTCTTAATGACTGAAAACGTGAAGGTTGAAATTGACCTGATCGCAGGTAAGCTAGGCTTGGAGTGCCCGGAATCCAGCGTAGATTCGATTCTTACGCGACTCGCTGATTTCCTGCCCAAGTTTCGGGAACAGGCGCAGCCGACGGCGCAGCAAGCCGCTCACCATATTATCCATCGCGTCGAGGACGAGGAACATAAGCCACCGAGCCATGCTAAAGTCGCGAACGGCTCCGCTGATTGCGGCGCGAAGAGGCGGAGTTCGGTTGCGGCGCGCTCAGCAAGCACCCTTGAAGCACGCTCAGACGTAAAGAATCTGCAGCTTAACGTAGATGAATCTGGACTCATCGCTTGGGGCTCGTTGGGTAAGGATTGGAAGAAGTACCTCTGGATTATCGAGGCAGCGCGCATAAAGGGCGTTGATGGTCTCACCAACGGTGAGATCAGCTACTTGATGGACAAGACTTTCCGCGAGGCGCGCGCCCCCAAGGTCGTCAACAACATCAAGCAGAAGATTAAGGATCGCTTTGTGCAGCCGGGCACAGTCGACGTTGACGGCAAGCAGTACTCCACTTGGAGGATTCTCGCCGACGGGAGCAAGGAAGTGGTACAGACCGCAGCCATGACTAACGCATGAAACAGCGAATCAACGAATTCATCGACTTATTTTCGGATTTTCACCAATTTGACGGGGGGACCCAGATTCTCTACTTGGTCTACTTCCACACAGTGGAGGAGCGCAGGGAATCGGCGAATCAAGCGGAAATAGAGAGGCTATTTAGGTTCGCGGGCTTGCTAGTCCCGAAAAATCTTGGTCAAGTACTCGGCTATCTGTGCGGCCGGGGTGGAAAACTGCTGCCGCCAGACAAAGGCGAGTATCAACTTCACCGTGAAGTCAAACGGGAGATCGACGAAGAAGTTCGTACGGCGCGCAAGGAGCCAGCCCCTATTGTTATCACCGACAACGGGCCCTTCGAATTCAAGGGCCGCACTTTCACCGACAAAAAGATAGCAACGCTACTAGACGAGCTGCGCCGGTGTCACACGACGCATTGCTGGAACGCGTGCGGTTTGCTCATGCGCATTGTCATCGAGCGCGTGGTCGATACCGTTGACCCTGCCGTGAAGACCAAGACTGGGTTGAAAGACAAGCTCAACAAATGCCGGGAGATCTGTACCCTCAGCAAGAGCGTGCGCGAAAGCATCGACCACCTGCACAGCGCCAAGATTATTGGGGACATCGCCGCACATGATTCGATGATCGTTGTGGAGGAGCCAGACGTGAACCTCGTTCTACCACACTTCCGACTGTTGCTCAAGGGCGTTACGACCATTTAGCCAGTACATGGAGTATGTCCGATAACAGATATTCTGTTAACTAAAGCCCGCCGCCGGTCGCGTACTCTATCCCTATGCCCGCCAGCTCCCTTGAGGCCGTCGTCTTCTCCCACCTTCCCTTCGAGGATCTCGGTTCCCTTGAGCCTGGCCTCGAGCGGCGCGGCTTTGCCATCCAGACCATCGATGTCGCGACCGCGCGGTTTCCACTCGCCGACGCCGAGCGCTGTGACCTGCTCATTGTCATGGGCGGACCGATTGGCGTGTACGACTCCAGCGACTACCCGTTTCTGGCCGGCGAGATCGAGTCTCTCCGCCATCGCCTCAAGGCCCGCAAGCCCACCCTTGGCATCTGCCTCGGAGCGCAACTCATGGCTGCCGCGTTAGGTGCTCGAGTCTATCCGGGCGCTCACGGCGCTGAGATCGGCTGGTTCCCGCTCCTGCCGCCCAATGCACAACCCGCACCCGCGCCTGCGCCAAGCTGGTTCGCCCCGCTCCTCGCCAAGGATCTCCATCTATTCCACTGGCACGGCGACACCTTCGACCTTCCCGCCGGGGCTCTCCGCCTAGCCAAAACGAATCTCTACGAAAATCAAGCCTTTGCCATTGAAAACTACGCTTTGGCGCTGCAATTCCACCCCGAAGTGACGGAATCCGGCCTTGAACGCTGGTATGTCGGCCACGCCTGCGAGCTCGGCATAAAACGCATCCCCGTCCAGCAACTCCGCACCGATGCGCGCAAGCACGCTCCTGCCTTGGTCAAGGCAGCCGCTCAATTTTGGGAACTTTGGCTCGATTACATTTTGTAGCGGCCCAGGTCTTCGTCGTTCAATCCCTCGAGCCATCCGCGTAGCTGTTCCGCCGTGGGACCTTCGGGCGGGCCGCTGGTGCTCAGTTTGGCGCTCTCCAGCACCTTCTCCGCCACATAAATCGGGCAGTCGGCGCGTAGCGCCAGCGCGATGGCATCCGAAGGCCGGGCATCGACGGCCACCAGTTCGTTCCCCTGCCGGAGCCATAGAACGGCATAGAATGTATCGTCTTTAAGCTCTGTAATAACTATTCGTTCCAGTTCTCCATTTAAGTGACGCACTAGGTTTCTGGTCAAGTCGTGCGTCATTGGGCGTGCGGCTGTCATCTTTTCGATCTCCAGCGCAATGGCATTCGCCTCGAAGATCCCCACCCAGATCGGCATCACCGCATCCGATCCCACATCCTTTAGAACCACGATCGGCATGTTTGTGGAGGGATCCATCATGAGGCCCCGAATTCGCACTTCGATATCCATCCGTTCCCTCTTTCTGAACCTCTGCGTTGTTGTTAGACGGCCTGACCAAGCAAGCTGTTAGGATACGCCCCCGTGATCTTGACGCGCACGTAACTCCCCGGTGCCGGAGCAATGGGCTGGGTCCAGACAAAGTTTACCGGCTTGTTCTGGCTGCTGCGGCCTGCGATTTGTCCGCGCGCTGGATTCACGCCCTCTACCATTACCTCAACTATCTCTCCTATCTGCTTGGAATAATTGATCCTCTGAATCTCCCTTTGCCGCTCAAGCAGTGCTTGAAGCCGGGTCGTCTTCTCGGCTTCAGGCACAGTATCGACCATGCTCAGCGCCGGCGTATTCGGCCGCGCCGAGTATTTGAACGCGAAGACGCAGTCGTACTCGACCTCAGCCAGCAGATCCATGGTCTGGATAAAATCCTGCGCACTCTCACCGGGAAAGCCGACAATGATGTCGGTCGAAATCGAAATCTTCCGCCGGGTCGCCTTGATCCATCCGATCCGTTCCAGGTACCACTCCGGCGTGTACTCCCGCGCCATCCTTCCCAGCACCCTGGCCGAGCCCGACTGCACAGGAAGATGAATGTGATCGCACAGCGCCGGCACCCGGTCGATCGCTTCCACAATATCCCGCGTAAAGTCCCTGGGATGGCTCGTCATGAAGCGCACGCGCCGGATACCAGGCGCCTCACCTACCGCGGCCAGCAGCTCCGCGAACGAGCACTTCCCTTCCGGATCACGGTAGCTGTTCACGTTTTGTCCTAGAAGCTGGATCTCGGTGTAGCCCAGGTCGGCGATCCTCCGGGCTTCTTTCAGCACCGAGGACGAGGCGCGGCTGCGCTCTTTGCCGCGCGTGTACGGCACCACGCAGTACGAACAGAACTTGTCACACCCCTCGATGATGGTGATATAGCCGCGGTAGGGATTCTGCCGCGCCGTGAACTCCGTCTCGAAGGTCTCATCGGTCTGCCGGTCGTCGAGGCCGGTGATATGGCTTTCGCCCGCCTCCAGGCGCGTGAGCATCTCCGGCAGCTTGCGGTACGAGGCCGAGCCCGAGACCAGGGATACAAACGGCGCCCGCTCGAAGATTTTTTCCCCCTCCTGCTGCGCCACGCAGCCCAGAACGCCAAAGCGCTTCCCTTCCTTGTGCAGCTTCTTGTAATCGTTCAGGCGATGAAAGACCTTCTGCTCCGCCTTGTCGCGGATGGAACAGGTGTTGTAGAGGATCAGCCCGGCGTCTTCCTCCGACTCCACCTGCCGGTATCCCTGTTGGCGCAGTGTTCCAATCACCTTCTCGGAGTCATGGGCATTCATCTGGCAGCCGAAGGTCTCCAAATAAAATGTTTTGTCGGTTGCCATAGACCTCCTCAGTATAAGGTGAATGACGCTGGAATAGACGGCCTTCCCTCCTCTTCACCAATCTCACTGCGGATTCGACTCGTCACGCATTCCCGTGTGCAGATAGGCCACCAGCGCGTCCATCTGTTCCCTGGTCAATTGCCAGACAAACGGCGGCATCATTCCCTTGCCTGTTGCCAGCACGTGCTCTACCTTGGCATCCGTCGCCGGCTCGCCGTCCGGCAATGTGCTCCGGCTGAAGAGACCATGCAGATTCGGCGGAACCTTCTTCAGGTGCAGATCGTTCTCCTCGTGGCAGTGAGCGCAACCTGCGTCGTACAAATGCTTGCCCTCTGCCTGCTGCGGCGTCAGCTTCAGCGCCGAGCGGCAGCCAACCGCTCCAATTCCAGGGCAAAGTGCGATTCCTGCGCCAAGAGCAGCCCATATGCTCCTGCGCCAAGTCGCTCTCTGGCGCTTGGCGCAATCGTTAAGGGTTTGGCGGTTTGAAATGGGGAAATCCTCCGGGAGGCCTTACCCGACTACCGGATTCAACGGACGTCCTACTGGGATCCGCATCTTCAGTCTGAGCGGACGTGCCGAGCGCGGTCAAGTCGCCGCGCTACAAGCCCGAAATCACAGCGGTTTCCCGGCACGCCGCGCAGCGCCAGCCAAGTATGCTGATCGTATGGCGCGTACCTCGAACGAGCACCTCACGCCCTTTGCCCACTCGGCCCACAACCGCTGCTTCGGCTGCGGAGAGGCCAATGCAACCGGACTACGTCTCGAATTCTTCCTCGCGCCCGACGGCTCCGTCGTGAGCCTCCCCGCCGTCCCCAATGCCTTCGACGGCCATCCCGGTTATCTGCATGGAGGTATCATCGCCACACTACTCGATGAGGCGATGAGCAAGGCTGTGCGCGCTCAGGCTGGGGCGTCGATGACGCGCAAGATGGAGATCGAATACCTCCGCCCCGTTCCGAGCGGCATGCCGCTTCGTCTCGAAGGCCGAGTCGTCCGCAGCGAACATCGCAAGCATTGGGCCGAAGCGCGCATCCTGAATGAGAACGGGACTGTACTCGCTGAGGGTAAAGGGCTGTTCATTGAAGTTCATCCTCCAAAAAGCTGAGGGCGGCCCAAAGGCCGCCCCGTAGCTGATGAGTTCGCCCACAGGTTAGTGAACCATATTGATGGTGTCCTGCGTGACCTGGTCGAAGGTGGTCACCGACTTGGCATTGGCCTCGAACGCGCGCTGCGCGACGATCAAATTGGAGAACTCCGTCGAAATGTTGACGTTCGATGCCTCGAGCGCGTCGTCCTGCATCGTGGCCAAGCCCGATTCGCCCGACGTTCCTACTATGGCCGTTCCGCTGGCCAGCGTAGTGGCATAGTCGCCGTCGCCCAGCAGCGACAGGCCCTGAAGATTGGCCACGTTCGCCAGCGCCAGTTGTCCCACGTTCTGCGTCTGGCCGTTGGAATAGCTGGACGTGACCGTCCCATCGGAGTTGATCGTGAAGCTCTGGTACTGCCCGCTGGTATAGCCGTTCTGCGTGGTTGCTGAAACCGCGGATGCCGTGTCTACCTGGCTGATATTAGGCGTGCCGCTCGCGCCCAGCAGGTTCCACTGTATGTCCAACCCCGCCGCCCCGTCGGCCAGCACGTTGGCCGCAGCCGGATTGAAATTGAGATCGATGGACGAGAAATCGCCTACCGCCGTTCCCACCGTCTCCGCGGCTCCGCCCCCCGGAGTGATTGTGGTCAAATTGCCGTTGGGGTCAAATGTCATCGTTCCGGTGATCGCCGCGGGCACTACATCACCGCCGGCCACTGAATAATCTCCAGCCGGCAACGCAACCGAATACGTCCACGTATTCGCGACCGCGCCCGGCTCAA
Organism: Acidobacteriaceae bacterium; assembly: GCA_003171315.1. Lineage (GTDB taxonomy): Bacteria > Acidobacteriota > Terriglobia > Terriglobales > Acidobacteriaceae > Telmatobacter. The sequence continues at coordinate 19,230 of PMYE01000024.1, forward strand.
ACGTAACCGTCGCCACATGCGGTTCGCCCAGAGAGTCGTACACCGTGATCTGCGCCGGAAACTGCGTTCCCGCCGCCGTTGCGCAATCCAGATTGGCCGTCATGCTCAGTGTGGTCGTGGCCTGCGGTTCCTGCACCTGGCCCACGGGAATGTTGATCGCGGCCAGTGGCGCATTGGTATTCACCACGCCATTGACTGCCGGATAACCCATCGCGTTCAAGCCGTTCGAGGTCACAAGGTTCCCGGCAGAGTCCAGCGAGAAATTGCCGGCACGGGTGTATTCGTAGCCTCCTGCGCCGTTGCCGACCACAAAGAACCCGCTCCCGTTCAAGGCCACATCGGTTGAGTTCCCGGTGGAGTTGATGGAGCCTTGCGTAAACGCAATCTCATTCGAGGCCACCTTCACGCCGGCGCCCACCTGAATCGGATCGCCGGAACCGGTCGAGCCGATCTGCTGGTAGAACAAGTCGGAAAAGTCGGTCGTCTGCGCCTTAAAGGCCGTGGTGTTCATGTTCGAGAGATCGTTCGCAACGGTGTTCAACGCTGTCGAATCGGCTTCGAGCCCGGTAAGCGGAATTGAGAAACTTGCCATGATCCATCTCCTTCTCATCTTTCATGCGGTTGTGCGGGCCGTCGTGGCCGGCAGGTGGGCCTGCGTTATTGCAGAGGAATTGCGCCGCCTTTGACCGGCTTGGAATGGGTTCGTCCGTCCAATGCGTGTCCCACGCGCCGCGCCGCGGGACTGACCCCAGGCACGCCGAGATTGCCTGGCGCATGTCGAGCTGCCGGAGCCTGCGTTGTTGCCGGGCTACCTGTCGCAGCATTCGATCGAGCCGCCGCCGGCACTCCCGCAACATGTGAGGAGGCGCTCGGCGTCCCGGTTGCCAAGTTCGCGCCGATGAGCCCAGACGGCGTCCCCGCTACCTGCGNNATCAGTTGCTCCAGGCTGTTTACGTTCACCAGCTGGTTGATGTACTCGTTGGGATCGGTGTTCGCCGTCGGATCCTGGTTCTGCAGTTCGGTCACCAGCAGCGTGAGAAAGTCGTTGGCCGAAATGGTGGCCGAATTGCTGCCCGCACCGCTCGAATTGCTTGTACCGCTGGCGCCTGTCGTGGAACTGTCCATCGTCGCTGCGGACAACCCCGTCAGCGCCTGCCCCGCCGCCACCGCATGATTGAAGATTTCTGTCGCCACTGCCATCTCCCCTTTCTGCTCTACTGCTACGCCACCCTCTCCCGCATCTGCCTTTGAACTGTGGCCTGTCCCTTCTTCGCGCTGGCCCCTTTTTGGCCGGCGGCCGGCTCAGGCCATCACGGAAATGTACTTACCCCGCCCTTCGCCCACGTGAACGGCCATGTCGAATCCACTGCTCTGTATCGCCGGGCTCAGCGGCAAAGCCGATGCCGGCGCGCTCGAGTCCTGCTGCGAACCTGCCGCGTCGCCCTGCTCTGCGTTCTGCCCCGCGCTCTGCTGCATGCTTTGGTCCACGCCCGCTTCCAACCCGCTTCCGCCGGAAGTGGTAACCGTCAGCGTCGCTACCGGCGTTTGCTGTTCCGTCAGGTAAGAGCTCAATCCTGGCAAGTGCCCGCTCAGGGCCTGCGCCGCCTCAGACGAACTGGTCACAACCGTCGCGTGGACGATGCCTCCGTTCAAATCCGCGCGCACGCCTACCCAGCCCAGAGCCGGATCCTGAAATCCTGCCTCGGCCTGCCGGCTTGCGGCATGTAGCCAGTTTGGCGTTCCCACCGCAGGCGCCGCATCGAGAGAGGCGATGGCCTCTCGCGCCGTTATATCCTGAGTTCCCGTTGCACCAGCAGCTACCGATGAGGTGGCGCTCAGTACCTCGTGAGCAACCACCGGATTGCGTACCCAAGCCGATGCGTCCGCGGCCGCGCCGGATGGCGGCGCAACCACGGGGTGCGATGTTGACGAAACCGCCTCGACAGCGGCGACCCCATGCGCTGGCTGCGCCAGGTTCTGTTGCGTGGGCTGCTCTCCGCTCTCCAAGCGCGATTTGTCCACGCCTGCATCTGCGTTTGCGGCACGCACAGCGGCGGAATGTATCCCCCCGATGTCCCGATATGCCGGGTTCTGTGCGGCCGGCGTGGCAACTTCCGCAACTACGCTGCTTCCCTTCTCTGCGCTGCGCTGGCCCAAACCCCGTCCCTGCGGCTCTTCGGACAAAATCCCCGCCGCCGTCAGCGATACCGGCTGCGGTTCCGTAGAAAACTTTTCCGATTCGCTCCAGAGTGGCGCCGTCACTTCGCTCGTCTCGTTGTCCTGCAGCTCGTTTTTGGTCGTGCTCACCGGGTTCCTGCTGCTTGTTTGCGCAGTGACGCCGGTTGGCGCCGCCTCTGTCCCCCTCAAAAACGCTTCCCCGCTCCCCGCCTCGGTTCCTTGCGGCTCTGCTGCATGTGCGTTACCCGTCCGCTCCGAAGCCGCGCTGCCCACGGGATCCGCAATGCCGGTTTTTGGTGCGGCCTGTTCCTCTTTTGGCAAGACCGGAGCCTGCACTGCTGCCGCCGGGTTGCCGGGCAGATTCACCTGCATCGCAAGCACTCCGTTTTCCGCCGATGCAACCTGCTGCTCCGCCCTCGTGCCCTTTGCGGCGCTATCCCGCTTCTCGCTCCTGGCGCCGCGCGCTGCGCTTGAGCCATTTGTTGGGTTCGTTGTGACAGATGTTTCCATGGGCTGCGCGCTCGCCGCCATTCCGGCGCCCTTGGCCAAGATTGCAATCTGCGGCGCTCTTGCAGCGGTGCTAAGCGGGAGGATGCTCTGTGAGTTGGCCTGCCGGTGCATAGCGCTGGCCACAGACTCCTTGCCCGGGTCTGCCGGCCGCGGAAATTGCGGAACCATCTCCGCATCGGTATTGGCGCCGGCGCCAGAGATCGATGACGGCGCGTCCTCCACGCCACCGCGTTCATCCGCCGTGTTTACCCTGACAATCCCGCCTGCTGTGCCCGTACCGTTGTCGGCTGAGCTGCTGCGTGCGTCCGGCACGGAGCCCCCTACGCGCAGCATCGACTGCCAACTCGAACGAAAGCTTTCGCTACTGGGAACAGAGGACCCTGTTGCGCTTGCGTTCGCCGTGCCCGGCAAACCCTTACTCGTCCCCTTGCCGAGTGCGAATGCCGCCCGGCTTGACCCCGCTCCAGCGCCTGCGCTCCCACATCCTCCTGCGTCGATCGCTGCGCCAACCTCGATGCCTGCGGCAACTGTCATAGAACAGCGAAATGCAGCCGCCGTACCAAAGAACGCTGAATGGGGTTAGAAGATTGTCAGGTTTGGGACGGGTCTGCCCAATTCAGGAAAGTCTTTCCCGGCGTTACGGATTTCCGCTCAAGTTCTTGCCGAGCTTCCGCAGGCTCCCTGAGCCGGCCTCGGCGTGGCCATTCTCAGGCTCCGCCGTTCGCGCCGCCGCGCCGCCGCGCTCGGCTCAGAAACCACCCGTCAAGCTCGCCTTGCGCGCGCCGGCCGGCCTGGACGGTCTCCTTGAGTTCGGCCTTCTGAATCAGGCTCTCCACCTGCCGTCGTTCGACCCTCTTGGCGAGGAACTCGCGCCGCCGCGCGGTCACGGCCATCTCCGCCTCCGCGATCCTCGGCGTAAGCGCCGCAGCATGGCGCCGCGCCGCGCGCATCTCTTCCAGGCCGGCGACCCGGTCCACGAGCTCGCCCGTCTCCGCGCTGGCTGCCACCAGCCGCCGTCCGCGGCGCTCGCGTTCCCTGGCTACGGCCAGCGCCACTTCCAGGCGGCTGAGATCGCCCCGCGCCGACTCCAGCGCCGCCTGGCGCTGTTCCTCCTCCATCCCCCGGATCCGCAATAAGCGCCGCATGGCGCGCGGTAGAGCCACCCGTCATACCTCCGCGGCCAGGGCGGCAAGCCGCTTCAAGGCATAGGCAAGGGGGGCTTGTTCGTGAGCTTCCTGCATGAGGAACGCGCGGATCGCTTCTCGGGCGCGCAGGGCGCGGTCCAGATCCGGGTCGGCGCCTGGTTTATAGGCGCCGATGCGCACAAGATCCTCCGAGCGGGCGTAGGCCGCCATCAGTTTGCGCACCAGCGCGGCCTGCTCGCGATGTTCCTGCCCCGCCACTGCGGGCATCAGCCGGCTGATCGAGTCCAGCACTTCGATCGGCGGATACCATCCCTCCGCCGCCAGCGCGCGCGAAAGAACGATGTGGCCGTCGAGCAGCGAGCGGACCGCGTCCACCAGCGGGTCCTGTTGATCGTCTCCTTCCATCAACACGGAATAGAAAGCCGTGATCGAACCCCGGCGGAAGCGCCCGGCGCGCTCCACGAGCCGCGCCAGCCGGGAAAACACCGATGGCGTATACCCCTTGGCCGTGGGCGGCTCCCCGGCCGCGAGGCCGATCTCGCGCGCGGCCATGGCGAACCGGGTCAGCGAATCGAGCACCAGCAGTACGTGTTTCCCCTGCGCGGCGAAGAACTCGGCCACCGTTGTGGCGGCCAGCGCTGCCCGCATCCGCTTCAGCGGCGACTCGTCCGAGGTGGATACCACAACCACCGCGCGCGCCTGCCCTTCGGCGCCCAAAGAATCGCGCAGGAACTCTCCCACCTCGCGCCCGCGTTCCCCTACCAGGCCCACCACCGTCACTTCAGCCTCGGTGTTCCGTGTCATCATGCCGACCAGCGTGCTTTTTCCCACGCCCGAACCGCCGAAGATGCCCACTCTCTGGCCGCGGCCCACGGTGAGCAACGCGTCGATGGCGCGGATGCCGGTGCCCAGCGGCTCACGAATCGGCACGCGGTCCAGCGGCGAGCGTACCGCTCCGTCGAGCGGCAACGCCTTTCCGGCTGCCGGCAAACACCCTCCGTCGATTGGCATCCCTGTCGCGTTCAGTACCCGGCCCATCAGCGCCGGTCCGACTTCGATCTCCGGCGGCCTCCCCAGCGACCACACCGGGTTGCCAAAGCGAATGCCTTCCGCTACCTCGACCGGCATCAACAACACATTCGACCCACGAAATCCGATCGCTTCGGCCGCATGTGTCCGGCCCGTCTGGTCCTGAATCTCGCAACACTCGCCCACCGAGGCCGGCGGACCGGCCGACTCGATCGTCTGCCCCAAAGACTCGAGGACGCGGCCGCGCCAGCGCCAGGGTTGCCCGCGCTCCAGGCGAACAAAATAACGTTCCAGCAGGGGCATCACGGCTGCGCCTCGCCTGCTTCCGCACCCTGCGCGGCGAAAACTTCCCGCGCACTGGCGGCGATGCGGTCGAAGAATCCGCGTTCGATCTCTCCCAGTTGCGCGCGCACTCCCAGATCGGCCGTTCCCGCCTTGCTCTCGATCGTGCAGTCGCCCAGGTGCATTCCCTCGCCCGCCACCACCAAGGGCTTCATCGTCAGATTGGGCAAGAGCGCGATCGCCTCTGTCCACAATTCCAGTTCCGCGGGGGGAACGCGCAGCCGCACCTCAGACGACGCTGCCAACTGGCCCAGCGCGACCCGCACCGCGCCCGTCAGCAGCAGCGGATCCATTTGCGCCTCGCGGCGCAGAATGCGCGCGGCCACAGCCAGCGCCAGCTTCACTACCTCCTGCTCCACCGCGTGCAGATATCGGTCGCGCTCCCCTTGAAAACGCTCGACGAGCGCGGCCAGTTGCCGCTTGTGGCGCTCCTGCTCCTCGGCCAAGGCCTCGGCCTGCACCCCGCGCTCCGCATGGCGTCCCTCCTCGCGCCCACGATCGCGCCCGGCTTCGAACGACCGGCGAACGTCTTCGGCCAATTTCTTGTCCATCGCAGCGCCGGCTGCGTCGGAGCGCATGTTCTTGGCCCTTCCCTCAGCTGCCTCAACCGTGCCTGCTTCTTCTACCTCAACCCAACCGTCCCAAGCGGGAAGCGGAGGCGCACCGGGGCAGTCCGGATACTCGAGCACCTCGATCTGACCGCCCGCGACCTTGCCTCGTGCTGCGTCCGCTTGTCGCAAACTTCCCTTCCCGCGCGATGTTTCTCCGCTGACCTCTCTCGGTCGCCGCAACTCTCTTCGCCCTGTTCCCTACTCCCTATTGGCTACTCCCTACTCCCTGCCTTTCTCACGCCAGCATTTCGTCGCCGGTTTCGAGCTTGAGGATGACCTTGCCCTCGGACTCCAGGCGACGGGCCAGGTTCAGAATCTCCTGTTGCGCCTGCGCTACCTCGCGCGAGCGCACCGGCCCCAGGACCTCCATGTCCTCCTTGAGCATTTCTACGGCCCGGGAGCTCATGGACTTGAAGATCTGCGCGCGCAACTCGTCGTTGGCGCCGCGTAGAGCCAGCGCCAGTTGCCTCTTGTCCACGCCGGAGACAATCTCGCGGATCGTCGCCGGGGGCACAGTGAGCAGATCGTCGAAGGTGAACATCAGGTTACGGATGCTCAACGCCAGCTCCGGCTGGCCTTCTTCGATGGTTTCCAGAATCTTCTTCGACTCTTCGGGATTCAGCCGGTTCAACAGATCGGCAACGGCCTTGAAGCCGGAGTAGCTGCGGCGCGCCGTATCGCCCACGGACTCCAGCCGCCGGTGCAGGACCAGCGCCACCTTCTGCGCCATTTCAGGCGAAAACTGCCGCATCTCCGCGAGCCGCTGCACCGCGACCACTTTATGTTCTTCGCTTAAATTGTCGAGCACCTGCGACGCCTTGCGCGGATCCAGATGCGCCAGCGCCAGAGCGATGGTTTGCGGATGCTCGGAGTCAAGCAGCTTGCCCAATTGCTGCGGGTCGCAGCGCTGTAGCTTGGCCAGATTGCCCTGCGCCGCCTCCTGCGAGCGCCGCATCAGAGCCATCATGTCTTCGGCGCGCTGTTTGCCGAAGGCCTCGATCAGCACGCGATGAGCATAATCCATGCCTCCGTGCACCGTGAAGTTCTGTGTATCGAGAAGCTGCCAGAATTCTTCCAGCACCTCGGCCGTAAGCCCGGGCGTGACGCCGCGCAGATCGGTCAGTTCCTCGGTGAGCTGCTGGACATCCGCCTCGGGCAAAACACGCAGAACTTCCTTGGCCAGATTCTCCCCCACGGCAACCAGCAGAATGGCAGCTTTCCGTACCCCGGATAGGCCGGCGGCCAGGCGGTGTCGCGTTGCTCCACTCTCGTTTCCCTGCTCCGCCAAGGCGAGTTCCTTTCTGCCCCAAGACCTGTCCTCAGCCCCTAGTCCGAGTGAATCCAGCTCTGCAACAACCGCGAGCTCTGCGTCGGCTCGCGCTTAAGGTGCGTGGTCACTTGCTCGAAGATCTCCTGGTTCCGCAACCGTTCCGGATCCGGCGGCGCGGATTCGGGAGGGCTTAACGTCCCCGGCGACGCCATTTCTGCCCCGGCCAACTCCTTGCCGGCCATTCTCGCCGGTCCGCGCGCCGCCAATGCAGCGCCGGCATGACGAATGGCGGGCCGCACGGCGAAGGCCACCACCAGCAACAGGCCCATCAGCAGCGCGGCGTACTTCACCAGCTCCGGTGAGTTCTCCGCGGCCTGCAACACCTGTTCGGGAACGGCGGCAGGCGGTTGCGGGCGGTTGTCGTCGAAGGCCAGATCCTGGACCGTCACAAGATCGCCGCGCGATGCGTCGAAGCCTACTGCCGCCTGGGCCAGCGCGGTCAGGTTGCGCAGCTCGTCGGCCGAACGCGGCTGCCAGGCTGCCGCATGGTTTTTCGTCGCCGGCTGGATCTCACGGTCGTTGACCACGATGGCCGCGGTCATCCGCCGCACTCTCCCGGGATTCTCCACCATGTGCCGCACCGTCTTCGAAACACCGTAGGTGCTGGACTCGCTCTTGGCGGTTTGCGGAGAGGCGGTCTCGTGGGGATATACGGGCAGCGCCTGTGTGTTGGGCGCATTCGAGGCCGTGCCGGGAACTCCCGCCGCCACGGGCTGGGCGCCGCTGGACTGCTCGGTGCGCTGCATCGAGAGCGTCGCCGTCTTGTCCGGATCGTAGTTCTCCTGCGTCTCCTCGGTGGCCGTTGCGTCGTAGCCGAGGGTCACGGAGGCGCGCACATTGCCCACGCCGGTCACCGGCTCGAGCGTAGCCACAAGCTTGTCCTCGAGGGCCTGCTCGGCGCTCAACTGCATGGCGTCGGCGGTCTTCGGACCCAGCGGGAGGTTCCCGGCCGCGTCCACCAGCACCACGTGGTCCGGCGTCAAGCCATCGACGGCCGAAGCCACAAGATTGCGAATCGCCTCCGGCTCGCCCTCGGCCAGCGAGCGATGACGCAGTTTCAGCACGACCGAGGCCTTCGCCGGCCGCTCCGCGTCGCGAAAAAGCGAATCGTGCGGCAATACCAGGTGTACGCGCGCCGAGGCGACGTCGGAAAGTGTGCTTACGGTGCGTTCGAGCTCGCCCTCAAGCGCCCGCTGATAGTTCACCTGCTCGTCGAACTCCGATCCCACCCAGTTCGGTTTGTCGAAAATCTCAAAGCCCAGCCGTCCGCTCTTCACGCCGCCCTTGGCCGCGGTCGCCAGGCGCGCTTTGTCCAATTGCGCGGCCGGAACCAGGATTCCCGCGCCATCGGCGGTCGGCTCAAACGAAATCTGCGCCTGGGCCAGAATCTGGCCGATCTGGCGCGCGTCGTCAGGTTCAAGATTGACGTAGAGCGTGCGCCAGTCGGGGCTGAGCGCGTACCACGTCAGCCCGCCAACCAGCGCGATCAGCAGCAACGCGCTCACCACCACCCAGCCGCGCTGCGCGGGAGCCATCTGCGCCCAACGGACCCGGACCATCCCCCACAACCCGGACCACTTGCCGCCCAACTGCACTCTTCCGGGCGCTGCCGGTGGGCTCTTCTCCAACTGTGTCCCTATGGCCATGGCTGCTCTGCTTCGCCGTCCGCTCCTGCCTTCCTGCTCCTGCCTTCCATCTCCAGCCTCTCGGGCGATGAGCCGTTAGGCTGCCTTCTTGCTCGATCCGCCTGGAACCGGTAGCCGGCAGCTAGAACTGCATCCCCATCACGCTCTGGTAGGCCTGCACCGCCTTGTTGCGCACCGCAAGCGCCAGTTCGAAGGCCATGTCCGCCTTTTCGGTGGCGATCATCGCCTGGTGCACATCCACGCCCGAGCCGGTCATCAGGCCGGTAACCGCCGCGCTGGCCTGCTTCTCCAGTTGGTTCACCTGCCCCACTGCATCCGTGATCAGATCGGCGAATGGACCCGGAGAAGCTGCCTGCTCTCCGCCTGCCTTAAGCAGGCTCGTGGCTCCGGCGCTGGACGTGCCGGCCCCCGAAGCCAAGCCGACGGCATTGGTCGCAATCAACATCTTCCTGGGCCTCCATTCCGCTCACTCTTGCTATGCCCTGTTCCCCGCTGTTTTCACGACTTGGCGATCTCGAGCGCCGACGCGATCATCCCCTTCTCGGCCTGCACGGCAGAGCCGTTGAGCTCATATGCACGCGTCGCCCCCATCAGGTCCACCATTTCTGTAAGCGGATTAATGTCGGGATAGGCGACGTAGCCATCCGGTCCCGCGTCGGGATGGCCGGGATCGTAGCGTTTGAGCGGAGGCGAGGGATCCTGGACAACCTGCGCGATGTGCACTCCCGACGCCACTGCCGTTCCATCCGGCAATCCGAGCGTGGGCAATGCGGCGGAAGCCATCGTCCCTGCCCCAGCGTTCTCCGTGGCCGACGTCATGGAATCGAGGAAATCCGGATCGCCCCGGCCGGCGGCAAAAACGACCTCCTGGCGGCGATAGGGTCCCCCTTGCGCGGTACGCGTAGTCTCGGCGTTGGCCATGTTGGCCGCCACCACCTCGGCGCGCATCCGCTCGGCCTCCATGGCGCTGCCCGAGGTCTCCATCAATTCAAACAGGTTCATCGATCAACCTCCCGGCCTGCGTCTGCTCTGGTTCTTCCTCTTGTCTTTGCTTTTCCTGTTCCCTACTCCCTAATCTCTGTTCCCTGTCTTCTCACTTGTCGGCGTGGATGGCGTCCATCACACGCTGGTACTCTTGACGCAGCAAGGCCACGCCGGTCTTGAACTTCAGTTGCGCCTCGGCCAGGTGCAGGCTCTCGCGGTCAATGGAGACGTTGTTTCCGTCGGGGCGCGCAATCAGCCCGTCGACGTCGGAAACACGCGCTTTTCGCGCTCCCCGTCCCCGGTCGGCATCGTCCAGCGCCTCCCGCATCTCCGCCTTGAAGTCCATCCCCACGGTGCGGTAGCCGGGCGTGTCCACGTTAGCCATATTGGCGGCCGTTAATTTGGCCTCGGCGGAGGCCAGGTCCAGGTAGCGGGCAATCTGGTCGCTCAGCCGCGTTTCGATTTCCATGCTCATGTTGTTCCTCCCGGCCTTCGCCCTGCATGGGTTCGCCTTCCTTGTGCGCTGTTCCCCGGGCGGCGCCGCTCTGGTCCTCCTTGCGCAGCTCTCAGTTCACCGTCGTGCCGAAGTCAATCTCCTGTGCAGTCAACAGGGGGTTCTCTCCGGCGAGAATGACGCCGCGCTCCAAGACATGCTCCAACTCGCGGACGTTGCCCGGCCAATCGTGAGCCGTCAGCTTCGCCAGCGCGCCTTCGTCGACGCGTTTTACGGGCGTATCCCGGCCCATCTTCTCGAGGAAGTGCCCGATCAGCAGCGGCAGATCCTGGGCGTGCCCGGCCAGCGCCGGCGTGCGGATGAGAAAGACTGCCAAGCGGTAATAGAGATCGGAGCGGAACGTTCCGGACAGCGCGTGCGCGGCGAGCGGCCGATGCGTAGCGGCAAGAATGCGCACATCGACTTTGACGGTCTCGTTATCCCCCACCCGCTGCAGTTCCCCGCACTCCACAAAGCGCAGGAGCTTCGATTGCAACCCCAGCGGCATCTCGCCGATCTCGTCCAGAAACAGCGTGCCTCCATCGGCGGCCTCGATGCGTCCGGTACGGCCCTGCACGGCGCCGGTGAACGCCCCGCGCGTATGCCCGAAGAGTTCGGCTTCCAGCAGTGCCTCGGGAATGGCCGCGCAGTTGATGGCCACAAACGGTTTGCGGTTGCGCGTCGACAGACGATGCAGGGCTTCGGCCACCAGTTCCTTGCCCGAACCCGTCGGCCCTTCAATCAGCACCGGCGTCATGCGCGAAGCCACAAGACGCACGCGGCGGCTGACCTCGAGCATGCAGGGAGCGTTGCCGACCAGCTCCGGCAGACGTTCCGCAGAGGCCGGTTCGGCTCCGGGAACGTAAAGGCCGGCCCGGATGGGCACGGTTTTTTGTGCGCCTGCCGGCGTGCTCCCGGCAATCGGCGCCGCCGCGCGCGAAGGTGCCGGCGGGATGGTGGCGGAAGGCTCCGCTGGCCGCAGCGTCCTCTGCAGTTCCGCCGCAGCCCGTGCGGTGCTCATTGCCGGAGCCGCGTTCCACGCCGCGGTGTCGCTCTCCTGGCTGCAGCGCAGCGCGTAGAGAAGCTCTTGCCGGTAGGGCCCTCGCGGGCTTTCCCCGGCAGCCGATCCCGCCGTAGTCACCAGATCGGCTTCGGGAAAGGATTCTTTGAAGTCGCTCAGGAACTCGGTCAGATCGAGATCCGGCAGCCAGGAATCGATGATTACCGCCTCGGGAGGACAAGCTTCGGCCTGCGCCCACGCCTGCGCGCCGCCTTCTGCCTCCCGCACTTGCCAGCGCAAGCCGGCGAGCACCTGCGCGAGGCGTTGCCGGAAGCTGCGATCCGAGCTGGTCACCAGCGCGGTGCGCGGCCGGAGGCGAGGATGGGTGGGAAGAACGGGAACCGGAAAAGGCTGCATGAAAGATCTCCTCATAGCGTTACAAACGAATCGATGCCGGGGTCACAGAAGGAGCTTTAGCTCGCAGCGGCCGCCGGAGGAGCCGAAGGCGAAGGAATCGGAGATGCGTGGACACCTAGGGGCGCTGCAGGAGCAAGTTCCGCCTCCGAGGGCACCATGTAGCCTCGCCCGCGCACGGTGTGGATCAGGCGGCCCGGCGGCGGATCCTCCAGTTTGCGGCGGAGATAGTTGATGTACACATCGACGATGTTGGTGGTCTGCGCCGGCTCCAGATTCCACACCGAGTCCAGCAGCTCGACCCGCGAGATGCACTCCCCGCGGTTGAGCAGAAGGTGCTCCAGCAAAGCGAATTCCTTGTTGGTCAAAACGATCAGCCGTCCGCCGCGCCGCGCCGTGTGGTCCAGGCGATCCAGCTCCAGGTCTCCGGCGCGCAACTGCAGGCGCGTCTCCCGCTTGCGCCGCAGCAGCGCCCGGCAGCGCGCGCGCAGTTCGTGCAAGCTGAAGGGCTTGGTCATCAGATCGTCGGCGCCGCGGTCCAAACAACGCACGCGCGCGTCCACCTCCTGCCTCCCGGTGAGCACCAGCACCGGCAGATCCGCATCGAGCAAGCGAACTTCCTCGAGCACTTGCTCGCCATCCTTTACCGGCATGTTCAGGTCGAGAATGGTCAGATCGGGCCTCTCCTGGCGAAATGCCTCGACGGCCGCGCCGCCATCGTAGGCCAGGCGTACGCGATGACCGTCGGCCTCCAGACCGCGGCTCAGGAACTGCCCCAGTGCCTGGTCGTCTTCGGCAATGAGTAATCTCATGAGAACCTTTCCATCGCTCCGCGCCCTCGATCCGCGGCGTTTGCCGCTTCGGGCTGCGCTCCCTACCGGCCGCCCAACAGATGTGCGGCGAGCGAAGTATGCCTCCACCTTCTCGCGAAGAACAAAGGAACTCAAGGTTGGAATGAGAAAAGATAGAGAGACGATTCCAGAATCGGGTCCGGGCGTAACCGGCGTCCTGCTAAGGGTGAGCGAACGTTGCTCTGTGACAGCGGACACAGAAAACCGGCGGGCCCGTGAACCTCGTGGGTCGAGCCCCTCGCAAATTCCCGGCTCCCGGCGCGGCGCCGGTCCCGTCAAGCCACTTTGGCGCGCGAAGCCGCTTTCTCCTCATACATCGCCGCGTCGGCCCGCGCGACTAGATCCTTCATCTCTTCGCCGGCCACGTGCGCCGCCAGCCCCATCGACGCCTCCACTCTTAGCTTGATCGCGCCCGCCCTGCCGTGCACGTCGTAATTGCCGCAGATCCACTTCCGCAGCCGCTCCATCTGCGCCTCTGCCTCCACGAGTCCGCAATCGAACAGGAGAATGAATTCGTCGCCGCCCCATCTGCAGATCGCATCCGTCGCGCGGCAGGCGGATCGCAACTCGGCGCCAAATTGCTTCAGTACCTCGTCGCCGGTCAGGTGCCCATGACAGTCGTTCACCTTCTTGAAGCCGTCGATATCGATCACTACGACGCAAAAGGGCGCGCCGGATGCCACCCGCTTCTCGATCTGGCCCTCCGCGTACAGGCGGCTGCCCAGCCCCGTCAACGCGTCGCGCGAGGCCATCTCTTCGGCCTCCTCTAGCTTGGTTTGATAATTCGCCACCTGTTGCCGGAGTTGATCCAGGACCGCCTTGCCTTCTGCCGTCATCCGCTCGATCGATGTCTTCAACACTGCCGCGCTGGTCTCGATCGAGGCGCGAATCTCCGTCAGGTCTTCCAGGCTGGCGATGGCTTTCAGACGATCCGTTACCTGGCCCATCTGGCCGGCGCAGCGCTCATCACGGGCGCTCACAGACTCAGCCGTCCGCGCCATCATGAGCAACATCTCCTTCACTTCGCAGGCCTTCTTCTGATAATGCCGGGCGGTACCGCTTCCCCAGGACCGCAAATGCTCCCGCACGCCCGAGCCGGTCGCCCCCAGCGCCTCGAAGCTCATTCCGGCGGACAGTCCCGACTTCAGCCCAACCAGATCCCGCTTCAGGCCGGCTCCCATACCGGGACAGACATCCAGGCTGCAATTGCCCATCTCCAGCAACGCCGAGCCATACGCCTCTAAAACCGCCGGGAGCAGGTCCCCTTCGCGTAGCTCGGTCCGTGTGACTGGCTCCCTCTGTGACGAATCCAAATACTGCTTTAGCGAGATCATTGGCTCCTCGTAGGTAAGAATTCGCTGAAAGATTCCGTGTGCAGCGGGCAGTGTTTATTATCGGCAGCATCCGGCTTTCTCATTAGAGTGGTGCCGCTTTACATCGGCTATGCCATGCGCCGGACAGCGTTTCGCATTCCGTTGCACGCTCCGTCCGCTTATTTTTCGAAAAATTAGCGCCTCGTGAACAAACCATGCCTGCGCGGATGCGTCAAACATACACAAACGCTTCACGGCCTCTTTCGCTCTCGGTCGCGCTCTATAGCAGGTTTCCTGCAGGTGGTGACCAAGGCACAATCGCTATGTGGCTTTTTCATCGAGAAAAAGCCGCCTTGGATTCTGTCCGAAATAGCTCGTAGTTGCAGGAGAACTGCCGTAGAATCTCTCACGTGCGAAAATGCCTTTGTACTGTTACCAAAGTGCGTACCGATTTTCACAGGGGTCCTACAAAAGCGTTATCGCGTTTTTTTGAAAGGTCGACGATTCTATTCATGGACGATTGATTGTGCGCTGCTTCGCGCAAGCGCGCGAATGGGGTGCCTTGGTTGACTGGAGCAAACTTCCGGATTTAGAGCTTATCCGTAAATAGATA
>PMYE01000173.1:0-318 GCA_003171315.1 Acidobacteriaceae bacterium
CGGCATCGTCGGCATTGGCGGCCTCGGCCACCTCGCCATTCAGTTCGCCCGCGTCTTCGGCGCTCAGGTCACCGCCTTTTCCACCTCCGTCGCCAAGGAAACTGAAGCCCGCGCGCTCGGCGCCCATCACTTCGTCAACAGCCGCGAAACCAAAGCCCTGAAAGAAGTGGCCGGCTCCCTCGACTTCATCCTCACCACCGTCAACGCCGATCAGGACTGGGGAACACTCCTCCAGGCCCTCCGCCCCAATGGAACCCTTTGGTTCGTCGGCGTTCCACCGTCTCCCGTTTCGGTGCATGCCTTTCCGCTCATCTCCGG
>PMYE01000173.1:439-10100 GCA_003171315.1 Acidobacteriaceae bacterium
GGGTGCCCCATCCTTCGCCTTTTTTCCGGCGAAGGGTGGGATGGCACAAACCCGGATATCCGCGCTCTCATCCTGAACGACCGAGCCCCGGCGCAGCGTGCGCCTGGCCCCGCTAACCCCGCTAGCCCCGCTGCTCTCGATTTCCACAGCCATTTTTCGCTACCATATTTGCGTTATGCCGTTCCCGATCAAAACCTGTGTCATTTGCCACGAAGAATTCGATCTCCGCCCCGATAAACCCGGCTTCGCCAATCGCTGCCCCTCGTGCAGCGAACCCGAATCCACCGAGCCTGCGCTCGCGTCCACGCGCCCGGTCGGCTACGCCGAGCGCCGCGCCGAACTCGAAGTCAACGCCGCCCGCCGCCGCGCCATCCGCGACCTGCTTTATCGCAAAGACAGCTAGTCTCCTGTCTCCGAAGTTCGCATCAAAAACAAAGCAGTCATCCTGAGCGGAGTTTGGCCCGCATTTGGGCCAAACGGAGTCGAAGGACCTGCATTTGGGATGCGCGATCTATGTGACAAACTTTAGAGACACCACACTAGAATAGATTTGTGACCAAAAGCTCCCCACCGTCTTCCCCCACCGTGGGATTCATCTCTCTCGGCTGCCCCAAAAACCTCGTCGACTCCGAGGTCATGATGGGCCTCCTCGACCGCTCCGGCGCGCGCCTCACCGCCCACCCCGAAGACGCCGAAATCCTCGTCGTCAACACCTGTTCCTTCATCGACACCGCCAAGCAGGAGTCGGTCTCGACCATCCTCGAAATGGCCCGCCACAAAACCACCGGCCGCGCTCGCAAGCTCATCGTCACCGGTTGCCTCGTCGAGCGTTACCGCGACGAAATCCGCAAGAACATCCCTGAAGTTGACGCCGTCCTCGGCACCGGCGAGCTCGAATCCATCCTCGAAGCCGCCGGCCTCAACCCCGCCGCCGAACAGGCCCTGGATCCCTCCGCGCGATTCCCGGTAGCGCCGGACTCCAGTCCGGCTGTCGTGCGGGCGTCCGCGCCCGCACCCTCGTCGCCTTCGCCCTTCACCATCCTCACCACCGTCCACGCCAAGACCCGCGCCGGCCGCGAATCCCTGGCCGGCACCCACAAACACGCAGCCTCACCCGCCTGCCGGCCCGAAGGCGAAGCCCGCGCCCTCCACGGCCGCTTCACGCGCGACGCCTGGGCCGGCGCTTCGTCCAATCTGCCCACCTACCTCTACGACCACACCACCCCGCGCCTCCTCTCCACGCCCCGCGCCTCCGCCTACATCAAAATCGCCGAGGGTTGCGACCACCCCTG
Source organism: Acidobacteriaceae bacterium (assembly GCA_003171315.1). Lineage (GTDB taxonomy): Bacteria > Acidobacteriota > Terriglobia > Terriglobales > Acidobacteriaceae > Telmatobacter. The sequence goes on from PMYE01000173.1 coordinate 1,732, forward strand.
CACCTTCTGTGTGATCCCCAACCTCCGCGGCCACTTCCGCTCCCGCCGCTTCGAGTCCGTCGTCGCCGAAGCCCAGCAGCTCGTTGCCCGCGGCGTCCGCGAAATCACCCTCATCGGCCAGGACACAACCTGTTACGGCGAAGACCTCGGCCTCCGCGACGGCCTCGCCACGCTCCTCGACGCCCTCGCCCGCATCGAAGGCCTCCGCTGGCTCCGCTTCCTCTACGCCTATCCCAACCGCATCACCGGACGCCTGCTCGAAACCATCGCCGCGCACCCCAACATCTGCAAATATCTCGACCTGCCTCTCCAGCACGCCTCGCCCGCCGTCCTCAAGCGCATGAAGCGCGGCGCCTCCGCCGAAATCTTCTTGCGTACCCTCGCCAAGGTCCGCGCCGCCGTCCCCGGCATCGCTCTCCGCACCAGCTTCATCGTCGGCTTTCCCGGAGAAACCGCTGAAGACTTCGCCCTGCTCGAAGACTTCATCAAAGAAGCCCGCTTCGACTGGCTCGGTGTCTTCAGCTACTCCCACGAAGAAGGCTCCGGCGCCTGGTCGCTCGACGGCAAAGTCCCGTCCCGCTCCATCGAGTCCCGCCACCAGCGCCTCATGCGCCTTCAGCAGTCCATCTCCCGGAAATCGAAACAGAATTGGATCGGCCGCGACGTCACCCTCCTCGCCGAAGGCCCCAGCACTGAAACCCCTCTCCTCTGGGAGGGCCGCTCCGAGTTCCACGCCCCCGAAATCGACGGCAAAGTCTACATCAATGACTTCGGCCCGCTCGATTCCCTCGAGCCCGGCCGCTTCTACCGCGCCCTCGTCACCGAGGCCCACGACTACGACCTCGTCGCCCGCATCCTCGCGGCGGAAAACTAGTGTCCTGTCTCCAAAGTCCGCATCATAAATCCAGTGTCATCCTGAGCGGAGTTTGGCCGTTTTTCGGCCAAACGGAGTCGAGAGCCTGCCCTGAGCGACGATCGCGGACGCGATCGGAGTCGAACGGGGATCTGCGGTTGTTCTTCGCACATTGTGTCACGAAATTCGGGGACACCACACTAGTGTCCTGAGTCTGAAGTTCGCATCACAAATAAGCTGTCATCCTGAGCGAATTTTGGCGCGTTTTGCGCCAAAATGAGTCGAAGGATCTGCGGTTGTTCTTCGCACATTGTGTCACGAAATTCGGGGACACCACACTATGTCCCTGACAGCTTCAAGCTGTACCAACTCTGTGTGCCCTAGGTCCTGAAATGGGGCCTGTTCGCTAACTTACCGGCTCGCCGCTTCCCTCCTCATCCGAAAAGATCTCTTCGATCGGCATCCCAAACAGCCGCGCCAGCTTGAACGCCAGCGGCAAGCTGGGATCGAACTTCCCCGTCGCTCCGCCGTATCACTGGAGCAGCCGGTCGATGGGCGTATGTCCGTTCCTGTACAGCGGTGTTCGCAATTGAACATTCGGCACTCGGGCCAATCGCGCCCCCTGCGCTTTTGGCGCCATAGTTTCTTATACTTGCGGGAACATGGTTTTGGCCGTCTAATTGCTCTTCAGATCGGCGAAGAACTGCCGCCTGGAAAGAGGTTTCCAATCGCGGCTCATGAATGCCGTTAAAGGCTAGGCACTTCGCATCGTAAAGGAGGGGGTTCAATGGGTATTCTCCGCCAGAATCTAGGGTTTGCTATCCGGCAGCTGCTGCGTAATCCCGGCTTCACTGCTTCGGTAATCTTCACGCTGGCGCTCTCCATCGGCGCAAATACGGCCATCTTTTCCATCGTCAATGCGCTCATGCTTAAGACCCTGCCTTACCCGCATCCGGAGCGCGTGGGCACCATCTTTGTGCACGTTCAGGGCGCGGAACCCTTAGACGGGCATATCTGGATCGATGGGGAGCAGTGGGAACTGCTGCGGGACAATGTGCCTGCGCTCATCTCGGCAATCTCCAGCGGAATGGCCTCTGGAGTAAATCTCCAGGCTAGGGAAACGGCGCAATACCTGCACGCCGCGCGCGTCTCCGCGCACTACTTCGACGTGCTGGGCCTCCATCCCGCCGCCGGACGCAACTTCACCGAGGACGAGGATCTTCCGCACGGGCCCAGGAGCGCAATTCTGAGCTACGGTTTGTGGCGCACCACCTTCGGTGCCGACCGCAATCTGCTCGGGCAGACCATCCTTCTGAAAGGCGAGCCGTACACGGTGGTGGGCGTGTTGCCCGAAGGTGCAATCACTCCCTTGGATGCGGATGTCTACACTCCGCTGCAACCCAGCCGCCAGGGTGAAGGTTCCGGCACAAACTTCGAAGTGATTACGAGGCTGCGCAACGGCGCCACCTGGCAACAGGCCGACGCGCAGATCAATCGTGCCTGGGCGGCGTGGGCGGCGCGGCGGGCTCTGCGCCACCCGGGATCGCAGGAATCCTTCTATTCTGTTTCGCTCAAGCAGGGCCAGACGGCCTCGCTGCGCCCCAAGGCGCTGGCGCTGATGCTGGCAGCCGGCATCATTCTGCTCATCGCCTGCGCCAATCTTGCCGGGCTCACACTGGTTCGTGTGGTGAGGCGCACTCCCGAATTGGCAACGCGGCTGGCGCTGGGCGCTTCGCGCTGGCAGATTCAAAAACAGCTCTGGGTTGAGAACCTTTTGCTGGCGTTGCTGGGCGGCCTAGCGGGCCTCGGAGTGGGCCTTGTCGCACTGCGCGGATTGCTTTCGATGCTGCCCAAGGGCTTTCTGCCGGTGGCTGGAGTGCCCCTTGATGGCGCCGTGCTGGCGTTTACGCTGCTCGTCTCCGTTTTCACCAGCATCCTCTTCGGTATGTTGCCCGCGCTTGTCACACGCAGGCTTGACGTGCGTTCCTCGATGGCGAACCGTACCATGTCGGGCGGAGACAGGCTGCGCCTGCGCCAGGCGATGATTGCCGGCGAAGTCGCATTGACCGTCGTGCTGCTGGCCGCCTCCGGCCTGCTCATCCGCACCCTCATCCACCTCCAGACGCTGCCGCCGGGCTTCGATTCGGCAGGCGTCATCACGGCCAAAGCATCGCTCGATGATGCGCGCTTCCATGACCCGGCAGCCTTCATCCAGTTGCTTGATTCGAGCATCTCCGCCATGAAGCAGATCCCCGGTGTCTCGAATGCCGCGGTGGGATTGACCTTGCCCTACGAGCGCGCCCTGAACAACGGCGTGACGCTGCACGATGGAGACAACGCCGGCCACCAGGTTGGAACCGACGAGGTCTACGTCACACCGGGCTATTTTGACACGTTCCGTATTCCGCTCCTCCAGGGGCGCGATTTCGCCCCCTCCGACGGCCCAAATACGCAGCCCGTGGCTATCGTCAACAGGGCATTTGCGAACAAGTTTTTCCACGGCGTCAATCCCGTAGGGCGCATCCTGGACAAGGGCACCGTGATTGTGGGAGTAGTAGGCGATGTTCAGCTTTCGTCAGGCCTCTACCCGGTCGCGCCTCTCATGACCGAACAAACATTGTATGTCCCTGCCACGCAGATGAGTGGTCCGATGCTGCAGTTGGTCCACATCTGGTTTCAGCCGAGTTGGGTCGTCCGTACCGCTGCGCCGGTGCAGGGGCTGACGCAGCAGATGCAGCGGGCTCTGGCGACCGCCGATCCTGGTCTGCCCTTCTCGGGCTTCCACAGCATGAGCGACCTTCAGGCGGAGACGCTCTCGACGCAGCGCATCGAAGTGGCCCTCCTGAGCGCGATGGCCGCGCTCGCGCTGCTGCTGAGCATTGTGGGCATCTTTGCGCTCGTGGCCAACATGATAGCGCAAAGGACGCGCGAAATCGGCATCCGCATTGCGCTGGGGTCAAGCATCCGTCGGGCCATGGCCGACGTTGCGGGCGCCGGAGTCCGAGCCTCGCTGTCCGGACTTGTTCTGGGTCTGATCCTCTGCGCTGGAGCGCTGCGGGCCATGCGCAGCGTGATCTACGGCGTGGGCGTCTACGATGCGCCCACCATCGCGGCGGTTGTGCTCACGCTTGCTCTTGTCACGCTCGCGGCTGCTTCCATACCTACGCTGAGAATTGCGCGCATCGATCCTGCCACAACGCTGCGCGATGAATAGAACGACGAAGAGAAAATTGACTTGCCGCTTCGTAAACGAAGCGAAAGGATTCTCAAAGGAAAAGCATTGGCCCCGCAAAAGGACCTGTTTGCTTTGTCGTTTTCTCGCTACCTCGCTGACCGGCTGGCTCGCTGACTTGCCGACTCGCTGCTTTTCTAACTCCGCTAACCCCGCTCGTCCTCGTCGCTGAAGATCTCCTCAATCCTCATCCCAAACAGCCGCGCCAGCTTGAACGCCAGCGGCAAGCTGGGATCGAACTTCCCGGTCTCAATCGCGTTCACGCTCTGCCGCGACACCTCCAGCCGCTGTGCCAGATCCCCCTGTGACCAGTCCCTCTCCGCGCGCAGCACCTTCAACCGGTTTTTCATCTGTACCTCAAGAGGACGACTGGGATGGAAAGTCCCACGAACAACCAGAAGATCGGATAGATCCAGATCGCTTGTAGGTGCGGTACGTGCGCGAACGCCTCCAGATTGCCCCAGACGGTGGTCGCCGCCAGAGTCCCTCCAATGCCGCCGAGCAAGGCCTGGACGAGGAGATTGCGCTGGAACTCGTCCTTCTCTTCTTCGAGGTAGACGCCGAAAGCGACAATCGCCCCGATGATCGGCAGCGCGGTAAAAACAGCTAAGAGATAGGCGGGAATGCCCCCCAGATGGCCAAAACGGATTCCCAACGCGGCTATGACAGTGAACAGGATGTTCAGCACCATGGTGCCCAACACGCGGTTCGTCAAGCGGCGTACGGCGGGACTCTTGATCGAGCAGAACATGACTCGTCTCCTTTACAAAATGACAAGTAAACACTACATATGATCACCCAGACTGTCAAGTTTCATTGACAGTTTTCCAAGAATTTCTCGCTCTAGTTCGGGACGTGTCAAGCCGTATCGCCCCAACCTGCCCGCTCACTTGTTAGCTAACTGACTGATCCAGAAAGAGATCGCAGCCTCTGAATTTCTGGCCGAAGTTTGCCGATCATTTCCCCCCTTCGGAGCAGAATGGTTCCATGGTCGAAGAGCAAACCACATTCGCTCCCATTGGCTCCTTGGTCCCTGCCTTTTTGTTCTCTGGCCCCTGTCCCCTGTTCCTTGTCTTTCTGACCACTGTCCACTGTTCACTGACCACTGTCTTTCCGGCGCGGCCCTGGGAATTGGTATGTGAGGTATGGGAAGGTATGGCCCAGGTATGGTCCTGGCCGTAAGTCCTTTGGTTTCAAATATGGAGGTATGGCATACCGGGGAGAGGGGGGATAGATACTAAAGGGTAAACAGCCGCCGTCGCCCGGTAGGTCAAGATTCGGCAACCGGTTGGCTGTTCACGCTCCACGGCCCACCGCTCGCTGCTACTCTCAATCCATGGGCTTCCAGCAATTTCTGGGCAACACGGCCACCGTCACGCACCTGCGTGAGAGTGTGCGCTCGGGCCGTTTTCCCCACTCTCTTATCCTGGCTGGGCCCCGCGGCGCCGGAAAGTACACGCTCGCGCTCATGCTGGCCCAGGCGGTCAACTGCCTCAAGCCCACTGAGTCCGGCGGCCTGCCCGACTTCTGCGGCGTCTGCTCCAACTGCACCCGCATCGCCGTGGCCGCCAACCTCGACGATCTCGTTGCCGAATCCGTGGCCGCGCGCGAAGATCTGCGCGAGACCGACAAGCGCGAGACGCGCATCCTCATCCAGACGCACCCTGACGTGCTCATCGTCCCTCCCGACCCGCCGCAGCTCATGATCAAGCTCGGCCAGGTCCGTCAGGCGATTCACGTGGCCTACTACCGGCCGCCTGTCGAAGCCCGCCGCGCCTTCACCATCTTCACTTCGTCCGCCTTCATGAAAGAGGCTGCCAACAGCCTGCTCAAGCTTCTCGAAGAGCCGCCCGAGCACACCGCCCTCATCCTGCTTGCCGAGAACCCCCAGGAACTGCTGCCCACCATCCGCTCCCGCGCGGTCACGCACCGCCTCGGCCCACTTCCCGCTTCCGAACTTGAAACGCTGCTCGCCCAGCGTCGCCCCGAGCTCAAGCCCAGCGACCGCGCCCTCGCCGCGCGTCTGGCCGAAGGCGCCGTGGGCCGCGCGCTCTCCCTCGATCTCGGCGCCTGGCTCGCCAGTCGCGACGACGCCCTCGTTATTCTCCGCACTGCGCTTCGTGACCCTGACTACTCCGCCCTCTTCCACGCCACCGAGAGCTACCGCGCCGGCGCCGACGGTCAAGAGAAGACCGTCAGCCTCCTCCGCGCTCTCGGCAGCCTCGTCGAGGATCTGCTGCTGATCGTCGCCGGCACGCCCTCGCTCATCCGCAACCTCGATCTCGCCGCCGAACTCGCCCGCCTGTCCGATGGATTGACCGTCGACTGGATCGACGGAGCCGCCCGCGCTCTGGTTCAGGTCGAGCAGGGCATGCGCCGCAACCTGCTGCGCTCGCTCTCGCTCGACGCCATGGCCCTCACCCTCTCGGCTGGCAACGATCGTTGATCGCTGTCCGCTGTCCCTTCTGCGCAGTTTGCTGTCTCCTGTTGGCTGTGCGCTGCCTCGCTCTTGACGCTGCGCCGGAGTAGCCGCAGAATAGAAAGAGCAACCCACAAGCGTACCCAGGCATCTTTCCGTATACGAGGATTCCTATCAAGCCTAGGGGCACGGGGATGTGCATCTCCCGCCAATGCGGGACTGCAGGGTGCCTTCCCCTGTGTACGAAACGAGGCTATGGGAATACTGGCTGCTCGGCGTTCCGGCCCTGTCTGGGTGAAATGAACGGGTTTTTGTTTGCTTTTTAAACTTCGACATTATCTTTTTTGCGGAGGGTCGTCCCCCATGAGCATTCCACCGATTCCGCCTGGATCGCGCGTGTTTGAACCCGGCCGTTTCTCCGCTCATCCGGTGAAAAACTTCGCCTCGCCGCTCTCATTTCGCTTTCCGGCACAGGCCGTCGACAGGGACGCTCCGAATCGCCACGCCGAGCTCTTCTACATGCAGAAGCAGATTCAGTCGCAGACCCCGATGGTGATTGTGCTCGAAGATGGCGAGCGCATAGACGGCTGCATCGAGTGGTACGATCGCAACTCGCTCAAGGTCCGCGGCCGCACCCGGACCCTGGTCTACAAATCCGCCATCAAGTACATGTACAAGCTCGGCGACAACGGGTAGAGACAGGGAGTAGGGAGTAGGGACGAGGGAATGAAGTTTCGCGAGAAGGCGGCAGAGAAAAGCGCTTAAATCCAGTGAAGATTTCGACACGCTGGGGGCTGTTCTTCTATTCCCTAGTCCCTACTCCCTATTCCCTGCTTTCTTCACCCGGTCCCGAATGGCCGCGCCAAGCCCTTCGGCCGGCGGCAGCGGACAGAGAATCGCCGTGCACCCAGCGGCATCGAGCGCGCGAAGTCCGGCATAAAGCCTCTGCGCAAGCTCCTCCGGCTTATCCCACCTGCCCCACGCGAAAACTCGCTCCGCCGCAATCTCGGGTGGCGCGGCGACACCCGCGGGCAGCATCGCGCCCAGCCGCTCACCCCGCTCGGCGTTCGCAGCTTCGGCCAAACACTCACCCAACTTGCCCTCTGGCGCCTCGATCGGCACCAGCCGCGCCCGCGGCGCATAGTGCCGCAGGCCAACGCCCGGTGACGGCAGCGCCTCCGCTGGCGTTTCGCGCAACACCTCGCCGCCCTGGTAAAATTCCACCGGCCCAGCCGTCTCCCGAATCTGCTCCATCGTCACCGCGCCCGGCCGGTAGATCGTCATCGGGCTTGTCGAGGGATCGAGCACCGTGGATTCGACGCCGCGAGGCGTCGGGCCCGCATCGATCACCGCGTCGATACGCCCGTCCAGATCGTGGAGCACGTGCGCCGCCGTGGTTGGGCTCACATGGCCAAAGCGGTTGGCGCTGGGCGCGGCCACTGGAACCCCGGCGCGCCGGATCAGCTCCAGCGACACCGGATGCGACGGCATGCGCACTCCCACCAGCGGCCGTCCAGCCGTCACGGCGTCCGGCACCGCTCGCGTCCGATTGAGCAGCAACGTGAGCGGCCCCGGCCAGAACGCCTCCATCAGCCGCTGCGCCGTCTCCGGAACCCGGTCTACCAACCCCTCCAGCATCTCCAGCGACGCCACGTGCACAATCACCGGATCCCACCTCGGTCTCGACTTCGCGGCAAAGATCCGCTCCACCGCCGCCCGGTCTAGCGCATTCGCTCCCAGCCCGTACACGGTTTCCGTTGGCATCGCCACCAGCCCCCCGCCGCGCAGAATCTCCGCCGCGCGCTCCAGCGTCTCCTGAGCGCCGCCGGTATCCAAATGCGCCGGATCCACGGCCAATCGTAGTG
>PMYE01000083.1 GCA_003171315.1 Acidobacteriaceae bacterium
ATTTACGGATAAGCTCTTAGTCTTACTTGGGGATTTAGCTTTACTCGGAGATTTAGCCTTAGTTGGAGATTTCGCTTTACCCGCGGGTTTCACTTTACTCGGAGTTTTCGCAGGTTCGGAATAAAGTAGACTGAGTAATTCGGATTCAACTATTGCTCGAACTCCGAGTTCGCGCGCCCTGTCCAGCTTCGTACCCGCCTCCTCGCCCGCCACCACGTAGCTCGTCTTCTTGCTCACCGACCCTGCTGTCTTGCCCCCGGCGGCCTCGATCTTTTGCTTAGCCTCGTCGCGCGTCATCGTGGGCAGCGTCCCGGTCAGCACAAAGGTCAGGCCTGCAAGCTGCGCCGAGCGCTGCTTCTTCTCCGCGGTCATGTCCACCCCAGTTCGCTTCAGGCTGTCGACAAGCGCCCGGTTCGCCGGCTGCGCAAAAAACTCCAGGATGGCCTCGGAAATGCGCGGGCCGACCTCTTCCACGTGCTCCAGATCTTCGGCCGAGGCCGCCATGAGATCATCCATCGAACCGAACTCTTGCGCCAGCAGTTCCGCGGTGCGCTCGCCGACAAATCGGATGCCCAGCCCCATCAGCACGCGCGCCAGGCCTGCGCGCTTCGAATCCTCAATCTCCTTGAGCAGCGTCTTCGAGGCTTTCGGGCCGAGCAGCCCCTCTGTCTTGGTTTCGTCAAGTCCGGTAGCCTTATTCTTGCGCGTGACCTGTTTTTCAAGCGAGAGTAGCTCTTGCTCGTCAAGTTCGTAGAGATCGGCAACGCTCTTGACCAGCCGCTTTTCCGCCAACTGCTCGACCACCGCGTCGCCCAGCCCTTCGATGTTCATCACCTCGCGGCGGCCAAAGTGCAGCAGGCTCTCACGCAGCTTGGCCGGGCAATCGGCATTCACGCAGCGCCAGTCCACTTCGCCTTCCGCGCGCACTACCTGGCTCCCGCACTCCGGGCATTCAGCCGGAAAGACAAATTCCTGCTTTCCGCGCGGGTGTTCGGCGTCCTCGATCACCTCCACAACCTTCGGGATCACGTCGCCGCCGCGCTCCACCTTCACCCAGTCTCCGAGCTTCAGCCCCAGCCGCTCGATAAAATCCGCGTTGTGCAGCGTGGCGCGGCTCACGGTGGTGCCGCCGATGAAAACCGGCGTCAGCTCGGCCACCGGCGTCAGTTTGCCGGTGCGGCCCACCTGCACCGTAATGCGATTGACCTGCGTCACGCCCGCCTTGGCCATGAACTTAAACGCAATCGCCCAGCGCGGCGCGCGGCCCGTATAGCCCAGCCGCTGCTGCGTGGCGTGCGCATCCACCTTCAGCACCACGCCGTCGATCTCGTAACCCAGCGTGGCGCGCTTCGCCTCGGCATCGTCGATAAATTTGAGCATCTCCTCGACGGAGCCGACGCGGGCGCGATTCGGGTTCACGCGAAAACCGAGGGTAGCGAGAGCGTCGAGCGTGGCCGTCTGGCCTTGCGGCCAATACTCGCCTTCGACGAGCAGGAAATATGCGAAGAACACCAGCCTCCGGTTGGCGACGATGGAGGAGTCGAGCGTGCGCAGCGTACCCGCAGCCGAGTTGCGCGGATTGACAAACGCCGGCAACCCCTCCCGCTCGCGCTCCTCGTTGAGCCGCTGGAAGGCCGCCTCCGGCATCACCACTTCGCCGCGCACTTCAAATGCCTGCGGAAGGTGTGTCTTCTTCAATCGCTCCGCTGGGATGCTCAATGGCACGCTGCGAATCGTTCGAATGTTCGAGGTGACGTCTTCTCCGGTCTGCCCATCGCCGCGCGTCAGCCCCATCGCAAGCCGCGCGCCGCCATCCGTGGCCGGCTCGTAGCGCAGCGCCACGCTCAGTCCATCCAGCTTCAGCTCGGCTGTATATTCAACGGGCAGCTTGCCGGCCAGTTCGCGGACGCGCCGGTCCCAGTCCGCCAGCTCCTCGGCGGAATAGGCATTGTCGAGCGAGAGCATGGGCCGCGAGTGCTGAGCCTTCTTGAACCCCTCGGCCGGCTTGCCGCCCACGCGCTGCGTCGGCGAGTCCTGCGCTACGAGCTCAGGGTGCGCCGCCTCCAGCCGCTTCAGCTCGTTCATCAGCGCGTCGTACTCGGCGTCGCTGATCTCCGGCGCGTCGAGCACGTAGTAGAGATGCTCGTGGCGGCGCAGTTCCTCCCGCAGCTTCTCGATCTTCTGTGCCGCGTCCCGCTCGCTCATAGCTAAGGATTATAGTGAGGCGCCAAGAGATGCTCCTCCTCCCCGGGTCTTTGTTTTTTCGGCCAGGGTGGGTTTTTCTCGATCGCAGGATCGCGCCGGCGCGCAACACCTAACTTCGCTAGCTCCGCAAACCCCGCTAGCCCCGCTTACTTCGTCTCCTCTTTCAGTCCCCGGTCCTTCAGCATCGGCTCGATGCTTGGCTCCCTGCCCAGCCACGTGTCGTACATCTTCTGCAAGTCCTCGGTGTTGCCGCGCGAAAGCACCATCTGCCGGAACCGCTCGCCGTTGGCGCGCGTCATGCCGCCATGGTCCTCGAACCACTGGAAGGCGTCGTCGTCCAGCATCTCCGTCCACAGGTAAGCGTAGTAGCCGGCCTGGTAACCGTTGGCCCAGATGTGCAGAAAGTAGCTGGAGCGGTAGCGCGGAGGCACATACCGGATCCATAAATGCGTCTTTTTGAGCGCTTCCTCCTCGAACGTGTCCGGATTCTCGAGCGGCGCGGCCTTGGGCAGCGTGTGCCACTCCATGTCCAGCCGGGCCGCCGCTAGAATCTCCGTCAGATCGTAGCCCTGGTTGAACGTCTTGGCCTTCTCGATCTTGGCCGCCAAATCCGCGGGCATCGGCTCGCCGGTCTTGTAGTGCCGCGCGTAGTGCGCAAACACCGCGGGATAGCTGGCCCAGTGCTCGTTGAACTGCGAAGGAAACTCGACAAAGTCCCGCGGAACCTGCGTGCCCGACAGGCTGGGGTACTCCGTATCGGCAAACATGCCGTGCAGCGCATGGCCGAACTCGTGGAACATCGTGGTCACGTCGTCGAAGCTGAGCAGCGCCGGCTGCCCCGGCGCGGGCTTCTCAAAGTTGGCTACGTTGAACACCACCGGTAACTGGCCCAGCAGCTTCGACTGATCGACCAGCATGTCCATCCACGCGCCGCCGTTCTTGTTGTCGCGCTTGAAGTAGTCGCAGTACCACAGCGCCAGCGGCGCGCCGCCGGCGTCGAACACCTCAAACACACGCACGTCCGGCTGCCACACCGGAATGTCCTTGCGCTCCTTGAAGGTCAAGCCGTAGAGTTCGTGCGCCGCGTAGAACACTCCTTTTTCGAGCACGTTGTTCAGCTCGAAATAGGGCTTGATCTGCGCTTCGTCCAGGTCGTATTTGGCCTTGCGCACCTGTTCGGCATAAAACTCCCAATCCCACGGCTCCAGCGTGAACCCCTCATGCTTCGGATCGCTCTGGGAGTCGATCAACGCCTGGATGTCCTTGGCCTCTCTGGCAGCCCGCGCCGTCGCGGCCGGCGTCAGCGCATCCAGAAAATGGATCGCCGCCTGCGGCGTCTTGGCCATCTGGTCGGTCAGGTTCCACGCCGCGTAATTTTGGTAACCCAGCAGTGCTCCCTTCTCGGCGCGAAGCTGCGCCAGCCGCGCAATCGTCGCGCGCGTATCGTTGCCGTCTCCGCGCTCGGTGCGGTTCCAGGAGTTCTCGAAAATTGCCTGCCGCGTGGCGCGGTTCGTCAGGTAGGTCAAATCCGGCTGCTGTGTAGTGTTCTGTAGCGGCGCCAGCCATCCCTGCTGTTTCCGTGCCTTCGCGTCCTCCGCTGCCCCGGCCAACTGCGCCTCGCTCAGCCCGGCCAGCGCCTTCGGGTCCGCCGTCGAGTACGCGCCCGCCTTCGTGGCCTCAAGCAATTTGGTCATGAACGAGTTCTCAAGCGTCGACTCTTCTTCGTTGATCTTTTTCAGCCTGGCTTTGTCCGCGTCGGAGAGATTCGCGCCCGCCTTCACAAACTGCTGGTAGTCGTACTCCACCAGCCGCAGCGATTCCGGGTCGAGGCCGAGCGTCGCGCGCTTTTCGTAGATCGCCTTCACGCGCGCAAAGAGCCTGGCGTTTAAATAAATCGCGTCCTCGTGGGCGGCCAGCCGTGGCGCTTCGTACTCCTGCACCTTTTGCAATTCATCGTTGGTGTTCGCGCCGGTTACGCAATTGAACGCCGCCATCGCGCGCGTGAGCAACTGGCCCGAGCGCTCCAGCGCCGCCAGCGTGTTATCGAATGTCGGCGGCGCGGGATTGTTCGCGATCTCCTCAACCTCCGCGATCTGCTGCGCCATGCCCGCGTCGATGGCCGGCTGGTAGTCGCTGTCCTTGACCTGGTCGAAAGGCGGCGCGTGAAACGGCAGCGTACTGGGCGCATAAAAAGGATTGCCGGGTCTGAAGTTTGCGGCGGTCTGCGTCTGCGCTCCGCTGGCTCCGGCAGCGGCGCTCAAGACGATGGAAATTCCTGTGCTCAAAATTCTCCTCGTCATCCCATTGGTTTGTAGTTGCATCATGGCGGTATGGGCACCTCGTTCGGCTTATCTGTCCACTCACGATTGTAGGCCAGGCACGCCGCCCACGGACACGCGCGCAAGCCGCTTCGCTTCGCCCGCGGCATCCGGCGCAGTGATCCCTCTCGCGCGCTCAAGCCTGTATGTCATTCTCTAATGAGGACCGAGCGCTTTCATGGAACCTGTCACCCATTTCCTGACCGGAGCCTGCCTGGGCCGCGCCGGATTCAATCGCAAGACGGCGTATGCCACGCTCGCCGCGGTGCTCGCCGCCGAAGCCGCCGATGTCGATGTCTTCTGGGGCTTCGCCGGGCCGGTTGAGGAACTCAAGCACCATCGCGGCATCACGCACACATTCTGGGCTGTACCCGTTGTAGCAGGCGTGGTGGTGGGCGCTGTTGGGCTCTTCCACTTCTGGCGCCAACGCAACAAACACATGGGTGCCCCACCCTTTTCATCCGCGCCAGCGGACGAAAAGGGTGGGATCGCACAATCTCCGGAACCCCATGTTCAGCCGCGTCAGCCCATCCGCTGGGGCTGGCTCTACCTGACGGCCTTCGTCGCCGCGCTCAGCCATCTGCTCCTCGACTGGACCAACAACTACGGCCTGCGCCCGTTCTTTCCCTTCAATCCGCGCTGGTATGCGGGCAGCTTTCTGTTCATCGTCGAGCCGGTGCTGTGGGCAATCTTCTTCGTCTCCCTGGTCATGCCGTGGCTGCTTGGTCTCGCCGACCGCGAAATTGGCGCCCGGCGCGAGCCCTTCCGCGGGCGCGGCTGGGCCATCTTTGCTCTCGTTGCAGTGCTTCTGCTCGGTTGTTGGCGCTGGGCCGAACACGCCCAGGCTCTGGCCATGCTCGACAACACGAACATCGCCGCCGAGCCGGTCACGCGCATGGCCGTCGAGCCTTACCCAGTGAACCCATTTCGCTGGCACGCGATCCTCGAAACCGCCGATTTCTATCAGACCGCCGAAATCGACACGCGGACCGGCTCCATTGACAGCGACCCGCATCGCGACGTGCTCTACAAGCCGGCCGTCACCCCGGCGGTGGAAGCTGCCAGGCGCACGCCGTTGGGCCGGGTCTATCTCGACTGGGGAACCTGGGCCGTGGCGCGCGACGTGGGTCAGGAACCAGCGCCCGGCATGGACCCTCCGCAACTGCCCCCCAATCGTTCGTGGACGACCGTCGAGTTCACCGATCTGCGCTTCGACTATGCATTCATCGGAACCCGCAGCGCCGCCGCGCGCTCGCCGCTTAGCGGCTGGGTTTACATCGTCGACGGCCGCTACGACGCCGGCGAGGCCATGGATGGCCGGGAGCAACGGTAACGGTAGGGGATTTGTTCCTGCGGAAAACTTTATTTGCCTCGTGGAACGCCTGGGGGTTGACCGCGCCGCACGCGTACCGCAGAATACATTCAGTCCCTTGAGTCGCAGGATCGCCGTTTCGGTTCGAGATCTCTTGGAATCCATAAAAAGAAGAGGTAGTCATGGCCGCTTATCTGCTCGTGTTGGTTGCTGTCTTCACTCGCGTATTACCTCATGCGGGATGGTGGAACTTTACCGCTGTGACCGGCGGCCTGCTCTATTTCGGCGCGCGGCGTCCCTGGCGCGAGATGCTCGTCCCCCTCGCCGCTCTCATCGCGACAGATTGTTACCTGACGATCTTCGTCTACCACTACAGCTTCCGTTGGCAGGGCTATGCGATCACCTGGATGTGGTATCTGGCGGCTATGGCGCTCGGGTCCATCCTGCTCCGCAATCGCGCCACCTTCGCGCGCGGGGCCGCTGGCGCGCTCCTGGGACCGACCTCGTTCTTCCTCGTCTCCAATTACGGTGTCTGGGCCAGCGGCTTCAACGGGTATCCGCACACCCTCGCCGGGCTTGGTGTCTGCTATCTGGCCGGCGTGCCCTTCTACCGCAACGATCTCGTCGCAACCTCGATCGTTCTCGGCGTGGCGCTCGGAGCGCCCGCGCTGGTGCGGCGGCTGGGCCTCCATCGCCCGTCAGCTGTACTGGCGGAAAAGTAAACTTCGAAGGATTCACTCCTGTGCATGGACGGTTAAGGCGGGCACAGGAGTGCTTCTTGCGTTGAAAGATGCATTAATCTTCCAGTAGCTTCCCGCTGCGTTTCTTCCGCATCCACCACCACGCGAATCCCACCACCGCCAGAACACCCACGGCCAAAACGGTCGCCAACGCATGACGTGTCACCAGATCGGCCGCGCCCGGCCCCAGCTTGAGCACCAGCAGCGAGAGCGCAAGCCAGCGCACCATCCTTCCCGCAAACACGGCCATCAGGAAGTTCCCCACCTTCATTTCAAAGACGCCCGAAGCAAAGACGAAAACCTTCCAGGGAGCCGGTGGAGGCATCATGGATGGAATCATGACTGCCAGGAACTCCTGGCGCTGAAAACGGTCGCGCATTCGCTCGAACTTCGCCCGGTCCACGCGCTTGAGCAGGAAAAGCTCGCCCCCGGCGCGGCCCAGCCCATAGGGCAGCAGCCCGCCAATCGCCGAGCCTGCCGCCGCCACCAGGCAATACAGCCAGAAGTGCCGCTTGTCGTTCCACACGTAGAGGGCCAAAATCGCGTCCATGGGCACGGGAATGCTCGATGAGTCGAGCAGCGCAACCGCGCCCACGCCCCAGATCCCCCACTTCAACAGCGCCGGCAGAATCGCCAGTTTCCATTCCGCCGCAATGTGCGCAAAAAACTGCTTCAAACCCTGTCCCCTTCCGGCTTTTTCTGCGTCAATTCAGTAAGAATCATTGTACGAGGCGTGGTCTTGCGGGTGGGGTTTCGTTCTGATCGTGTCTTGAAAGGGCGCAGCTTTATTGAATGCTGCATAAATAATGTCCAGGTGTCATCCTGAGCGAAGCCCCGCATAGCGGGGCGGAGTCGAAGGATCTGCGGTTGTTTTTCCTGGCGAAACAGGACATTTGTTTTGCAGTAATCAATAACCGCTGAGCGAACGCTGGAACGAAGCTGAGAAACCGGTAGTGTCTCAGTTTGAAGTCGTTTTGAAAGGGCACGACTTCAGTCGTGCCGCTAACGGCTATGAAAACGTGCTGGGCTTCAGCCCCTGAGGGATGGTCCCATCAAACTGAGACACTACCAGAAACCACCCGTTTCACGGGTCATTGCAGGAAATGAGAGAATGGACTGGAAGGACTTGCATACAGAGCCGGCTAGGGGGGTGTCTGCCCTGAGAGGCTCCTCAGCATGGAATGCCGATTAGCCAAGCGCCAGCCGAAGTGAACGAGCCCAAGGGACCAGCCGAGCCGCGTCCGCAAACTGGCAGCCCCGCACAGGAAACCTCTATCTCCGGTTCGATTTTGGGGCTGGACACGTTCTCTGAGCGCGACCTGGAACTGCGTGAGCCGTCCTCCCCAGTCGTCAGTAGCTCGCGATGGATCGACTACAACACCCACGAATTGCTGGAGATGATCGGCGAGCTCGAAGACGAGCGGCGCTGGTCGCGCCTGCGCGAGGGATTTTGGCTCGCGATTCTCATCCACATCCTGTTCTTCTCCGCCATCACCTGGATTCCGACCTACATCTTCAAGGTACCCAAGGTCATTGACCCCTTCGAAGCCATCAAGGAGCGCAAGGACCTCGCCTACCTTGACCTGCCGCCCGACGCCCTGCGCGAGTCGCGGCCGAAGATTATCCCCAAGCCGCTCAATCACCCGCTCATCGACGAGAAGACGCTCGAGGACATCCGGAAGGTTGAGCCGCCGGCTGCAGCGCAGCAGGCGCCGGAGCAGCCCAAGCCGCAGCCCTCGCAGCCGCTTCCCCCAAACCCGGACTCGCAGGTTGAGGCGCCGCGCCCCGCTGCCGTCCCGGCCAGGCCCAGCTTCGCCATGGGCTCGCAGAACCCCGCCGATCAGCTCAAGCAGGACATGCAGAATGCCATGCACAACCACGGGGGGCAGTCCTACGGCGATGTGCCTTCAGGCGGACTTTCAATGCATCCCGGCGCGGGTACCGGCGGTGTCCAGGTTCTCTCCGACACGCAGGGCGTGGACTTCAGCTCCTGGCTGGCGCGCTGGCACTACATCACGCAAATGACCTGGGATCCGCTCATCCCCGACGAAGTCAACCCGCCCATTCTCAAGTCGGGCGTTGTGGTCATCCACTTCAAGGTTCTGCCCAACGGCCAGGTCATCGACATGCAGTTGGACGGCCGTTCCGGTGACTCGGGTCTTGACCGCGCGGCCTGGGGCGCCATCACCGGCTCCAGCTATCCCAATCTTCCCCGCGAGTTCCACGGCCCCTACCTCGAGCTCCGCGCCTACTTCCTCTACAACATGGAGCCGCGATAGCTGAGCTTCGCGGCGGGCGTCCCACGGCCCACAGCATTCCCTATGGCGCCGGTTGCGAGATGACATCTACCGCGTGCATTTCCTCCACGGGCACTGCGCTTTGGCCGCCGGGGTCGTGCGGCTTGTGTCTTCGATCCAGGTAAATTCCGTCCTGCTCCAGCAGCGCCTCGTACACCGGTGTGTGCCGCCAGTGGCGCGCCAGCGCAAACGCGCTCATGTTGGCGATCATCAACGGCAGGATCAGCCCGTAGCCGCCGGTCATCTCGAAGATGATGAGGACCGAGGTCATCGGCGCGCGCACGATTCCGGCAAAGACCGCGCCCATGCCCACCACGGCAAAGGCTCCGATCGAATCGGCCGGGTGATGAAACACCGTCACGTCCAGGTAGCCCACCGCACCGCCCAGCATTCCTCCCATGAACAGCGCAGGAGCAAAGATGCCGCCCGCGCCGCCGCTCGAATACGAAGTGACCGTAGCGGCCAGCTTGAGCACGCACAACACCGCCATCGCCGTCACTGGCAGGTTGCCGAGCAGCGCCTGCGTCAGCGTCTTGTACGGGTCGCCGGCAATGCCGTTGAGGTGAAGTAACAGGATCGCCACCACGGCAAAGCTTCCCGTGGCCGCGCCCCCGATGCCCGGCTGAACCCATTTGGGAACCTTATTGAGCCTCTTGAACCATGCGCGCAGCCATAGCAGCGAATCGGTAAACGCCACCGACACGATCGCGGCCAGCAACCCAAGCAGCACATACCACACCAGCGACGAAGCCTTGGCCAGCGTGTACGTCTGCAACCGCGGCACTTGAAAAATCGGATTCGAGCCCAGAATGCTGTGCTCCACCACCGCCGCCAGCGCCGCGGCCACGATCACGCCCGAAAGCATGGTCTGGTCCAGGCTGCCGATCAGCTCCTCCAACGTAAACGTGACTGCCGCAATCGGCGCGTTGAACGCCGCGGCGATGCCTGCCGACATGCCCACCGACGCCATGCGCCGGCAATTTACCGGGCTGAACCGGGCAAATCTTGCCAGGAAGCTGCTCACACCGGCGCAGATCTGCACCGTCGGCCCTTCCAAGCCTAATGACGCTCCGCTGCCCAGCTGCAGCGCGCACAAAACGAACTTGCCCACCGTCTCCTTCAGCGTGATCGCGCCAAAGCGAAACGTGTAAGCCGCCTTTACCTGGGGAATACCGCTGCCCGCCGCCGCGGGAACCCAATACTGGAGCCCGAGTCCGGCTATGAGTCCTCCCAATGCCGGCGTAAGAATCGTCAACCAGATCCACGCATGGCCCGGAGCCGCCGTAGCGCGATCGATCAGCAATGTGTACAGCCGAAAGCAACTCACGTGAAACGCTACAGCGGACAGCCCGCACAGCCCGCCAGCCACAATCGTGATCACCAGCAACCGCTGCCGCTCGTTCGGCATGCGGCCCCTGAGCCAGGCGAAAAAACGCGCAAACAACCCCTCAATGCCAACCCAGTACTTCAATGCAGGGGAAACCTCGCAGCGAAGAACATCGCAATTTAAGTATAGGTGCAAACTCCAGCGGATCTCGCGTCATCAACTCTTCTCTCAGAAGGATGCGATCCGATGCCTCGTCCGGACGCCTTTGCCACGGCCGCCGCGAACGCAGTTTCGAGGGGATTTCATCTTCCATTCCGCCTCGCATCCGCGCTAAAATGAGTGCGTAGCCCATGCGCCGCCTTCTCACCATCGCCGGCTCGCCCCTTCTCCGCCGCTTCCGCCGCGGCCGCCCCGACCGTGGACGTTGACCCCAAGCACTGAGTAATCTATTTCCGTCGAGAGTTTTTCCCGTGCGGGCCGTGCCTCGTGTAAAAATGCCCGCAGAATGCTTGCGGTTCAGAGCTCCGCTAGCCCCGCTAACTC
>PMYE01000074.1 GCA_003171315.1 Acidobacteriaceae bacterium
TCCTAGAACCCGAAAAAATCGGCTCCCAGCGCCGCACACCCCTATATGTCGATACAACCTAGCCGGAGCGTAAAACGATGCACTTGCCAACGATCGTCCTGGGCCCTGAAACACAAGCGTTTCCCGGAATGGCAAAGCGCAGCGGCAGCTCCACGGCGTGCCAGATGCCGATCCGCCGCGTCACCAGAACCCGCTCGACCCGCGTCCCGTCGTCCCGCACCTGCAGCGGCGAGTTCGCATCGAGCAAATCGATCCCGTTATGCCTCTCCCGCTCGAGGCCCATCGCCTGGCACAGCCGGCCGGGTCCGCTCGTCAATAACCGCAGCGCGGCGCCGCACTCGATGAATTTCTGCGGATTCAATCTCCGCTTGTCATCCTGAGCGAGGTCCCGCGCGAGCGGGACTGAGTCGAAGGATCTGCGGTTGTTCTTCTCCTGCGGGGCGCCAACCAACCCCCGGTTCCGCGCCATCTGCACCAGCCCGGCCACCGGCTCCAACGCGCGCAGCAGTACGCACCCGGCCCGGCCCTCCCGCTCGCAGGAGATGTTCATGCAAAAGTAGCGCCCGTAAATTGCATAGATGTACGCATGTCCTGCGGGACCAAACAGAACGGAGTTCCGCGGCGTTGGTCCACGATGCGCATGAGCCGCAGGATCAGCCGGCTGCCGGTGCGGTCCCAGATACGCCTCAACCTCCACAATCCTGCCGGCCAGCATTCCGCCGCGCGTCTTGTGGACCAGCACCTTGCCCAGCAGCCGCGGGGCCACATGCTCCGGCGCAGCCTCAAAGAACCCGTGCTTAAGCAGCCGCCCGGGAACCCGGTCCATCGTGCTCCGCCTCACACCGTCAGCTCCGCTAACTCCGCTAGCCCCGCTAACTCCGCTAACCCCGCTTCATCCCCTCAATCAGCGCCAGAACCTCTTCGGCGTGTCCCTGCGGCGTCACTTTGGGGAAGATGTGTAGCAGCGTCCGGTCCGGCCCGATCACAAATGTCGTCCGCTCGATGCCCATTACTTTCTTCCCGTACATGTTCTTTTCCTTCAGCACATCAAACTGTTTGCACACTTTCTCGTCTACATCAGCAAGGAGTGTGTACGGGAGGTCGTACTTCGCCCGGAACTTGGCCTGGTCGCGCGGCGTGTCGCGGCTGATGCCCAAAACCACTGCGCCCGCCGCCTGCAGCTTTTTAAAGGTGTCGCGGAACCCGCAGGCCTCAATGGTGCACCCTGGGGTGTCGGCCTTGGGGTAAAAGAAGAGGATGACCGGCTTGCCCGCAAAATCCGAAAGGCTCACGGTCTTGTCCTCGTCCGTTTGTAAGGTGAAGTCGGCTACTTTCTGGTTGAGCTCCATGGGGAATATCCTCGTTATAGGGATAGCGGGCTGAAGAACCAGCCTCTGGATTCGATTATGGCCGAGGGATGTGCAGAGTGTCATCGCATGGCGCAACTCGCTTGTGGATAACGGCAGCGAACGGGTGCCCCATCCTGGCCGTCCGCCGCGGCGGATTTTTGCGGCTAGGGTGGGGAATCGCACTCCTGTTCATCTGCGCGCTTCCCGCCGCCGCCCAATATCCCGGCCAGATCACCGATACCAATACGGCCACTCCCGAGCTGCGCGCCGTCGGCGTCCTGGAATGGACTGGCGGCGAAGACCACCCCAAAGCCGGCCGCCTCATTCCCATCTGCATCTACGATGGCCAGGATCTCGAAGACGCCAGCGTCTACATGGCCCAGCCTGCTCCACTGGCCGTCGAGAGCGAAGTCGAGTATCAGCTCTTCGAGAACGGCAAGCCCGTCGGCCTCTTCGATATCGACAGAGCCGGCCAGCAGCAGGGATTCTGGGTTGGCTTCGGCAAATGGAAGCCGCTGCCCAAACCCAAGCCCGCCCCGGCCCAGGTCGCCCGGATCGACGAGGGCGATGCGCAGAGCGACGTGCCCATCCTTCACCGCAAGCACCATTCCGGCGACTCTTCCAGCGGCTCCGGCGGCGGCTCCGGCTCAGGCAACGGCACGGGGGCCGATTCGAATGCGTCGCCTCCCGATCCCAACCGGCCCACGCTGCACAAAGGCGGCGACGCATCGGCCGGAGACTCTTCCGGCAGCTCCGGCAGCGGCTCCGGCGACACCGCCTCCGATTCCAGCGCGCCCGCGCCCGATCCCAACCGGCCCGCCCTGCACCGCGGCGACGACACCTCCTCATCTGCCGGCGCATCGCCCTCCGACTCCGGCCGCCCCAAGCTGAAGAAGAAAAACGGCGACGATGAGGCCTACGTGGAAGATGTCGCCACCGTTACCGATCCCGGCCGGCCCCACCTCTTCTACGGCAAGGCGGCAGGCTACAGCTCCCCGGTTCTGCCCAGCCTCGTCGGCTTGCCGATCGACATGCATCAGGAAGTCGCCGTCTCCGATGCCAAAACTCGCCCCGAGCACCTCTGGAGCTACACCTGGGCCAACCCCGGCGACGAGGACAAAATGAAGGCCGCAATGGAAGACCTGGCGCGCACTGCGCTTGGCCTCAATCCGCCGCCCGCTCCTCGGTCAAAACCCGCGCATAAATCGTCCTCCGCGCACAAACCCTCCACGCCCGCTCCACTTCCCGCGCCCGCTCCGCTCCTCGTCGATCAATTCCGTGTCTTCGAGCTCGCCTACGGCTCGGGAGCCACCATGGTCCTCTCCGCGCATACTCTTGGCGCCGGCGCGCAAGAGAAATTCGTCACGCTTGTCGCCCAGCCCGATCTCTACGGCGGCGTCGTCGTGCTCGTCAAGAACATCACTGACGCCGCCCACCTCGACTCGACGCCCCGCATGAAGCTCGTCGATGCCGTTGACGCCCTGGCCGACAACCGCGGCGAACTCCTCTTCGAACTCCGCGGCGCCACGCAGCGCCAGTTCGCCCTCTATCGCGTCCTGCGCGGTGACGCCACTCGCATCTTTCTCACCGCCGCTACTGCCATCGGCGCCGCGGCGGCCACCGCCCCCTCCGGCGAATAAAGCCCCATCACTCCTCCCCCCAAAAGAATCATTCCCATCCGCATCTCTTGCGTCCTATCTCCTATACAATTGAAGGACACTAGTGGGCACGCTGCCACTTTTTGAAGGATTCCCCGTTCAATGGCGACTGCCCTGTCTGCACCATCCGCTGACTCCGTAATAGAAGCTCGTTCCGATTCGCTTCCTGTCACAGAACCTCCGGCGCTTGCGCCGCCTGGAGACACCCACGCCGTCCCTGCGCGCCGGCTTCTTCGCATGGGCCGCACCGCCGCCGTCAGCGACGGCTTGAGCTGGGGAATGCTTTTGGTCATCGGGCTATTTCATGCGGGCGCATTGGCCGCGCTGTTCCTTTTCAGTTGGCAGCGCCTCCTGGTCATGGCCGTGATCTATGTACTCGCCATCAACGTGGGCATCGGCATGTGCTATCACCGCCTGCTCACGCATCGCGGCTATCAGGTGCCCAGGTGGCTGGAATACCTGATGACCTTCTTTGCCACGCTCTCGCTTGAGGGCGGGCCCATCTTCTGGGTCTCCACCCATCGCGTCCATCACCAGCTCAGCGACAAGGAAGGCGATCCCCACACGCCGCGCGAGGGTGGATGGTGGGCGCACGCCGGTTGGGTATTCTTCGGTGAATCGTTGCACGCGCAGACCGAGGTGCTCGCGCGCTACACGCCTGACCTCACCCGCGACCGTTTCCACGTCTGGATGAGCAAGTACCATTGGCTGCCCGTCACCCTGAGCGCCGTATTGCTTGTTGCCGGCGGATGGTACTGGGGCGGCTTAGTGAACGGCCTCGCCATGCTGATGTGGGGCGTTTTCCTGCGCGTCACCATCGGCCTCCACGCCACGTGGCTGGTTAACTCGGCAACCCACATGTGGGGCAGGCGCCGCTTTGATACCCGCGACGACTCCCGCAACAGTTGGTGGGTGGCTCTGCTCACCGGCGGCGAGGGCTGGCACAACAACCACCACGCCCACCCCGTCTCCGCGCGCCACGGCCTCACCTGGTACGAGATCGATCCCAACTTCTGGGGCATCTGGATCCTCAGCAAGCTCGGCCTCGCCCGCAAAATCCACGTCGCCAAATTCGACCGGACCAACCCCAAGCCCGCCGGGTTGTGAGCAGCCGCCGCTACTTCTGGATCTTCGCCTTTACCCACAGCACTCCAAAGAACGGCAGCGCCACCACCAGCACCAGCACCGCAGCCGGCAAGCCAACGTAGCGGTACGTATCCACGTAGCTCACCGAGTGCCCGCCCAGCACGTTCCACCCCAGCAGCGCGAAGATCGCCAGGCACGTCGCCGCAAAGAACGTCAGGAACGCCGACGCGAACGCCAGCAGCAGGCTCTGCAACAGGCTGAACCCCTCCACCGGGAAACCGAAAATCGTCCTCCCGCCCGGCCTCTTCGCAGTTTGCATCATCAATCGTGACCTCTCTCGTCTAGAATACAAATCCATGGCCGGTACTGCGCAAATCGAGCTATGGCTTGCCGAGAAAGTGGCCACGCAGGTCACCGTGCTCACCGCCCCCAGCGGCATCCATTACGCCTCCTGGGGCGAAACCCGCGTCTCCGAATCCGACATCGAGCGCCTCGTCGGCGCCGTCCCCGCCGCGCTCGCTCCCGCGCTCCGCCAGCGCGCCTACTACTTCGTTCCCCTCGCCATTGCCGACACCGGCGAGAACCTCATCGCGCCCGCCTACACCGTCGAGCTCGGCGACCGCGCCGTCTGCCATCGCAACACCGCCTTCGGCTCCACTGAGGCCGTCTTCCTCTCCACGCGCCTCGTCGAAGACCGCTTCGGCCTCGCCTTCGAGTTCTTCATCAACGTGGCCCACAACTTCGTTGAAGCCGCCGGTGTCCCCGAGAGCTTCTCCACGCTCGCATGGTCGCAGGCCGAGGCCCAGGTCCGCGGCGAAACCAGCCAGGACGCATGGGAGACGCGCCGCCGCGCTCATGAGCCTCACCCCGGCTCCAAATCTCCCGCCGCGAACACCATCGACGAGCGCGCCCGATCGAGCTTCTTCGAGTCGTCGTTCTCCGACGCCCTGGCCATCTACATGCTTTCGCTCGCCGTCGACTTCGACTACCACGACCTGCGCGAGCGCGAGTACCCGCTTCTCGCCGCGCCCGCCCTCGCCGAGCGCCTCCGCCACGTCGCCTCGCTCTTCCCCGCCAACTCCGGCTATGAATTCCTGGTTCACTACCGCCGCAAAGGCTGATCCCTGCAAGTCCCCACGTCCCGGAACCTGCCCTGAGCGAAGTCGAAGGATCCCTGTGCCCCTCAGCCCCTGACCCCTGTCACGGTCCTGTATCCGGGCATGACTGGTAGGTCGGGGCTTCAGCCCCGGCTGCCGCAAACTGCCCACCCATGTGCTGTCATTCTGAGCGACCGCAGTTCGCGGAAGCGGACGGAGGGAGTCGAAGAATCTGCGGTTGCCTTTCGCTCGTATCAGGGCACAACCTCAAGGCCTTCGGACAACTCACCGCCTCGTCACACGGAGGGAGCGTGGGGCTTCAGCCTCACGAATTCCCGACCAACTTTTTCGAGAAATCAAGTCCGCGGCGAAGCCGCGTTCAAATCCCCGTTCGAAAACAGCAGCTGCGCCCTGAGCCACCACCTACTGGACAAGTATTCAAATCAACACTATCCGCAATCACCTCAATGGATTATGTTGTCCTGTAGATGAACGCACCCCAGACCGTCCTCGACCTTGTTGAACACTTTCGCCGAAACGCCGACGATCTCCGCTCCAATCGCTACAACGAGACCGAGTTACGCCGAGAGTTTCTCGACCCTTTTTTCGAAGCGCTCGGCTGGGACGTAAACAACCAACTCCGCTATTCAGAAACCTATAAGGATGTTGTCCACGAGCCCACCAGAGAAACCGAGCAGGGCGTCCCAGACTACTGTTTTCGCGTCGGGGGCACACCGAAGTTCTATCTTGAGGCAAAGAAGCCGTCGGTGCGCTTGAGAGAAAATCCCGATCCGGCCTTGCAACTCCGACGTTACGCCTGGTCGTCTAAGTTGCCGCTCTCCATACTCTCGAATTTCGATGAACTCGCCATCTACGACTGCCGAACCGCCCCGAAGCAGGGCGACAAAGCATCGGCCGGCCGTATTTCGTACTACACATTCGAGGAATACCCCCAGAAATGGGACGAAATTGCGTCTCGTTTTTCAAAGGAGGCGGTGCTTCAGGGCTCGTTTGATCGGTTCGCAATTTCGTCGAAGGCCAAGCGAGGCACAACCGAAGTTGACGCCGCATTCCTAGCAGACATCGAAATATGGCGGCACGACCTAGCCGCAACCATCGCGGTTAGGAATCCCAACCTCAGCCAGCGCGAAGTAAATTTTGCTGTCCAGCGGATCATCGACCGCATCATCTTCCTGCGCATCTGCGAAGATCGCGGCCTTGAAAGCTACGGCCAGTTGCGTTCGCTCACGGAGCAACCCGGCATCTACTCGCGACTCTGCGACCTCTTTCAGCTAGCCGATAAGCGCTACAACTCCGGCCTTTTCCACTTCCACACGGAAAAGGAGCGCAACGAAGACCCGGACACGCTCACGCCAACCATCCACATCGATGACGTCCGGTTGAAGCCCATTCTCAAAAAGCTCTATTACCCCGACAGCCCGTACGCCTTTTCGCATGTCCCGGCTGACATTCTCGGGCAGGTCTACGAGCAGTTTCTCGGCAAAGTCATCCGCATCACACCGTCGCGCCAGGTAAAGGTCGAGGATAAGCCGGAAGTGCAGAAGGCGGGAGGGGTCTACTATACGCCGACCTACATCGTGGACTATATCGTCAAATGCACAGTCGGCAAGCTCATCGAGGGGAAATCCCCAAAGCAGGTCGTCAGGGCGCGAGTCTTGGACCCGGCCTGCGGTTCCGGCTCCTTCCTCATCGGCGCATACCAATTTCTCCTCAACTGGTACCGCGACCGATATGTGGAGGACGGCTGGCAAAAGCATAAAAACGAGATCGTTCTCGACACGGTCGGGAATTGGCGCCTCACGTTAGCTGAGAAAAAGAAGATCCTGACCCGCCACATCTTTGGCGTGGACATCGACTCGCAGGCCGTAGAAGTCACCAAGCTTTCACTGCTGCTCAAAGTGCTGGAAGGCGAAACCCAGCTAAAGCTCTTCCACGAACGGGCGCTCCCGGACCTTGGCAACAACATCAAGTGCGGGAACTCGCTGATTGGGCCAGATTTCTATGCGAACCAACAACTGCTCCTGCTGGACGAAGAGGATCGCTACCGTATTAACGTCTTCGACTGGAAGCAGGGCTTCCCCGATACGATGAGGAGCGGGGGCTTTGATGCCGTGGTGGGCAACCCTCCCTGGGGCGGCGACATCGATAAGGAGCTGGAGTACTTCCACTCCCTGTACCCGTCAACAACACAAGACCACACCGACAGCTTTAAGCTATTCATCGAAGCCGGAGTGCGCCTCACGAAAAGCTTCGGGCTGGCATCCATGATCGTCCCCAACGCGATATTGCGACAAAGGCGCTCGCGTGATGTGCGAAGGCTTCTCCTGGCAAATTCGATTGTTTCTGTGGCGGACCTTGGAGAAAACGTGTTTAAGAGGGTCGTCGCACCATCCTGCATATATGTCGTTCAGAGGTCCACGCCCAATTCGGAGCATAACGTCTCACTATATGATCTCGCGTCAATACCCCGCTCCGACCTGCCACGGAGTCTCCTCGAGGCAGCAGCCACACCCGGATCCCGTCTTGCACAGTCCCTCCTAGAGCAGAACCCCGAACTCGAACTCGCAGGACTTAAGAGCACGCCGGGCAGCCACGTTCTCCCGTTTGGCGAACTTCGAGAATTCAAGTGCAAGGATGCGGGGATCAACTATCAACGAGTCAACGTGGGCATGAGGGTGAAGGGCAATAGCGACCTGGCAGAGCGATTACTGTACGAAGGGAACCAAGAGCGCCCCATCGACCATATGTATTGGAAAGGCTCCGACATATCAAGGTACAGCATCGCAAACAAAACAAAGCGATTTTGTCGACCGGACGTCAGGACGCGAGCGAATGAGGTCATTCACCTTAGCCGGCGAGTCTACGATTCTGCGCCGAAGATCCTTCTACGCCAGACCGCAGATACGCTCATCGCGGCCATGGATTACAGAGGAATATGGTTTGGTCGAAGCCTCATTTCAATAGTAAAGGAAAGCGGCGAATACGCGCCAGAATACCTGCTTGGCATCCTGAACTCGAAGTACCTACGGTACCTTTACGAACGACTCACGCATGAGACAGGACGAGTCTTTGCGCAAGTCAAGCTCTCGAAAATCAAGCAACTCCCATTTCGAACCATTTCATTCTCGACTCCGGGGGAAAGAGAACTGCACGAGAAATTGGTCGAACTTGTGAAACTCGTAACCAAGCTTACGTTGCAGCGCGACGCCGCGCGCACCGACCAGGAGCGCACCGTTTTCAATCGCCAGATCGAAGCAACGGACAGGCAAATCGACAAGCAGGTCTACAAACTCTACGCCCTAACCGAAAAGGAAATTGCGATCGTTGAGTCGTCGGTCATTGGCTAATCGGGCGGGAGCCCTCCCGACCCTTGATCCCTTCCCCCTCTTTTTCTGTCAATAGCGCCCACCCACTCAAGCACAGCCATCTCCCTGATTCCACGCCAATTCTTTTCCGCCCGAACTTTGCAGATCATTTCTCCCCTTCGGCGCATACTGAATGCAAATCGAAATTCCGGCGCGAGAGGACCCGTCCAAAGATGACCGCATATTGATTTCATATACCATAGAGCGGGACAAATCGCTGCAAAACCGCGAAAAAACGCGGGTAACTCTCATAAATCGGTACGTTTACGGGTATGGCCTTCTGGAATCAACCATTTACGGAACATACCCATCCCGTAAACCCTTTGTTATCAAATATGGAGGTATGGCATACCGGGGGAGGGGGGTATACCAATCGGGGTACCGAAAAGTAAACACCGCCGTGCTGGATCTGAGAACTGCGAACGAAGAACCGAGAGCTGCTCTAAGCGCCAGCGCATGACAAACGGCGCAAAACGATGGGATTTGGACGGTTTCGAGTCCGTCTTGCACCAGTTCGCTCACCCGCTCGCGTGCTAACGCATTTCTCCCCATGGTGTATAGGGATGCAAGCCGCAAAGTTGACGCGAACCCCAGTGAGCGGCAACCTTCGACGTCACTGGGCCCTCTTGAGGATGGGGAGAAATGCGTTAAATCGCTGTTTCGCTTGCTGATTCGCTGACTCGCTCGCCTCGCTGCCCGCCTCTCGGTGTTAGCCTCATAGGTTATGGCCAAAGCCTCCTCCGTCGACTTCCTCGTCATGGGCGCTGGCGTTGCCGGTCTTCGCGCCGCAGTCGAGCTCGCCCGGCACGGCGACGTTTTGGTCGTCACTAAGGAGTCGGTCGGCGAATCGAACACTCACTACGCGCAGGGCGGCATCGCCGTCGCCATGGAAGGCGCCGAGGACGTCGCCCTCCACCTTGAAGACACGGTCAACGCCGGCGATGGCCTCGTCTACCGTCCTGCCGCCGAAGCGCTTGTGAACGAAGGTCCCCTGCGCGTCGCCGAGCTGATCGAGTGGGGCGCGAACTTCGACCGCGAGAGCGCCCCCGCCGATCCATCCGGCGGCCACTTCCTCCGCACGCGCGAAGGCGCGCATTCGCTGGCCCGCATCCTGCACGCGCATGGCGACGCCACGGGCGCCGAGATCAGCCGCGCCCTGCTGGCCTTTACCCGCACGCGCGGGCGCATCCGCTTTGCCGAGTGGACGCGCGTTGCCGGCCTTGTCGTTGCCGATGGCCGCGCCATCGCCGCCGATCTGGCCAGCGCCGAGCCGTCCCGAGCCGAACTCGGAGACGCTGGCCGCAGGCCGCGCACCCGTCTCCGCGTTGCCGCGCGATCCATCCTCATCGCTTCCGGCGGCGCTGGACAGGTCTACTCCGACACCACCAATCCCGCCGTCGCCACCGGCGACGGCATCGCCCTCGCGGCTCAGGCAAAGGCCGAGCTGGCCGATATGGAGTTCTACCAGTTCCATCCCACCGCGCTCGCGCTCCCCGGCGTGCCGCGCTTCCTTCTCTCGGAAGCCCTGCGCGGCGAAGGCGCTTACCTGCGCAACGATCGCGGCGAGCGTTTCATGGAGCGCTACCATCCCTTGTTGGAACTCGCCCCGCGCGACGTGGTCGCCCGCGCCATCGCCCGCGAAGCCATGCTCGATCGGGCCGCGCACCTCGACCCGGCCGCGCCAGGCGCTGGCGCTCCGCAACCGCGCCCCGTGTATCTCGACATGCGCCATGTGCGCAACCTCGACTTGGCCGCGCGATTCCCCGGTATCAGCGCCTTCCTCGCGCAATACGGCCTTGATCTGCGCCGCGACCTCATCCCTGTTCGCCCCGCCGCGCACTACCTCATGGGCGGCATCCGCACCGATCTCGGCGGGCGCACCAGCCTTGCCGGTCTTTACGCTGCCGGCGAGGCCGCCTGCACCGGCGTCCACGGCGCCAATCGCCTGGCCTCCAACTCCCTGCTCGAAGGCCTCGTCTTCGGCGCGCGCGCCGCCCGATCCATGCTCTCTGACTCGCTCCCGCTCGTGTCCATCGCGGCTTCCGCGGACGCCGGGCCCGCGCCCAAGCATCTATCCGCGAAGGAGCAAAAGTGCGTCGAAGGTCTCATCGCTGGGTTACGAGCCTCCATGTGGACCCATGCCGGCCTGCTCCGCGAAGAGTCTTCGCTTCTCCAGGGTCTGGCCGCGCAAGCTGCCTGCGAAGCCGCTCTGACCGAGGTCGCCGCTGGTGGCAGGTCGAGCCGCCGCCTGGCCGAGGCGCAGGCCATGTGCCGCGTCGCCCGCGCCATCCTCATCTCTGCGCTGGCCCGCACTGAGAGCCGCGGCGCACACTTTCGCTCCGATTACCCCCGCCGCGACGACCAAAACTTCCAGAACCACTCGGTGATCGGCCGCGATGGACAGGTCCGCTTCGAGGAGTGGTGAAGCGTCCCGCGAATCGCACTTCGCAACCTATTCCCAGCTCCGTCAGTCAGTGTGTCTTTATGTCCCTTGTTCCCTGGTTCTGCCCGTCGCCGCCGTCACCACCGCGCACGCCGCCAGAATCGCGCCAATCACCGCCAGCGAAATGGCCGCCGGCACCGCAATCCAACGCGCGGCAATCATCTTGAGCGCCGCAAAGGCAAGGATCGCGCCCAGCCCGTAGTGCAGGAAGCGGAAGCGGTCTAGCAGGCCGGCAAGCGCGAAGTAGAGCGAGCGCAGGCACAGAATCGCCGCCACATTCGACGTGTACGCCACAAACGTATTGTGCGTAACCGACAGAACTGCGGGAATGGAATCGGTGGCGAACAGCAGATCGGTGGCCTCCACGGCCACAATCACGGGTAGCAGCGATTCCTTGGCCGGCTGCAGGCGCACGATCCAGTCTGGAATAGCGGCCCGCGGCGAGCCGCCGCGCACCAGCCGCCAGGCCGCGTAGAGCAGGATCAGGCCGAAGATCCACGGGATCCACTCGAACCTGCGCAGCAGCGTGACGCCCGCGGCAATGAACACGGCTCGCAGCACAAACGCGCCCCACACGCCCCAGAGCAGCGCCTTGTGCTGGCGCTGCCGGCTAATGCGGAACCCCTCGAAAAGCACCAGGAAGACGAAGAGATTGTCGATGCTCAGCGAGGCTTCGATGGCGTAGCCAGCCACGAACTCGATCGCCGTCTGCCGGCCCATGGTTACGGCTATCCAGCAGGCAAACCCGGCCGCAGCCAGCGCCAGCCCGGCAGTTCCCAGCCAGACGAAGGCCTGCGCGTAGCGCGACTCGCCCCGGCGGCCGGGAAGGAACGAATCCGCCAACAAGACCGCAGCAACCACTGCGTGAAATCCCACCCACCACGCCCAGGAAACGCCCGCAATCATAGCTGGATGCTACAGCACGGCAGCATCGTCGCGTGCGCTGCCCCTCCAGCCGCGAAGGTCAGCGAGCATGCAGGCGCATCGGCTCAATCCGCGGTCAATCGCTGCCACTTTCCGGCATGGCTGAGCATCCCTTGGTTAGAGGCAAAGAAACCGAATCCGCGGCAGAAGGGCATTCCGTGAGCGAAGCGGCACGGCAGGATCGAAGCGAACCAGCAGTTGCCGGCATCGCGCCAGCGCCCCGCCGTCCCCGTGTCGTTATCGTCGGCGCAGGCTTTGCGGGGATCCATGCGGCCAAAGGGATCGCGCGCTTGCAGGTCGACGTCACCGTGGTCGATCGCCGCAACCATCACACCTTTCAGCCGCTGCTTTACCAGGTGGCGCTGGCGGTGCTGTCGCCGGCCGACATTGCCCAGCCCATCCGCTCCATCCTGCGCCACCAGAGCAACGCCCAGGTAGTGATGGATGAAGTCGTCGGCCTCGACGCCGCCGCGCGGCAGGTCACGCTTGCCAGTGGAGCACGTCTCGATTTCGATTACCTTATTCTGGCCACCGGCGCTACTCACTCCTACTTTGGCCACGACGAATGGGCGCCGCTTGCGCCGGGCCTCAAGACCATCGAAGACGCCATCGAGATTCGCCGCCGGGTGCTGCTCGCCTTCGAGTTAGCGGAGCGCCAGATGCTCGAACAAGGCTGGCACCCTCCGCTCAACTTCGTCGTCATCGGCGGCGGACCCACCGGCGTGGAACTCGCCGGCGCCATCAGCGACATTGCGCAACTCTACATGCGCCACGACTTCCGCCACATCGACCCCGCCAAAAGCCGCGTGCTCCTGCTCGACGCTTCGCCCCGCGTACTGGCCGCGTACCCTGAGGATCTCTCGGCCAAAGCCGAAGCCACGCTCCAGCGCCTGGGCGTCGAAGTGCATACCAAAACGCAGGTCACCGCCGTCGGCCCCGGATGGGTTGAAGCGCAGGGCCAGCGCGGCAATCTACATGTCGAGGCCGCCGTAACGCTCTGGGCCGCAGGCGTGCTAGCCTCGCCGCTGGGCAAGATGCTGGGTGTGCCGCCCAAAGTGAACTTTGACCACCGTGGATGCGTCATCGTCGACGACAAGCTCAATCCGCCGGGCCTGCCGGAGGTCTTCGTTCTCGGCGATCTGGCTCACTTCGAGCAGGACGGCCATCAAATTCCCGGCGTGGCCCAGCCCGCCATACAAATGGGCGATCACGTCGCCGAAATGATCTCCGCCGGCCTCGCCGGCAGACCGCGCCCCGCCTTTCGCTACTTCGATAAGGGCGATATGGCCACCATCGGCCGCATGTCTGCCGTGGCCAAGGTCGAGTGGCCCTTCAAGGCGCACATGAGCGGCTTTCCCGCATGGCTCACCTGGCTCACCGTCCATATCTTCTTTCTCATTGGTTTCCGCAACCGGCTCTCCGTCATGGCTGCCTGGGCATGGACCTACTTCACCTTCACGCGCGGCGCCCGGCTCATCACCGGCGACCAGACCCTGCCCGGCTGGAAGGAACAAACGGAAGCTGGCCCGGCGGAAGCAGATGCACAGGCCGCGTCGAAGACCGTCGAGTAAACTGGGAATAGAATGCTCGATTTGGGATTCGTTCGCGCCAATCTGGAGTTGGTGGAAGAAAAGCTTCGCGCGCGTGGAGCCGACCCGGCTGCTCTGCTGGGCGATTTCCGCGCCCTCGATAAGAGCCGTCGCGAAGCCATTACACTCGCTGAGCAGTGCAAGGCCCACCGCAACGAGCTTAGCCAGCAGGTGGGCGCGCTCTTAATGAAGAACCGGAAGGCCGCCGCGGATCCAAACTTCGCGGGCAGGTCTGATCGGGAGAAAATTGCTATCTCGGTTTCAGATACGAAGGAGCGTCTCGCAACCCCCGAGGTTGCCGCGTTGCAAGATGAAATCCGCGCGCTGAAGGACAAGCTCGACGAACTCGACAAGACCGCGTCCGAGCTTGACGAGCAGCTACGCCAGTCGCTCGCCCGCGTTCCCAACCTTACGCGCGACGAAGTTCCTGTCGGTGCTTCCGAAGCCGACAACAAAACCGTTAAAACTTGGGGCGAGCTGAAGAAATTTGAATTTGCGCCCAAGCCGCACTGGGAGATCGGCGAATCCCTGGGCATCCTCGATCTCGAGCGCGCAGCCAAGTTGAGCGGCGCTCGCTTTGCCGTCTACATGGGCGCTGGCGCACGCCTCGAGCGCGCGCTCATTGGCTTCATGCTCGACACGCACACGCGACAGCACGGCTACACCGAGGTGCTTCCGCCGTTTATGGTGAATTCAAAGTCGCTGTTCGGCACCGGCCAGTTGCCCAAGTTTGCAGAGGACCTATTCTGCTGCTCCGACGCCGACGCCGAGGCCGCCGCGCGCGGCGAATTCAAAGACAACGACCATTGGCTCATCCCCACCGCGGAGGTTCCCGTCACCAATCTTTACCGCGACGAGATTCTCGATGAGACGCGCCTGCCCATTTCGCTCACGGCCTACACGCCGTGTTTTCGCGCCGAGGCAGGCGCTGCCGGCAAGGACACGCGCGGCATCATTCGCCAGCACCAGTTTCAGAAGGTCGAGCTGGTCAAGTTCACGCGTCCCGAAGAGTCGGACGCGGAACACGAAAAGCTAACCCGCGATGCCGAGGAGATTCTGGAGGCTTTGGATCTGCCGTACCGGCGCGTCCTGCTTTGCACCGGCGACACCGGCTTCTCTTCGGCCAAAACCTACGATCTCGAGGTCTGGTTGCCTGGCCAGAGTCTCTACCGTGAGATCTCTTCCTGCTCCAACTTCGATGCCTTCCAGGCGCGCCGCGCCAACATCCGCTACCGGCCCGCCTCGGGCGGCGCCAAGGCCAAGCCCGAGTTTGTGCACACGCTCAACGGCAGCGGCCTGGCCGTAGGCCGTACCTGGCTGGCTGTCCTGGAAAACTACCAGCAGGCCGACGGCTCGGTGCTCATCCCCGAAGTCCTTCGCCCCTACATGGGCGGACTCGATAAAATCGTGAAGGAGCCATGATGGCATCTTCCAGCTCAAGTGGAGCGGTTGCGCAGCCCAGGCGCGGCGCCAAGCAGATTCTGAAGAGTTATTTCTACTGGACCTATGAGCGTGGCTCGTTCCACTACGACATCATGGTCACGTTGATCCTCCTCTTCATCTTCGTCACCCCTCACCTGTGGGACTACGGCGCCAAACCATCCTCAGTGGCCGTCTCCAATCACCCTTTCCAGGTTGTTCCCATCGGCCGCGGCGTCATCATCACTGTGCGGGCTTCCGATGTTCATGTTCCTGCCGGCGCTTCCGACCGGGAAGTGAAGAAGGTGCTGCGCAAAGCCATCGAGCCCGTCACCGGAGACGACGTCTTTGTGGAGCACTGGGAGACGGCTACCGACGCCCAGGGAAACCTCACCTGGAAAGTTTGGGCGCACCGGTAATCCCGCTTGCGTGAATCCGTCGGACCTCAACGAACGTCAAACACAATAAGGAAAATTATGCACGGGAAAAGCAAGCTTGTGGTATTTGCCTTCCTTACGGCGGCATGGCTGCCGGTATCGGCCGCACGCGCCGACGACCTTGCCGGCGTGCTGCAACGGCTCGACGCCGCGGCCAGGGATTTTCACACCACGGCCGCTCACGTCGAATTCGAAACCATTCAGACCGA
The DNA here is from genome assembly GCA_003171315.1 of Acidobacteriaceae bacterium. GTDB lineage: Bacteria > Acidobacteriota > Terriglobia > Terriglobales > Acidobacteriaceae > Telmatobacter. Next base: position 15,598 of record PMYE01000074.1, read on the forward strand.
GCCCATTCCGGATACGGATGTAATGACCGGAACGGCATACTACGAGCGCAACGGTAGCCACTTCGAGATGGCCGCACACCTCAGGGAGCACAACAATCGGCCCACGGCCAAAACCTACATTGTTTCCGGAGGCGTGCTCCGAGTTTCGGATACCGGCAAGGAAAGCGATGCCAAAACCTACGATCAAGCCCGCAAGTACGAGAGCTATCTGATGCTGGGCTTCGGCGCCAGCGGCAGCCAACTGGAAGAGAAGTGGAATATCAAGTACCTTGGCACTGAGGTGATCGACGGTATCAAGACCGATAAGCTCGAACTGGTTGCCAAAGATCCCACGGTCCGCAAGAACCTACCCAAGGTCACCATCTGGCTCGACACGGCCCGCGCCGTCAGCCTCAAGCAAATCTTCGATGAGGGCGAAGGGCAATCTCGCGTCTGCTACTACACCAACATCAAGGTGAATCAGCCGTTGCCCAAAGACGCCTTCAGTTTCGACCCCGGCAAGTGAAGCCGCTGTGTCATAGTGCATAGCGCAATCCCACCCGCCGCAAAAAGCATGGGGAAGCACTCCAGCGTGTAGCGCGCCTCGGGCGCTGCCACGATGAGCAACAGCGCGCTGCGCAGCAGCATGTAAGCCGCCAGGGCGCGCCAAAAGCGCGACCGCATGATCAGACCGGCAATTCCCAGCAGCAGATAGACCGCGTTCAGGCCCGCGTAAGCCCAACTGAACTCTGTCTCGGCGTAATGATGCGCGTAGACCCACCAGTCCAGGTCAATGTTCAGATTTTCCACGCGCGGGCGCAGCCACATATCGGCCATGCGGCCCAGCGGCAGCCACACATAGTAGCGCAGCGGGTGCGCGGCGATGCGCTCCTCGGCCAGCCGCTCAAAGCGCGCGTCGATCTCCGGCGTAAGCTCCATGCCGTGGCTGTTGTAATCCGCGGCAAGCGCCGCCGTCTCAGCGTACTGCGCGGGCGAGTCGAAGGCGCGGCTGGGCAGCTCGCTCACATCCAGCTTTTCCCCCGGTACGTTCCAATAGATTTCGTAGGTGGAGACAAAGTCGAGGCACCAGCTTTTTACCCAGCGCTCCCATCCCAGGTTGGGGTAATCGCCTGGATCGGTCGCCAGTTGCGGCGCAAGCGGCACAAAAACATGAAAGACGCGCCAGTTGCGGGCCGTCCACACGGCAAACGGAGCCAGCGCCAGCAAAACGCAGGCCACCGTCATGCGCACCAGCTTTCGCGGCGGAATCTTTCCTGGACCATTGCCGCATGGCAATCCGATCACGAGTGCGGGTGCAAAAGCTACGGCAGCCAGCGTTCCATCAGGCCGCAACAGCGCCGCCCAGGTGACCGCGAAGGTGAACCAGAGTGCGCTCGCCCACCCCGGCTCGTCCCGGAACCGCGCCATCGCCCACAGCGCTAGCGCCAGCGCGAACAGTGTCGGCGCTTCCGTGAGCGGAGCAATCGCGTACGACGCGGTGAACGGACAAAGCGCAGCCAGCCACAATGTGGCCAGTGCCGCGCCGCGGCTCGCCGCCGCAGGCGCGATACGCCGCACAAAGCCGGCCAGCAACAGGCAGCCCAGCAGGTCGAGCGCAATCTGCACGCACGCCGCGGCAAAGTAGTTCTCCATCCCAAAGAGCCGGAAACACACTGCCAGAAAAAGAGGATAGCCGGGCAGCCGTATCAGCGTCGGATACATCTCCCCCCCGGGAAGGGTCAGCGCAAAACGGCCGTGCAGCAGCAGATTCTTGGCCAGGTCTCCGTAAACCAGCGAATCGCCGTTGACGTCAAAGAGGTTCCGAAGCATTCGCAGGCGCAGGGCCAGGCCTGCGGCTAGTGGCAGCGCCACGGGCAGCGCATTGCGTGCTCCGCCCCCTCGTGTCAGCCCCATCCGCATCCACGCCGTCAATTGACTCTCACGGGCAGCTTCCATACGATTTCTAATGTACAGCGAATGGCATTTCCAGGAATTCCGCGCCCCTGCCGGTCACACGTCAAGGCCGCCTCATTCGTGGGATGCGGCTGCCTGTTTGCGCAGTCATTGCGGAGCCGTTTAACACACAAGAGATGCCCGACCAACAGATTTTCTTCGACCCGGAACGCAAGCGCTGGAAGCGCCTGCGCCGCATCCTCGATGCGACAGCCGTGGTTTCCACCCTTGTTGTCGCCGGCTTCATCTTCAACGTGCTGCGCAGCCAGCGGTTGCCCGAGCTCCTGTTGCCGATACCCAAGCACAATTATCGAGCCCTCCCCGAACCATCCATCCTGGCGCGTACCGGCAAAAACCAGCGCCCCGCGCGCCGCAAGACCAGACGCAAACCCTCCGATATCCCGCTTAACACAGGCGAAGGATTGCGCGCCGCCTATTACGTGCAGGACGACGCGGCCAGCTACTCCTCGCTCAAGCAGCACATCCACCAGATCGACATGCTGTTCCCCCAGTGGCTGCACGTCAATTCGCCCGGCGGCACGTTGATGATGATGAGCGGCGACAACCTGCGCGAGGTTCCGGTGATCGAAGGCGCCACGGTGCACGACACCGACTACCTGAACAAGGTCAAGCATGTCATTCAGGCGGCCAAGGAAGACACCGAAATTTTTCCTGCCGTCAACAATTTCAATCCCCATACGCAGAACTGGGACACCGGCGTGGGCGACGTGCTGGCCGACCCGGACAAGAGCGCTTCGCTCCAACAGCAAATCATGCGCTTCCTCACAACTTACCCGGCCTATCGCGGCCTTTCGCTCGACGTCGAAAGCATTCCCGGCGCAGATGATCCGGCCTACCTCAGCTTTATTCAGTCGCTTTATGCCCAGATGCACCCGCGCAATCTTCGCCTGTACGTCAACGTGCCGGTCGCCACCAGCGACAAGGACCTGAAGACCATCGCCGCCAACTCCGACGGCATTGTGCTGATGAACTACGACCAGCACCAGTCCACGAGCGATCCCGGCCCAGTTGCCAGCCAGCAGTGGTTCGTCGGCAATCTCGTCCGCGTGCTCAAAATCGTGCCCAAGGACAAAATCATCTGCGCGTTGGGGAACTACGGCTACGACTGGACGCTCTCCATCCCCAATCCAAAGGATCGCCGCCATCGCAAGCCGCAGGTCCTCAATACCGAGGTTCTCTCCGTCTCCGACGCCTGGGAGCGCGCCTCCGACGCCGACGCCGACCTCGATCTCGATTACGACACGCTCAATCCTCACTTCGAGTACATCGACGAGGACAATAATCAGCGTCACGTGGTGTGGTTTCTCGACGCGGTCACGGTTCTGGATGAGATGCGTGCCGCGCGCCAGCTCGGCCTGCAAACCTTCGCCCTGTGGCGCCTCGGCGAGGAAGACAGTTCCCTATGGAGCATCTGGGATCGTCCCAGCGATCCGTCAGCCCTGCAGGCGCTTGCCACCGTCCAGCCCGGCCACGACGTTGACACCGAGGGTGAAGGAGACATCCTGCGCATCACGGGCCTGCCGCAGCCCGGCAAGCGCACCGTGGAAGTTGACAGCGACGAGCCCGACCCGCGCAAAAAGCTCATCGTCGACGAGCACATGGATGCGTATCCGCGCTCTTATACCGTGGAACAGTACGGCTACCACCCCAACGAAATCGCGCTCTCCTTCGATGACGGCCCCGATCCCGAGTGGACGCCGAAAATTCTCGACATCCTGAAGCAAAAGCAAGTCAAGGGAACCTTTTTCCTGATCGGCGACAAGGCTGCGGACAACATTGGCCTCATGCGGCGAATCGTGCGCGAGGGAAACGAGATCGGCAGTCACACCTATACCCATCCCGACATCAGCGAAATCTCCCCCGGCCAACTGGACTTGGAGATCAATCTCACCGAGCGCCTCTTCGAGAGCAAACTCGGCGTGCAACCCCTCTATTTCCGTCCGCCCTATGACAACGACGAAGAACCGGAAACGGACGACGAAGCCGCGCCAGTAGAGCGCATCCAGCGCGACGGGCTGACGATTATCGGCAGCAAGATCGACACCAACGACTGGAACGAGAACCCCCGCAAATCTCCCGCCGAGATGACGGATTCGGTGCTTGCCCAGCTGCAGACGATGAAGACGAAGCCGCAGTTCCGCGGCTCCATCATCCTGCTCCACGACGGCGGCGGAGAACGCTCTGCCACGGTAGCTGCGCTGCCGACCATCATCGACACCCTTCGCGCTCACGGCTATCAGTTCGTTCCCGTCTCCGCTCTCATGGGCAAGACCACCGCGCAGGTCATGCCGCCGCTCACTTTCTGGCAGCGCGTGCGCACCATCCCCGATTCCATCGCCTTTTCCGCGCTCGACATCGTCGGCAACTTCATCGTCATGGTCTTCTTCGTGGGCGACGTTCTGATGAGCGCGCGCCTCATTATCGTGGGACTCTTCGCCGTCATCGACCGCTTGGTCACGCCGCGCCGCGAAATCGCGCCCGGCTTCAACCCTCGCGTGGCTGTTCTTATCCCGGCCTACAACGAGGAGCCGGTCATCGTCCGCACCATCCGCTCCGTGCTCAACTCCGACTACACCAACCTTCACGTGATCGTGGTTGACGACGGCTCGACGGACTGCACCGCCGAGGTGGCCGCTGGGGCCTTCGCCCGGGAGATCGCCGCCGGCCGTCTACAGGTTCTCACCAAGCGCAATGAAGGCAAGGCCGCCGCGCTCAACTACGCGCTCGAGCGCATGAATGAGGAGATCTTTGTCGGCATCGACGCCGATACCGTCATCGCTGCCGACGCCATCTCCAGGCTCATTCCTCACTTCGAGGATCCCGCCATCGGCGCCATCGCCGGCAACGCCAAGGTGGGCAACCGCGTCAACCTCTGGACGCGCTGGCAGGCCCTCGAGTACATCACCAGCCAGAACTTCGAACGCCGCGCCCTCGACCTCTTCCACGTCATCACCGTGGTTCCCGGCGCCATCGGCGCCTGGCGCACCGCGCCCGTGAAGGCAGCAGGGGGCTATCCCTTGAACACCGTGGCCGAGGACGCCGACCTCACAATGAACCTCCTCGAACAGGGCCTGGAGGTCGATTACGAGGACCGCGCCCTGGCTTTCACTGAAGCGCCCATCGACGCCAGGGGCCTGATGCGCCAGCGCTTCCGCTGGTCCTTCGGCACCCTGCAGGCGGTGTGGAAGCATCGCGCCGCCTTCGTCCGCAACAAGGCCATGGGCCTCTTCGCGCTGCCCAATATCCTCATCTTCCAGATGCTCCTGCCGCTGGTTTCTCCGTTCATCGACATCATGTTCCTGGCCGGCATCGTGAACTACCTCGTCGATCGGCACTACCACCCCGAAGCGGCCTCCGCGGCCAGTTTCGAAAAGCTGGTGGTCTACTTCCTTGGCTTCCTGCTCATCGACTTCATCACCTCGTCGGCGGCCTTCAGCCTGGAGCGCCGCCATCCCGCCAACAAGGGCGACGGCTGGCTGCTCTTCCACATCTGGCTGCAGCGCTTCGCCTACCGCCAGGTGTTTTCCATCGTCCTCTTCAAGACGCTCAAGCGCGCCATCGACGGCAAGCCGTTCAACTGGGACAAGATCGAGCGGACCGCGCAAATGAGCAAAAATACCGAGATACTGACCGAAGTCGCGCCCTAAGGCGTATCCAAATATAAGCAAGCTGAAAATAAAAGACTTGTCATCCTGAGCGGAGCAGGTTGCGCATTTTGCAACCTGCGGAGTCGAAGGATCTGCGGTTGCTCGTCGTCAGCGCGCCGCCTGCAGAACCCATTTCCGGCTATTTTCGCCACGCCTATATGTGGATACCGCTTAGAGGCCTCGCCCGTGAACCTCGGATCAAAAGTGAATCGGCCATCCTAAGCGAGTCCCGGCGCAACCTGCTTCAGCGCACAGATAATCTGCGCCTCCGTGTGTCGGCTCTCGCTCATCTGCCTTCCCCCGTTCCTTCGTCCAAATCGTATTCCGAAGTGGGCAGATTTAGGGGGCCACGTCAGAACGTCCCCCTGTTTCCGGGACCTTGTTGTTCCCAGTCGACGATCTCCGGATTCCAGAACATACCGTAGGCTCGGATCAGCATGCGCGAGCGTCTAGCCGGGTGCCGGGTGCCCCCGGTCTCGCTTTCGAGACCGGGGAAGTCGCGAAAGCTCCGCATTGGCAAACCCGTTCGGTGTCGTGAATGGCGTTTGCCGTTATTGATCGTCGGATCGAGCTCTGTCTAGGGGCTAATCAGCAATCTGGGGGAAAAAGCGTCAACGCATATGGCATTGCTTGCACATCTTGTCGCCGCGTGGACTCGGGCTGGCAGGTCACGCCTTGGGAGGGTCTCCGCCGTATAGCATGTGGGTGCGTCGATCCATGGCCGGGTCGTGCTTCCACGTAGATTCCAGAGCGATGCCGAAGCGGAGCTTCTTTGACTGCGGATCAACACAAATTCCGAACCAGCCCTCCGCCTTGTGAAGGTACTTTCGATTCTCGCAGTGAGAGTGTAGATTACGCCAAGCGACATCGACACTGTCTCGGTTACAATGCACAAGCACTCCGGTGACGGGCGCGGAGCGAAGACTCATGATGAAGTTGTGGCTCCTCCCGTCGCGCATAAACCGCTCGCCCGCTTCGTCTATCGCCGCCGAGAGCTTCTTCGTCGCCTCCTCGCTGCATGAAAGGACCGTAAATGCGAACTCAAGCGTGTCAGGCTCGGGCTTCTTCTCAATTTGCTTAAGTATTCGCTCTATCGTGGTCCCAGCCAATTTGGTCAAGATCCCCTCCGGGGTGCGCTTGCCTGGTATTCCCTCCCTGCGGACGGTCATCGTGGCGTCCAGATCACACGAGATGTCGTCGCTGAGGTGGATCCAGTCGTATTGATCTTCGAGCCACAAGTTCCGCTTCAGGTGAAACGACAAGGCAGTCAATTCGTCCGGAACAAATAGCTTATCTGTATTTCCGCTTCGCTTGCGCAGATAATCTAGGAGCCAGAGTGGCGAATCGAGCATCTCTGTCATTGCGTCGATCGCAAATATGTCCGTGACAATTGGCGGGCAGATTGTTTTTGCACTCTGATAGCGCAAGAACTGCCGCGCCTGGAAAGCTAACGCGGGATACGCTTCCGAAAGAACTGTGATTATGAAGACTTCTTTAGGTGGCCGGACATCAATGGATCGTTCGGTACCGTCACAAAACCGGAACGCGGGATTGAAAAGGGCTGAGGAGGCCTCGCGGCCTTGGTCGTATGCCTCCTGAACCGCCTTCTTAAAATCGGTTTTGATCTGCCCGTCGTTGCCCTTTCTCGCTTCAAGAGTTAACTTCTTCGATTTTGCCTGGACGACAATCGCCCGGTTCCCAAACAATGCCAGAACGTCGATGTCGGTCCGCTCTTTCCCTCTCGATTCCAGGACCTTTACGCCTTGAAATACCCGTTTATCGCCAAAGACGCGCACCAGCCTCTCGCAGACAAACTCTTCAGCGAAGCGTCCACGATTTGCACTCGCGGTTTCCTTGTATTGCGGATCACCAATCATCCAGTAGAAAGGCGACTCATAAAGTGATTGCATGAGGCTATGGTGTGAAAACAAGATGAAGCCGCCAGGTCGTCGCTCAATTAGTGGCGCAGCGGTGCATGCATTGAAATCATTCAGCGACCGGAATTCATCGTTGCGATTGCCATCTGGCAAGGCGAAGGCAGATAAGACACGTTGGACGATGCCCGCGTCGAGGCCGCTCGCGTGAACAATTTCGTCCGGTGTGACAGTGAAACCTTCCAGAACAGACCACTCGGATTGAGGTTTCTGCTTCAGAGTTCCTTGCAGTTCGGTGAGATTTTCATTCTGCGCTTCTGTGAAACTTCGGACGACACGGTGCGCTTCGTCAATCGAAAAGCCCTTATGGTGTTCGAGCCACGCATTGTCCGCTGCATATTTTGGTAAGGCGAGGTCGCGAAACTGGAAGGCATAGGCCGCTTCCCCGGAATAGAAGATCGGCTCCCGGAGGGCGCTTCCATAGGCAAACGGGTCGAAGTTAGGGTCCTTCACCTTTTCTGGAGTGATTTGGCCGAAAAGCGGGCCGGACATCGCTCCGTGAAGCTCTTTCATCAATCGCTGTGTCTCGTCGATGTATTTCTGAATCGTAGCTGGGTCTGGAAGGGTGAAATCGATCGGGCGCTTTACCATTAGACCAACGAGGGTCATTATCTCGGTGCGGATGAGCCGCTCCCATGAATACATCTTCAGAAAGTCCTGGCCTGAGAGTTCGTCGCCGACCCCGATGAAGTTGTCATTGAAACAGATAAACGCCAGCGCTTGAATATATCCGGGCGACGCGCAGAGCGTTTCGAGTTCGCCAAAGATGACCTGTTCGGTTTTCTCCATAGGACCGCCGACTCGAAAGCTCTCGTACCCTGCTAATTGAGAGAACAACTCTCTTCTTTGAGCCGATGGGCCTAATCTACACCCGGCATTTGGCTTTGGCCCCTAAAGGTCGGCTTCGCTTAACCGACGCCCTCCGATCCAGGCCGTCCAGCGCGCCACCCCCTAACGAGCGCCGCGATCTAGAGGCATCAAGTTTGGCCCGCCCGAATCGTTGTCAAGCCCCCTCTGCCAGAATAAATCCTCCAGGCTCCCGTAAGTCGCTCATTCCCTGGTCCCTAATCGCTGGTCCCTGTCTCGCGAAGTTTGCCGGTTAATTCCGCGATTTCTTCATACTTGTATTTGGTAGCAGAGGCGCCGGCGATAGCGCGGCGTGGCGATGGTGATTCCGGATTCGGTGACCTGCGTCCCTCGCGCCGCCGATTTTTTCGCGGGGTGTACCCCCGTGACGGGCTGAGGAAGAAACGATGCGCGAAAAGGCAAAAAGCGAGCCCGAAGGGCCAAAAAACGCCCGTAACTCCTGTGAATTTGTATCTTTACCGGTAAGTCCTTTAGAATCAGATATGGGCTCCATACCCCCCTGCCGTAAACCCTTTGTTATCAAATATGGAGGTATGGCATACCGGGGGGAGGGGCGGAGGTACTAAAAGATAAACAGACGGCCCGGTCCTGGAGTCACATCGGCGAGGCTCCCTCGTTCCCTAAGTCCCTACGTTCCTAGTCCCTGGTCCCTGCTTTTTCACGGCCCCAGATACAGGCTTACGCCCGGCGGCGCAAAGCTGAGTTGGCCGGTTTTCGGATCGTAGTCGAGGTCGAGCGCGCCGCTCTTGCGGCCGTTGATGAGCACGGCCACCAGCAGCCCGTTACCATAGCGGCCGGCGAGCGCAATCCTGTGGCTGCGAATGGCCCCGTATTCGTTGTCCGGACTGGTCGAGCTCCAGTCGCCCTGGAACCGGCTGAAGGGATAAACGCTGTACTGCGCCGGATGCTGCTGCCAGTTCTTGTCATGGACCCAGATACCGTAGGCCTTAGGCAGGTCGTTGGCCTCCACGGCGCTCAGAAACTTGTTCACTGTGGCGCGCCCGAACAAGTAGCGGTTCCAGTTCCACGGCCAGTCCACGGGCCGGCTGGCAGCCAGCCACCAGGCCACAAAAAGCAACACCAGCGCACCCGCGCAGCACTCGATGATGAGGGTGTTGCGCTTGGCACGCGCGGCGTCGAACTGAGGAGCATCGAGCAAAGTCATGGGAGTCGTTCCTTGAAATCAGAATACGGCACGAAGCAGGGATCAGGGGTCAGGGACCAGGGATCAGTAATGTCTTCCTGTGCACTTGTGAACACTACTCCCACGACCTATCGATTTAGACACCAGCAGAGCGCCCTCTGTTCCCCCTTTGCTGCCGGGCCCATTCTGTTCCCTGCTTCTTCACTCTTCTCTGCTGTACGTCGTCTTGTCCTTCTCCGCCTTGCGCTCCAGCGCCAGCTCAATGAGCCGCGTGATCAGTTCCTTGTAGCTCAGCCCCGACGCCTCCCACAATTTTGGGTACATGCTGATGCGTGTGAAGCCCGGCATGGTATTCACTTCGTTTACAAAGATGCGCTTCTTGCCGCCGGGCTCCATGAGAAAATCCACGCGCGCAAGGCCCGAAAGATCGCACGCTTTGAAGGCCGCAACCGCCATCTCCCGGATCTGCCGGCTCTGCGCGCGGGTAATGGGAGCCGGAATCACCGGCACCGATCCCTCCGACAAATACTTTGCTTCGTAGTCGTAAAACTCCTTGCCTGGAACGATCTCGCCCACCACGCTGGCCTTGGGCTCATCGTTTCCCAGCACTGCAACCTCGAACTCGCGTGCGCGCGCCGGCTGACCGGCACGCATGGCCTTGCCGCCCACGCCCTGCTCCACGATCAGCTTGCGGTCGTACTTTGCCGCCAGCGCCAGAGCCGGCCCGAGTTCCTTGCGGTTGTGCGCCTTGGTGATGCCCACGGACGAACCGAGGTTCGCCGGCTTCACGAACACCGGAAACTTGAGCGTCCGTTCCACCAGCGCGATGGCCTTGCGCGGCGATTTTTCCCAATCGGCGCGGAGCAGCGCGACGTGTTTCACGATGGGCAGTTTGGCCTGGACGAAGAGGCGCTTCATCACGTCCTTGTCCATGCCCGCGGCCGAGCCCAGCACGCCCGAGCCAACGTAGGCGATGCCAGCCAGCTCGAAGAGCCCCTGGATGGTGCCGTCTTCGCCAAAGGTACCGTGGAGCACGGGAAAGACGACGTCCAAAGCCGCGCCCGCCGAGGAGGGTTGGCCACCTCGGCCTTGGTTTTGGTCGAGAACCGTGGCGCAACCGGGTTCCGGCGCCAGCAGCGTGGGAATGCCCTCATGCAGCAGTTTGGCGCCCGGTGTGGCCTCTGGATCGCCCGCGCGCAGCCGCCGCGCCACCGCGCTCATGCCGCCATTCAGTAGCCCGTGCGCGTCCGCGGCCGCCAGCCAGCGGCCCTCCTTGGTGATGCCAATGGGCGTTACGTCGAACCTCTCGCGATCGATCGCCCCCAAAACCGATGCCGCCGACAGCAGCGAAACCTCATGCTCGCCGCTGCGGCCGCCAAAAAGAATGCCCACCCGTAGTTTTTTTGCCATTTTTCCGTCAAATCGCCGTTTCCGCCTCGAAAAACGGCTCACTTCTCTTCCAGTGTAGAACCACCTACAGGATCTTCTTCCCAAATGCCGAGCAGGCCAGCTCGACGGCGAGGTCGGCGGTGCGGTTGTGTTCGTCGATCACCGGGTTCACCTCGACGATTTCCATGCTCAGCAGCCGCCCATGGTCGGCCACGATCTCCATGGCCAGATGGGCTTCGCGGTAGGTTGCGCCGCCGCGCACGGGCGTCCCCACTCCGGGCGCGTCCTCGGGATCGATCCAGTCCATGTCCAGAGAGACGTGGTAACCCGCAGTGCCGCGTCCCGCCGCGCGTAGCGCCTCTTCCATGACCGCCCTCATGCCGCGTTCGTCGATGTCGCGCATGGTGTAGATTTCGGTCATGCCGGAGCGGCGCAAATTCTCCCGCTCGGCCGGATCGATCTCCCGCACCCCGATCAGGACCGTATTCTCGGGGGCGATCTTCGGCGCGTAGCCGAAGATCTTCGCCAGCGGCTCCGGCCCCAGCCCCAGCAGCGCGGCCAGCGGCATTCCGTGAACATTGCCGGACGGCGAGGTTTCGGGCGTATGGATGTCGGAATGGGCATCGATCCACAGCAGGCCGATCTTCTGTTCGCGCCGGCGGTAGAATTCGGCCACGCCGGAAACCGACCCCGCCGCCAGCGAATGGTCCCCGCCCAGCAACAGGGGAGTCATGCCCGCTTCCAGCGCCGCCAGTACGGCCTCTGCCGTCCGGCCGCAGGTCTTCGCAATCTCCTTCAGGTAATGGGCGCTCTTGTTGCCCGGCGCCTGGGTTTCGGCAATCTCGACGCGGATGTTGCCGCCATCCGTAACCTGATGGCCAAGCGCCTCCAGCCGTGCCTCAAGGCCAGCCACGCGCACCGCCGAGGGCCCCATGTCCACGCCGCGCCGGCTCGCGCCCAGATCCAGCGGCACTCCGAGCACGCGAATACGGCGGGCCGGTTGCGCCGCGCCGCCGGGCGGCAACCCACCGGACCCGCCGGAACCCGGCTTTGGCTCCCTGCTCATCGCCATGGCTTTACCTCGCTGCAGCCGGACTCGACCGGGTATCGGCCACCAAGGCCGTAAGGTGTTGATTTCCCATGCCCGCCAGCGCATGGATTATACCAAGCACCGCGCACCAAAAAGTGCTATTCTCAAACACATCCGAGTGAGTAAGATAGGTCCAAGACCTTTCCCCGCAGGGTTTCCACCTTTCGGGCACCGTACCGCATTAGGCGCGCCGGCACGGGAAACGGCGAACGGCTCCGCGAGCAGAATGCGGGTGGGAAAGACCGCAACGGCGGAAAGAAATTCGAACCCATGAGAAGAATCCTCTTCCCGGCTGCCATTCTCTTCGCAACCCTCCCGGCTGCAGCCGCGCCCCCGCCGCCTCCGCCGATCACGCTACATGCCGCGGCCACGATGACCAACGCCGAGGCCAGCAAACACCTGCCTGCCGTCATCGAAGCTACCGTCACCTACTATCGCTCGTATGCCAAACTCCTGATGGTGCAGGAGGGTAACGACGCGATTTTTGTGCAGGTAATGGACACTACGAACCACAGGCTCATTCCCGGCGACCGCATTCGGGTGACGGGAACGATGCGCGAAAGCTTCCGGCCCATTGTCCAAAGCAAGGACATCACCGTCATAGGCCACGGCGCATTGCCCAAACCCGAGCATCCCAGCTTTGAGCAGATGATCCGGGGCGAGACCGATTCCAGGCTGGTCACCGTGCGCGCCCTGGTCCGCTCCGCCGACCTGGTGTACGACGACCCTCGTTCGCCGACGCCCTCCACCTATCTTCGCATGCTCGTGGGCGGAGAGATGGTTGACGCCACCATCGACAGCGACGATGAGAGCGCCCTCAAGGGCCTGCTCGATGCCGAGATCGAGATCACCGGCGTGGCCGGTGGAATCTTCGACAACAAGATGCAACAAACCGGCGTCCTGCTCCACGTGCCGTCGTTGGCCTGGGTGAAGATTCTGAAGCGCGCCGGCTCCGATCCCTGGTCGCTGCCGGTTACGCCCATGAACCGTATCATGGCCGGATTCCGCGCGGTCGATCTCTCGCAACGAATGCGCGTGCAGGGAACCATCACCTACTATCAGCCGGGCACGGCGCTGGTGCTCCAGGACGGCTCCAGAAGCCTGTGGATCCACACCGGCAGTTGGAACCCTCTGCACGTGGGCGATGTCGCGGACGCGACTGGATTCCCGTCCGTTGAAAACGGCTCTCTCACGCTCACCCGCAGTGAGGTCCGCGGCAGCCTGGTGCGGGCGCCGGTAACCTCAGCGCTCTTCGCTCCGCATCAACTGGTCCTGGGCGGCAACAACGGCCGTAATCACGCCTTCGACCTGGTCTCGGTGGAAGGCCAGGTGGTGACCGAGGTGCGCCAGGCCACCCAGGACGAGTATGTGCTCGAGTCCGACGGCCGCTCGTTCTCCGCCATTCTGAGTCATCCCCGTTCGTTAAATCCGGCTTTGCTTCCCCCCATGAAAGAAGTTCCATTGGGCACGCGCATTCGGGTCACCGGCATCTGCATTCCGGCAGACCTAAACCGTTTCAGCGGCGAAGTCCCATTCAATATCCTCATGCGCGATGTTGACGACATCGTGGTCGTCGCCCGGCCTCCGTGGCTGAATGTCCGCCATCTGACGTTGATTGTTGGAATTCTTTTCGCATTCGTTATCGCCATTGGCATACGCGGGTGGTACATGGAACTCAGGAACCGGCGTCGAATCGGCTCCCTTGCCTATGTCGAGCGGCGCCGCAGCAAGATCATGGAAGACATCAACCACTCCAAGCCGCTGGCCGAGATTCTGGAGCGGATCACGGAGCTGGTTTCTGTAAGGCTGAGCGGCGCGCCCTGCTGGTGCCAGGTCGTCGATGGCGCCACTTTGGGCAACCGCCCGGCCCAGCTTCACTCTTCGTCCCTGCGCACCGTCGAACACCCGATTGCTGCCCGCTCCGGCTCAGCTCTGGGTTCCCTCTTCGCAGCCTTCGACGCTCGCACCAAACCCGGCCCCACGGAGAACGTGGCTTTGGCGATGGCGGCGGAACTGGCCACGCTGGCTATCGAGACTTCACACCTCTACTCCGATCTCGTTCGCCGCTCGGAGTTCGACCTCCTGACGGACGCGCAAAACCGCTTCGCTATGGAGAAGACTCTGGACGCGATGATTCAAACCGCGCGTGAAACCGCCGGAATCTTTGGCTTGATCTATATCGACCTGAATGAATTCAAGCAGGTCAACGACGTGTATGGACACCAGGCCGGAGACCTGTATCTGCAAGAATTGACGCAGCGCATGAAGCGCCAACTGCGTCCCGGCGACACGCTGGCGCGCCTGGGCGGCGACGAGTTCGCGGTGCTGGTTTCAGAGGTTCGCCAACGCGCCGACGTCGACGAGATTACCGCGCGCCTGGAATGCTGTTTCCACGAACCCTTCGCCGGAGAGAATTACGTGGTGCAGGGCTCCGCCAGCTTCGGCATTGCCCTTTATCCCGATGACGCCAGCTCCGCCGATAGCCTGCTTCACGCTGCGGATGCCGCAATGTATGTTGCCAAATCCGCAAGATTGGGAAAAAAGCGCTCGCCCGGCGATCGGGCCGACGCCGAACTCGCGCATAAAGACCACGCCTGAACCTGCCCCACCTCAGCGAGGACCGGCCGCCTGCTCTCGCGCCGGGTTCATTCTTTCTCCCTCCTTTGCCGATAAGGTTTCCCGGGACCGGATGCCCCGGCATCCAGCCCGTCTGAGCCGCACCTGCGAAGAGGGCGGTCCTGCTGTTCGCGATGCTTTTCTTCTGCGCCACAAACGCGAGCGCTGCGCAGCCGGCGCATTCTTCATAAGAAAGGCCCGGCTTGCGCCGGGCCCCACCGATCACCGACAACTGTTCTTATTCGGTGGCCATCTCCTCCGCCTCGCCTTCCTGCCGCATCAGCTCCAGCTCGCGCTCGGCTGCCTCGATCTCGGCGTGCACTTCCTGCTGCACGCGCGCCGCTGCCTCTTCGAGCTCCGGCGAGAGCTGCACATTGCGGTAGTACTCCAGGCCCGTGCCGGCAGGGATGAGCCGCCCCACGATCACGTTCTCCTTCAGGCCGCGCAGGTTGTCCACCGCGCCGTTGATGCTGGCCTCGGTGAGCACGCGCGTGGTCTCCTGGAAGCTGGCCGCGGAGATGAAGCTGTCGGTCGACAGCGACGCCTTGGTGATGCCCAGCAGCAGCGGACGCCCGATCGCCGGACGGCCACCGTTGGCCAGCACGCGCTCGTTCTCCTCCTTGAAGCGGAAGCGGTCCACTTGCTGCTCGAGCAGGAAGTTGGTGTCGCCAACTTCGTCGATGCGCACCCAGCGCAGCATCTGCCGCACGATGGTTTCGATGTGTTTGTCGCTGATAGCCACGCCCTGCAGCCGGTAGACCTCCTGGATTTCGTTCACCAGGTAAGCCTGCAGCTCCTTTTCGCCCAGCACGGCGAGAATGTCGTGAGGGTTCAGCGGGCCGTCCATGAGCGGATCGCCGGCGCGCAGCCGTTCGCCCTCCTGCACGTTCACGTGAATGCCGCGCGGCACAAGGTACTCCTTCTCGTCGCCGTTGTCGGCCGTCACGTAGATCTTGCGCTGGCCCTTGGAGACCTCGCCGAAGCGAACCACGCCGTCAATTTCCGAGATGATCGCGGTTTCGCGCGGCTTGCGCGCCTCAAAGAGCTCCACCACACGAGGCAGACCGCCGGTGATGTCCTTGGTCCGCGTGCTCTCCTTGGGAATCTTGGCCAGCACGTCGCCCGGACCCACCTCGGCGCCGTCCTCGACCATCAGGTGCGCGCCACGCGGCAGCAGGTAGCGTTTGTGGCTCTTCGCGCCCTTCACCGCAATAGCCGGCTGCCGCTTCTCGTCGGGCGAGTCGGCTACCACCCAGCGCGAGAGGCCGGTCACTTCATCCACTTCCTCGTTGAGCGTGATGCCTTCCTGCAGGTCCTTGAACTGCACCGCGCCGCCGATCTCCGTGAGGATGGCGTAGGTGTACGGATCCCACTCGGCCAACACTTCGCCGAGCTTCACCGCCGAGCCCTCGCGGACGCGGAGGCGCGCGCCATACACCACCTGGTAGCGTTCCTTTTCACGGCCGCGCTCGTCCACAATAGCCAGCGAGCCGGAGCGGTTCATGGCCACCAGTTCGCCTTCCTTGCTCTCCACCGTGTTCAG